>CAZXYN010000002.1:0-133484 GCA_964644965.1 uncultured Candidatus Saccharibacteria bacterium | reverse complement strand
ACGACAATTTTGTCGGCTTTGACATGCATAACCGCTCGGTTGATACGGATGGTTTTCTCCCCTGTTGGAGCGACAATTTTCATCTCGCAGGCACTAACTAGTGTCATAAAGTTGTGGTGCCGCGGCAGAATGTCAAACGGACCGGTGTTGTTCTCTGCGCTGATACTGTAGGCCGGCTCATCGAAGTAGTTTTTGAACGGCGAATAGACTTTGACAGTCATCATCGGCTTGCCGTCTTTGTCCTTGAGTTCTTCTACCTTGGGTTTGTCTTTTTTGTCTGTCATAGATTTACTTTACCATTCCGAAAGGTAGACATTTGTATGTGTGCGAAGTACAAGGCGATGGCGAGGAACTCCAGCGAGCCGTATTCCAATACGGTGAGTGAGTACCGGAGCCAGCAACGCAGTAGTTTGTCACATACATATGTCTACCCGATAATGATTTCTTCGACACCATTTAGCATGTCATCACGCTTAACATACTCACCTGGTACACCAAGCATTTTCTCGGTCACGAACATCTTCTGAGTGAAATATTGCACCAGCGCCTTGGCCTTGGCAAAGTCTGCACGATCTTCTGGGCTAAGTTCGTTCTCACCAATAATTGCGATGATGCCCTTGAGTGATTCGTATTTTTGCAGCACGGCTTGCACCTGAACACTAAGCATGTAGTGTCGCTCACCGACAATTTCTGGCGTCAACATACTAGAGCTAGTCTTGGTCAGGTCTACTGCTGGGCGAATACCCTGCTCTGCAACTTTACGACTGAGCACCAGCGTGCTATCAAGCTCGTGCTGAATCATCTGCACTGCCGGGTCAGAAAGATCGTCGGCTGGCACATAAATTGTCTGCACGGCCGTGATAGAGCCGTTTTCGTTAGAGCTCAGGCGATCCTGCAAGGTCTTAATGTCAGAGAAGATTGTCGCTTCATAACCACCCTCGGCTGGGATCTGCTCCATAATGGTACTGAGCTCGTTCTTGGCCTGAACATAACGGTACATGTTGTCAGCAAAGAACAGCACGTCTTTTTTCATCTCGTCACGGAAATACTCTAGTGCAGCCGTTGCCGAGATAGCAATCAGTGAGCGCTGGACTGGATTTTCGTTCATCTGCCCAAAGAACATACCGGTTGAATCGAGTAGCTCGCTGTCACGCAGTGTTTCGAAGAGTTCGTGACCCTCACGAATACGCTCACCAACACCGGCGAAGAAGCTCAAAACACCACTGTTTTTGGCCACATTGTGAATAATCTCGGTGGTTAGCACCGTCTTGCCAACACCAGCACCACCGATAACACCAATCTTGCGACCCTTCACAAACGGCGTGAAGAAATCGAGAACTTTGATACCAGTCTCTAGAATCTCTGGCTTGAGAGCCTCAAACTTGGTTGATTTGTTCTCTACCCTAAAAATGTCTTTGCGCGGGGCTTGCTTGTCGATTGGTTCGCCGCCATCAAGCGGATTACCCATGAAGTCAAGCACTCTTCCGATAATCTTGTCGCCAGTCGGGACTTCAATACCGTGACCAGTCCTAGTGGCAGCCATGCCTTTTTTGATGGTTCGGTCGGACATAATATTTAAGCAAATTGCTGTACCATCGGCCTTGATGTTGTTGACCAGTAGTGGCGCCTTTTTTTCTGTGTCGCCAACAATCAGAATCTCGCCGAGATCTGGGAAATCCTCGTCAAACTCAACATAGATTACTAGATCCATAATGGATTTTATGTAGCCGCTGGTCATCGTCGCCATATCAGCCATTATGAGCTACTCCCCGACATGGCAATAGCGCGTGCCTTGGCCTCGCGAGCTGCCTTAACCTTTTGCATACCAACCACAATTTCCTTGAGGCGAGTGTCCTTGATAGCGCGCTTGCTACGGTTGTACATCATCCTGTATTCGGCCAGTGACTCATCGGCACGTTCGTGAGCTGCTGTCATGGCCTTGAACCTACTAGCGTATTGAGCAAGCTTCGACTCTAGGATAATCTGCGCCAAAATAATGCTAGTCATCGAACGCTCAAGGTGACCAATCACTTCGTAGGTACTTGGTTCAAAAATATGAGTTTCTTCGTTGATAACTTCGTTATTTAGCACCTGTTCCATCGAGGCTTCGCCCTGATCCTTGAGCGCGTTGCTGAGGTTCATCTTCTTAACGTTCTGCACACTGAGTGATTGGTAGGACTGGTAATAGACAATGGTGTTGTCATATGACTGTGATTCTTCGGTAATCGGTTCGACGTTTATGTCTTCGTCGGCTTTCGGGAGTTTGAAGTATTTCTTGAAATCAATACCTTGCTGAGCTAACTGCACAGCACCGTGGTGACCGATGATGATAATATCGTGGTTGTTTTTGTCGTAGCCCTCTAGCGCCAAGCGAATAAGTCGTTGGTCAATGTCACCACTAAATCCACCATCAGCGGTAATCAAAATACGCAGCTCTTGCTTGTCAGCCTTAGCATGTTCTTCACGGCCGAATCGGAAGGTCGAATCAAGCCGAATTTGACGATAAATATTCCACAGTTCGCCAAAGAACAGCTCGGACTGCTGCACTTTGCCCTTGATCTGTGAGATGCGCATACTGGCTAGACTCTCGAACACACTTGTTAGATTGACCATGGTGGCCATAGTGTCGACGTCTTTTTGGATTTCTTGTGGTCTACGCATTACTTTTTCGCCTCGGCAGTTTCTTTTTCGTCCTGCTTAACATCGGTCATTTTGCCGTCTTTGTCGACGTCAATTTCTTTGGCTGGTTCTTCTTTGGAATCCTCGACTGACTTGTCCTTGGTATCTTCTACTCCAGCAGCTGATAGCTCAGATGGACCACCAGGCGCCTTGGTGGCTGGGGCTGTTTGTTCTAGCATACACTGCGCTTGCAGCTGATCACGGATTTGGTCAAAGTTCTCATCACCAGTGACTTGCTTTGCCATTTCTTTGACGCTGGCTTTCATTTTCTTGACATCCAGCAGCGCTGTGTCGTCTAGATTTAGCACAATATCGAACATTAGCTGCTGTTCTAGGAAACTATAGGTTACAGTCGGCGGCTGGTTAAACAGCTCGAGAATGCTCTTGCCACGCGCCAAATCCTTATGGGCGCTGAGAGCAAGTTCAGAACCAAAGTGAGCGTATTCCTCGGCCTGACGGTAGGTTGCTAGAGCTTTCATAGCGGCAACGGTATGGCCTTTTTGGCGCTTGTTCTGACCAACACCGCCAACACGTGTCACACTAAGACCAGTCGACAGAGCTGGGCGATTTCCAGATAGAAACACCTGAAGATCCATGATCCACTGTCCATCAGTAATCGACATAATGTTGGTCGGCAGGTAAGCCGTAATGTCATTGTTTGGCGTTAGTACAATTGGCAGGCTGGTCAGCGTCTTGTTGTTGCGCTTGAGCTTGCCAGCGCGCTCCAGTAGGCTAGAGTGCGCAAAGAACATATCACCAGGGTACGAATCACGTCCTGGGCTAACATTCGACAGCAAGGCAACTTCGCGGTAGGCCTGGGCGTGCGAGGTTAAATCGTCATAGATAATCATCGTTTCCTGATCACAAGCCTGCCACAGATATTCAGCCATAGCACAGCCAACGTATGGCGCTAGATAAGTCATAATCAGCGACTCGAACAGTGTCGATACAATCACAATAGTGTTCTTGAGCGAGTCAGTATCGTTCAGGCGCGTAAGGAGTTCATCAATGTCAGACCGGCGTTTACCAATCAGTACATAAACGGTGATAATATCGGTGTTCTTTTGATTAATCGTAATCTGGGTGGTCAGAGCGGTTTTGCCGGTTTTGTTGTCGCCCAGGATTGCCAGACGCTGCCCGCGCACGATTGGGAATAGTCCATCTACAGATGTAACGCCTGTTTCTAGCTGCAAATCGAGCAATTCTCGCTCAAAGATTGGTGGTGCAGGATTAAATACCGGCCAGGTATCATCTGGTGCAATTGGGCCCTTGCCGTCAAGTGGCTCACCCATGACATTCACAACTCGGCCAACAAAATCCTTGCCAACCTTTGATACCAATTTATCGTGTTGTGTCACAGCCACCATACCAACCTTTAGCCGGTCTGTACCAAGATGAAGTACAAGCACATAATCTTCTAGAACATGATTGATGAAGCCCTTGCTACCGTCCTCGAACATCACTAGGGCGTGAGCATTGGCTGGGTGCAAGCCTTTGACCATGACGATAAATTGGTCAACACCGACCACTTCGCCAACAGGCTTGCCCTGTTCGACAAGCTTTTGGAAGTGTAGTGAGCTGCCTTCGCTACTCATGAGGCAGTTCCTTCTGGCGCCGTAGCTATAGCCGCTTCAACAGGCTGAGCAGGTGTAACTGTAGCGGGAGGGGTTGCTGCTTCGGCAACTTCTTTGCCAGCTTGCTCTAGTGCAGCGATGAGCTTTTGTTTGCTCTGTTCGAATCGCTTGCGGAAGCTAAAATCAAAGGCTTTGTTGGTAGTACGGACAAGGCAGCCGGCTGCCAGTTCTGGCTGCAAGCCAATGTGCAATACGGTGTGCGGATGAGCCTCACGTCGGAACCATTCGAGAATCTTGGCCAAAAAAGGCCCGCTGGCTTCTGACGGGAAACTCATATGCACCACTGGTGCGTTGGCTTTGAGTCTAGTTAAGAACTCTTTGATACGAGTTCTGTCCTGCGGTTGTAACAGATTCAAGCCATTGGCGGTCGCCATACTGTCTAGCACTCGGCTGACAGTCGGCAGCGCTTGGTCCTTGCTGCCGCGAACAGATGCTTGATGAAAATAATCATCAAGCGCAACAACTTCACGTAGTGAACGCGAGATATCGCTACGCGACACAACACTCAGCGGTAGCACCAGCTCACCAGATGGTTTAGGTGCCACAGGAGCTGACTCAGCTGCTACAGCAGCCTTTTCAGCCCGCGGCACAGTATGAGGCCGCGAAACATGCGTATCCCCAGCATGCTGGGGAGTTCGAGACTTTGCTTCCGACGAAGAATCCTTAGGCGCCACTCCTGATATCCTCCACCAATACATCTTTGTTGTTTTGTAATTCGCCCAGTATGTATTCCAGCTGGTCACTCAGGTCAATCTCGTTACCAATTGCATCGAGCACGTAATGATTAACAATCTCACCCATGTTTTCTTCGAATCGCTTAATCAGCCGATCGCGCTGACCATCGACTTCTTTTTCTAGCTTTTCATGCAGTACTTGGCGCTCCTCTTCGATAGCCACCTGAGTTTTTTGCAGTGAATCCATGGCCATTTTCTTGGCGTCATCGATAGATTGTTCGTATTTTGCAAACTCTTCCTGCAAGGTCTTGGTGATTTCTTGCTTCATGAACTCGTTAATCTGCGATGTCGTCAGCCTCAGATCTTGCTGCAAGAACATGGCGTTTTCACCAATAATTTTTTCGAAATGCAGTCGGCCACGATTTCTCAGCTCCTCACGAAACTCATCGTTGAAGATATGTTCGACGTCTTCTTCGACCGCATCACCGATGGCTTCACGACCGTCTTTTGCTGATTTTTTTGTAGCTGGTCCGTTTGAACCAAGCCGTACCGCTACCCAGATAAACGCAAAAGCGGTTGCCGCCAGTGCACCTATGACTAGTCCCAACCCCCAAGTATTCATACTATGTTCACACCACCCTTTTCTAAACTGCTTATACTCTTAGTAGTAAATATACCCCAATTACGCTGATAATAAAAACAATTAAACTGGTAAAAATCACCTGCAGCAGGCCACGCAGAATGCTCTTTTTGGAAAGTGGGTTACGTCCGATGGCAATAATACTGCTACGAATACCGGCATAGAGAATTGCACCGGCGATGAATGCACCGATGAGAAATATGCCTGCACTGATGTAAATACGGGCCGGGCTGATTGATTTGCCAGCGATTGCCTGGCCAATTTTGCCGAGCCATTCCGGCGTCACTGCCGCGCTCTTGGCCAGTGGATTTTTGGCAATTCCGACATCTACCTGAATCCGGCCAATATTTACCTCACGGGTGTTGCCGCTAGAATCTGTTAGTTGGCTGGTGCCGACAATGCCTGTTTCGGTGTCAAAACCGCTAACCGCACGACCTAAGATGTCACTTTCTTCGTAAGTCGCTAGCATTCCTATGCCATTGAGTGAAGATACCGTCACATAATCATTGGGGCTGATACTGCCGTTTTGGCTGCTGACCAGTACGTCATAGCGGCCAACCGTAGCCACAAAGACCTTTTCTTGTTCGGCAGAAATCGTAATCGGCGAATCATTTGCATCAACTACAACCCCTAGAATCTGATCGAGTTGCTCAACGTTAATTGGCTCAACCTTCTCCGGATCATCAGTATCAAAACCAACTATCATACCACGCTGCAAAACTTCGTCTGCACCGTAACCCTGGGTCACGCTCTGAGCCTGAAGTAACCCTGTTAGGTTCATCAGAATCAAGGCTAGTAGTGCTAGGCCTGACAGAAAGCGTTTGAATGTAAAATGTTGTTTTATTTTGGTCATGAACATGCTTACGGTAATTCTACCGCTAGTTGGCATCTGGTGCAACTAGGGCAGCCAGTGTGGTCACAAACGTGGTGACGTCAAGCTTGGTTGTCTGTCTACCAAAAGTAACTCGCAGACTACTACGTGCATCACTATCGCTAATGCCAATTGCCCCGAGGACATACGACGGTTCGTCGCTGCTAGCACTACAAGCTGAGCCAGTTGCCACCATGATGCCTTGCTCGTCTAGCTCCATCATCAGCCGTTCGTTGTCGGTACCTGGGATTGTGATATGAACATTGTTGGCAATTCGGTGCTTCTGAGAACCATTTATAACCGTTTGGGGTATCTGCTTGGCTATCTGTTCAAAGGCATATTGCTGCAGCTCCTGAAGCCGTTTGTGCTCGTCTTCACGAATTGATTGTGCAGACTGCAAGGCATGTGCAAAGCCAACTATATTCACCACGTTTTCGGTGCCGCTACGGAACGATCGCTCCTGGCCGCCGCCAAGAATTTGTGGTTGCAATTTGACCCCTGTTTTTATATACAAGATACCTGATTGTTTTGGTCCATAGATCTTACCACCGTTTAGCGTCATCAGGTCTACGCCTAGGCTGTGCGGCAGCAGGGTTAGATAATTTGCCGCCTGACAAGCATCGGTATGGAAATAAAGCGGCAACTGATTACCATCATTACGGCGCTTGGAGCGAATTCTGTCTAGAATTTTGGAGATTTCTTGAAGCGGCTGGATTGTGCCGATTTCGTTATTGACGTACATGATGCTAATTAGCACCGTGTTTTCATCTATAAGTTTCTCTAGCTGATCAATATCTACCCGTCCATCAGGCAGAACACCAACTGTTTTAGAATCATACTGTTCGGCCGGTTTTCTGACTGCTTCGTGCTCAATCTCGCTAATAACACAGTTTTTACCTGGGAATTGCTGCATGACTCCCTGCACTGCCAGATTGTCGGACTCGGTACCACCAGCCGTAAATATTACCTCTGATGGCTTGCAGCCAAGTACACTGGCCACATCGGCTCGAGCAGTCGTAACAGCTTGTTTTACGCGTTGGGCGTCCAGATATAGGGCTGACGGATTAAAAAAAGCTTCTGAAAAATACGGCTTCATGGCCGCAAATACATCGGGGTCAAGCGGTGTCGCTGCCGCATAGTCAAGATAATGCTTTCTCATTGGCTTACCTAGGGCTAATTTTACACGTATTGAGCGTAAAGTTCGCTTCTAATGCGCTGGTTGTAAGTGCGAACCGCGGCTCGCAAACGCTGGGCTTCTTGCTGATTGACCTGCTGATAGTTTTGGCCATCTTGAGCCTTCAAGATACCGTTTGGACGAATATCGTAGCGAGTAGTCCGTATCTGACGTTTGCCATTCTCGGCAGTCCATTCCTCGTGCCAGACCCAAGTACGTTCGTCTAGGCAGAAGAATTCACGGCGAGTGCCGGTAGGTACAGGGCCAAATAGTTCACCACCGATTTTTGCTTCGCGGCGAATCAGTGCACGGTACAGCTCTGCTTCGCGCTCTTGCTGACGCACTTCGGATTTGCCAGTGATAATTTTCTTAAGAATAGAGGGCATTGAGCTTCTCCCGGGCATCATCGGCCATGGTTATCTGGTCAGTTGGACTAGAAGTAACTTCGGCAGGTGGGGTAAAGTCAACAGTCTGATCAAGCGCCACGTGCTTGGCAGAAGTCACAGCTACAGATGGTGTAGTTTCCTCGATATGACGAGTTGCGGCTTCGATGAACCAGCCAGCTTTTGTGGTCACGTCTAATCTGCTGCCTACTGCTGGCGGAATTGCTGGACTGTGTTCTGGTGATTGGTGGGTTGTATTCATAATCTAAATAGCTTATGTGCGTTGGCCGTAGTAGCCCCAGCCAGTTCTGTCAGCGATTCGCTTCTCAGATTGGCTAAAAACTCTGCGGTTGTCCTCACGTACTTAGGCTCACAGATTTTACCACGAAAGGGAGCTGGAGTCAAGAACGGAGCATCGGTTTCAAGAAGTAATCTATCAAGCGGCACAGCCTTTGCTGCCTCGATTTGATCCGAACGTTTAGTGAACGTCATGATGCCATTTAGACCCACGTACAGGCCTCTGGACAGGATTTGCTCCAAAATGCGTGTATCAGAGCTAAAACTATGAATTACCCCTTGTAGACCCTTGTACTCATCGAAGATAGACCAAAAGTCGTCAAAAGCCTGTCCAGCACCTCCTGATGGTGCTAGGGCGTCCCGAACATGAAAAATCACCGGTAATCGATGTTCTGCAGCAATATCGAGCTGAAAACGCAATAATTTCTGCTGTGCCTCGCGAGATGAGTGCTCGTAGTAATAGTCCAGCCCAATTTCGCCTACCGCAACCACTTTGGACTTGGCTGCTAAGTCACGAAACTGCTGCAGCGCATGATGATCGTGAACATAGCGCTCTGCCTCGTGTGGGTGCAGACCAATGCTTGCCCAAACACCTTTGTGCTGAGCGGCAAATTCCGGCGCTGCTTGGCTATCTGGCAAACCACAACCAACAACAATCATCTCTGTTACGCCAGCAGCTCTAGCATTCTCTAAGACATTTGGTGTCTCGAGCTGATAATCAGCAAACTGAATGTGACAATGGGTATCAACGAGACGAATTTTTTCGGCCACGACTAGGCCTCGTTGGTTTTTAGGTGTGGGTTCTCAACCCGTGGGAATAGTACGGTCTTTGGCTTGCGCAGCACGCCTTCGACAAAGATATTGTTGATCGCTTGAGCTGTGTCTGGCAGGAATGGTTTGAGCATGTCGGCAATCTCTACTAGGCAGCCTGTCATATAGGTCAGTACCTCTGACAGATGATCAGCTTCGTCACGCTTGGCGATTTCCCAGGGTTTTTGCTCTTCGATGTACTGATTGAGTCCCTTGACCTGCTCCCAAACTTCGTCCATAGCCTTGTCAAAACGACACTCCTGAATTGCCTGGTAGTAACTAGCTGTATCATGAGCTGCCTGCGGAATATCGCCTATCAAACCTTGCTGATATTTTTCTATCATGACCACTGTGCGCTGGACTGCGTTCCCTAGCTCGTTAGCTAGCTCACCATGATAAGCTCGGTCGAATAGATCCCACGAAAAGTCACCGTCGTTGTAGCTAGGGATTTTGCGCAGGAAATAATAACGGAAGGCTTCAACACCGTAGATATCAACGATTTCCGATGGCGCCACGACATTTCCGTCACTTTTGCTCATTTTGGCACCGTTGATATTCACAAATCCGTGAACGTACAGGGTTTTTTGCAGCGGCAAATCAAGCGCCAGCAACATACCTGGCCAAATGGCCGCATGAAAACGCAAGATGTCTTTACCAATAATCTGATAATTTGCTGGCCAAAAATGTTTGAAATCATCATGTTCTGGGTAGCCAAGCACCGTTATGTAGTTCATCAGCGCCTCGAACCACACGTACATGACTTGATTGGTATCACCAGGCACCGGCACACCCCAGGCGATTTTTTCTTTTGGCCGCGAGATACTGATGTCTTCTAGGCCTTCTTTGAGTAACGAAATAATTTCGTTACGGCGGCCTTTTGGCACGACTAACAAGCTGTCGGATTCGATTACCTCCAGGATTTGGGCGGTGTATTTACTAAGTTTGAAAAAGTAGTTTTCTTCCTCTACGCGGCGGTAAGCCTGCGGATGTTTTGGGTCAGTACGAGCTGGATCTAGCTGACTTTCAGATACAAACTCTTCCTGACGGACATCGTACCAGCCGATGTATTTGCCCTTGTAGATGTCTTTTTCTAGGTTTTTCCAGATGATTTGAGCGCGCTGCTCGTGAGCCTTGTCACTAGTGCGTACAAATCGGTCATTGCTAATGTTGAGTTGGGTTAGCAGCTCTCGGAATTTGCCAGCGTTCTGATCGGCTAAGGCTTGTGGTGTGATTTTGAGCTTCTCGGCAGCTTCGGCGACTTTTAGCCCATGCTCGTCGGTACCAGTTGCAAAAATCACGTCTTGTTTCTGAGAGCGCGCGTAGCGAGCCAGCACGTCAGCTGTCAGGAATTCCATAGCATGTCCCAGATGCGGCTCACCGTTTATGTAGGGGATCGAAGTAGTGACGTAAAATTTGTTGGACATTGTATGTAGTGTACCTGTTTCTCGGTTAGTAATAAAAGTTTGTGGTCAAAGAGAATTAAGCCCGCGAGGGCATTACCATGCTAGACATTGTCATTACAGTGGTCATACTATAGTGATTATACCACCGTTTCTAGTCTGTTACCAGGGGTGCTAGTCTGCTTCTTCTAGCAAATCATAATCTTTTACAAATTTTAGTAAAATCGCATTGGTCCAACCAAAGCCTGTTTGCGATGGGTAGACACCCTCGACCGGCTTCTTGCGAGGGTTAGCAACATTGTATTTCTCCTGCAAGACGCCATGTCTAGAGAACCACTCAACATTTGTCTTGACCCAAGCCCTGGCTATTTTGCGAGCTTCTTCGTGGTAGCCATAGCGTTCTAAACCTTCTACCACGATGTAATGCAGCGGCGCCCAGCCGTTAGGATTGGCCCACTGAGCCTTGAGCGAGCCAAATACCGCCGTCGTATCGATAAGTGGACGCATGGTGGTACTGAGACCGCCTTTTTTATCAAACTTGCTGAGATTGTCTACCAGCCGCTTGGCCTGCTCATCAGTCACCATACCGGCCCACATTGGGTAATAGCCCGCCAGTGACCAAATGTCGCCCAATACTTTTCGTTGGAAATTATAGTCAAAATAGAACCCACGCAGTCGTCCCCACATCAGCTTGTTCATGGCTTCCCTACGGTGTTCTGCTGCCTTGAGCCAAGCCTTTTCTGATGATTTATTGCCAACTATTTTGGCAGCTCTGGCAAAGTCTGTTTCGTATTTGTACAGTAATGCGTTCAAATCTACCGGCAAAAAATCCAAACATTTACGTTCGAACCGAGGCGTCATATCCCAGCCACTCTCTGCTTCGGCAAGGTCGTGCAGCACATTTATATCATAATAACGGCTTAGACCCTTATGAACATTGTGCCATTTTGGGTGCTTGTCATACATCCAAACTTGGCTATATTCATCCTTGGCGACGGCCATTTTCTGAGTCAGCCATTCGTCACTCTTGTCATAAGTTTCGTAGACATGAAAAATAAAGCTTGTCAGCACAGGAGGCTGTGATCGACCAGTAAAATACATCCGCGATGCGTTTGGAATCAGCCCAAACCGCCGAAACATAACCAGCAGATTTTCTAGCATGCCCTCTACTAAAATTTGGTGTTTCTTATCTGTTAGACCAAGCGCTGTGAAGTAGCTGTCCCAATAGTACTGCTCTTCAAAATGAAAGGTTGCCCCGGCGTTACCAGCCGGCACAATGTAAGGATACGGTAGGCCGACTAGCGTAGCGTCATCTTCTTTATGGGTACGCTCTAGCTGCTTCCAGTAGCCATCGATGTAGTCGAGCGTTTCGCGCAGATTTGTCTGATTTATGCGTACCGAATCTCTGATGAGCGTTCGCTTAATTTTAGAGATAACCATAAGTAAAACTTTAGCATAATTTGACCCCGTAGTGAGCTTTCGTGAATGCCACCTCTGGCGCACATTTGGATTTCCCCTATAGAGATCCGCACGAAAGTCAACTATGGGGTTGACAAAGCGTGAATCGCTTATGATAATACGGGTAAAGGTAACACACCGGAAGCGAGGTTTAGTTGTCACTAAATCAAACCCAAACGTTACAGACTACGGCGCAAATCGTCAAACCATTCGATCCGTCGGCCGTACCAGCTACGACCTCAGAAACTCAAAACACTGCAGCCTATCTACCATTCGTCGGCATCGCCGCCGTGGTATTGCTAGTTGGCTGTTCTGGGCTCCTGCTTCGCAAACGAAAACGGTCTAAATACCGTAGCCACTAATCATCGTAGTCAGTCGCAAGGTGCCACAGATTGCAGTAGCTGCATTTGTACGGCTTGACCTTGCCGGCATAATGAAAACCAGCTGTTGTGGCACTAGCTTGGGCGGCTTTTTTAGTATCAAACGTCAGTTTTTCGGCACAAGGTAGAATTTCTTCATAATCTGAATCTGCCATAACTTAATTGTACTTGGCGTGTCAATTGCTTTTAGGCACAACCGGCACTTTTGTTAAATTAGCGAACTGTGTCATACTATTTTGCACATGAGTGAACGAGCAAACGGAATACCACCTATTGTCGCGGCTCTCGACTTTGTTGAGGCAGAACAATCCGTCAGGCTTATGTCCAAGCTTCAGGACGTTCCAACCAGTACGCTAGGTGCCAAGATCCCGGAATGGCACAACCAAGACCAGAAGCTACTGGACTTCCTACTCGAACAGGGACGCTATGTGGTACTGGATACCCGAATCGGCGATACCGTAGAAAAAATGAAGACTGCCGCAGACGCCTACTTAAGCAGAAAGATCCTCCCCTCGGCTATCACTGTAAATCCAGTGAGTGAAATTACCGAGAAAGGCCGCGAAGCGCTCGTAGAGTACATTGTTCCGCTCGCAGCAGAACAAAACGTGGACGTAATTGGGTTTACTGATCACAATGATGATCTTGATCATAAGGACGATCATTTTCAGGAAAGAGAATCGATGCGCTACGAACGCGCTGCCTGTGCGATGTTTGACGCCGCCGAAGTCCATGCCACGACAACCGAAGGTTCCCACTTCCTGGAGGCGCGCGAACGGCTCGTGCAGAATGATGTTGCAGAACCGTTGATTATCGCCTCTAAACTCACAGAGAACGGAAGTGAAGACCAACCTATATTTCTTACCGCAGCCCAGCTGTTTGGCCGCGGCGTCAGGGCAATTTACCTTGGCCAAAGTCTTATAAACGAACGCAATCCGGAAGCTTTTATTGAAGAAATCCAGGAAGCAATTTCGCTCAAAGAAGTTGCCAAGGGACAGATCAAGCAAACCCAGCAGTAAAACAAACAATAAAAGAAAAAAGCCCCAAGCTTTGCTTAGGGTGATGGGGTCCCCAAGCTGAGAGGATTCAGCTTGGGGTAAAGGAGCAAGCAAAAAGAGGTCACTAGAAGTTTTGCTATTTAGATGCAAAACTACACGTGACCTCTTTTGTACATTGTGACTTGGTGGAGCTGGCGGCGATGAAGCCGCGTCCATTCGGTTACTTGCTGGGTTTCTACAGGCTTATTTGATTTGCTTGGTTTCTTTAGCTATGAAAGATAGAAATCAACAAAAAATTCCATCGCTGCAACCCTATAAGTCTTAGTAAACATTACGGGTCGTAATATTTAAGCAATCAGAAAAATATGAGACTGATTTGTTCTATCTGATGTCGAACTAACAGTCGCTACACTAAAATTAGGCAGCTGTTGCGAAAGCACGTTCTTTGATACCAAAGGCGTCATTGAACATAGCTTGTACGCGATCTAATGCGTTTGCAGTTAGAAGGTTTGTCCGGATAACGTTCAGACTACCGGCCTGCTTATACCAACTTGTAAATGTCCAAATGTCGAGCTAAACAGCCCCATTTATAATCCTCCCTTTTGCAAGGGATATATCTATTGTAGCATAAACATAAGTATTATGCAAGTATTTTTTCAGGTCGTTGATCTTTAGTTGCAACCGATGCAACGAAATCAGACAGGGCAAGCCGAAACGCATCTACAGGCTCAAGATCAGGATGATCCTGGATTATACCCTGCATTGACTTTTGTATTTCGCCTGGTAAATCACCAGGGAAAACTTCTAGGGGAGCGCTGAAATCTACAGCGGGCATCCCTTGTTCGTAAAATGCACTCATTTTACATCCTTTAGCGAGATGCTAATTAAATTACCTCTACACTCCGTTATACGCCTCTAATTTTATAATGCAAGTTTTTTCTACAGCGATTTGTACAGATTGTACCAATCATTCAACGACAAAGCTTGGGCTCGCAGATTCGAGTCGATACCAGCCTTGTCTAGCAACGCCTCGGCATCTGGTTTTGATATGCCTAATCCACCACTTAAGGAACTACGCAGTTTTTTGCGGCGTTCGCTGAAACCGGCCTTTACTAATCGGAAAAATAACTTAGTGTCGACATCTGGAAATAATGGCTGACCACGGTGTTTGAGAATAAGTATCTGCGAGTCTACTTTTGGTGGTGGCGTAAATAGCTCTGCTGGCACAATTAGCCCCCGCGATACATGACAATAAAACTGCACGCTGACGCTGAGCAGACTCATATCACCAGAGCCAGCGCAAACGCGTTCGGCAACTTCTTTTTGGATTAGCAGTGCCGCCATAGAAAAATGATTGGGTGATTCGCACATCCGACGCAGCAGATTGCTGGTCAGATAGTACGGGATGTTGGCAACAACTTTGTAGCCGGGTTCTGGAACCGAAAAATCATACTGCAAGATATCAGCATTTTGAATAGTTAGTCGGTCGCTGCCGTAGCTTAGGAACTTTTTTTCTAAGCCCGGTATTAGGCTCTGATCGTACTCTAGTGCCCATACTTCTGCCCCCGTCTCTAGCAGCTTCTCGGTTAACGTACCGAGTCCTGGACCTACCTCGATCACAAGATCTTTTTCGCTAACCTCTGCCGAGTCGCACATGGCATGAAGTGCCGATTCATCATGCAACCAATGCTGCCCTAGTTGTTTTTTGGTTTGCGGGTAACTCATAAATCAAAAAGGTTTAAACCGGTTTCTGAATCTTTTGCGCGTACTAGCCCTTTGTTATCTAGCCAGCGGTGAATAAATACCTCTACCGTACCGGCTACCGCCGCTTCTTTTAAGTGCCCTGCAGATGCGTGCAGGCTGGCGTCAGAGATTGTTGCATGAAGATGAAGTGCGGGTTTGCTGTCTGACCAAGCGATATTGCCAGTGAGGTTTGCAAGCTCCAGTGGTTCGTCAAATTTGGTCCACGCATATTCTTGCGCGTTTAAATCATAAAACCCTAGAGTCGCGGATGACAACCCGCCAAGACCAACAACCCAGCCGCCTTTTATGCTGTGTTCCTTAACGAAATCTTCCAGCAAGCCGACAAACTCCTCGCCCTTTTCGAACTTGAGCGTGTAGTTATATTCATCAAATGTATATGTCATGCGTCTAGTGTAACAATTTATCGTAAGTTACGGCATTTGCGATCTATAAAATCACTAGCCATAAAAATGAGCGGCTGTTCATTCAGACCCGGCTTCTCGCCTGCGCTATGAGCAATGTCAACAATCGTTCGCTGTGTTTCTGTCCGCCAATCAGGCAAAGTCTTCATAAGTAGTTCGTCAATTTGCTCCTGGCTATATCCCGCGAACGCTAGCCTTCCTGACCATTCGGCAAGTCGCAAAGTACCTGGGTCCACGACAGCTTCTACGCTCTGTGGTTCAGCTTCTGGCGTCGGATATTGATCGATCATATTAAACGAGATTATACAACAAAAGTCGCTGTAAGCAAATTAATACCAGTTGCTGCGGTAGTGTTTGTTTAGCGCGTCTATTGGTGTACCATAGCGGCGCTCTATGTAACACATTCCCCAAGCTATTTGTATCTGAGCATCTGTCAGGTAACCAGCACCACCACAAGCCGAGGTATCACCCATCTTGCTGGCGGGCAAAGCTTGCGGTATACCGTAAGCGCCGGAGTACGGATTGCCAGCCGTATGTGTCCAGCTGGATTCGCAGGCCCAGAGTTCTAGTAGCGCGTTGAACTGAGAACCTGTCCAGCCTTTACTAGCGGCCATTGCTCGACCAAGTCCAGCGTTGTAGGTGTTGATGTTTTTCCAGTTTTTCTGATGACTTCCGCAGTAAACACGAGCAGGGATTCCGTCAGAATTGAAGTTCTCGAACTTACCACTAGTACCACGCGCGACTATTTGCTTGACCGGCTCGCGGACAATAACTTCCTGAATGACCGTACGTCCTACTTCTATACCATTTTCTAGCTGTAACTGATAAGTCACCGACCTGACACCCGGTGCACCTGCCTGACGAACAGCGGTAGTTCCATAAGACAGAGTATTGTCATCTATCGTCTCAATCGGCATTTCTATTAGCTCTTCTGCTGTCACGACCTCCACACCGGAACGCGTCACAAACACCTGCAAATTTTCTGTCAGTGCTGTGTCGGCAGCCGGTTTGAGTGTGTCGTCATCCTCTAGTACTACTTGTTTTTCTGCCAGTAAATCACCAACGGTTTTGGCCTGAGTTCGTACTGGCAGCGAGGTGCCGTAGAGGTTAAGGGTGACAGGGGTAGATCTATTAATCGTGACCTTGCTGCCGATGCCATCGCGTATAAAATCACGGCTTGGCTCGGTGATGATTTCATCCTCTGGGTGTACCTTTATGCCCGCTTGGTCGGCAATGCTACGCGATGTCTGAGCGGCGCTCATAGTTAACACCCGGGTTTCTTTGTCCTGAATAACTACAGGCGCCGCCCGGTATACATTAATTCGAAAATCGTCTTCTTGTATTGGCGTATCGAGCGCTGGCTCAACTACATCACCGTCGTTTACGGTCACACCAGCATTTTCTAATAATCCTTCGACTGTTTTCTCTCTGGTGGGCAAAGTTTGAGTGATTTTGTCACTATGTAGTATTACGATATTAACGTCGTCCAAGCGACTATTGGCAGTGACATTTTTGCCGCGCAAAGCAACCGTGACCGTCAGGCCAATTAACACTAGTACCAGCACCGAAATGACTGGCAAAGCAAGCTTGTGACTACGGTAGCGGCGCTCGAATCTTCGTGCGGACCGCCTCAGTCTTAGTCTGTGGTGCTTTAATCTATAATGCACTTATACCCTTCGCTCTTACACGACTTACCATTATATCAAAGTAATTCCATATGCTTATCGACTACGAACATAGTGTCTTTGTTCAGATCTAAGTCTGACAGCTCAGTTTTGTCGAACCAACCGGCTTCGGCAATTTCTTGCTTTTGCAGCTGGAGACTAGGTTTGGAATCAAGTTTTAGCACAAAATACTGCGCTGTGTAGCGAAGTCCGCGTTCTTTGTGCTCATTACTGGCGACAAAACTAAGTCGGGTCGGGTCAGCTACTACACCTACTTCTTCTGCTAGCTCCCGGCAAGCTGCCTGTTCTAATGATTCACCTCTGTGCGCACCACCACCAGGAAGCCCCCAGCTATTTGCGCCAAGCCAAGTCCGTACCAGTAATAATTCTCCGTCAACGACAATAACAACCCGTGTGCGGTTAGATACAACCCTAAAGTAAACGAACCAGAAAGGCCAGGCCAACCAGAAAACAACCCTACCCATTGACTGCAGAAGCCTGCTCATACACGACCCTTGCATTTGGATGCCCAGTGCAATTTCTTGCCTGTGAAGCGGACTGAAACGTATATATGATACGGTGAAGGAGCATTTGCAGGGGAAAATTGTGCTGGGCGCCAAAAACAACTTGGCGAGTTCAGGCTACGCCTGAAGTATGACAAGCTGTGGTGCAAGGGTCGTGTCATAGCTTCTCCAGTGGCGCGAAAGCAGTGTTGAGTTTTTTGACACCTTTTGTCTTAAAATGAACAGCTACGTTGTCGCCTTCTACCTCTATCACAACACCGTCTCCAAAGGCTTGGTGATTTACGCGGTCACCCTCGTTAAGCTCTAGTACATATCGCGGCTCGGCGGATTCGGGGCGAGCTGGCTGAGAATAAAGTGGCTCAGAAGCTGCCTCTGACTGACCGTCAATCTCGCTCAAGAATCTTGATGGTGGATTATACTGAACGCCACCGTATAGAACGCGTGATGTTGCGTATAACAAATACAATTCTTGACGCGCCCGAGTCATACCGACATACATCAACCGACGCTCTTCTTCCATTTCACGCTGATCATATAGCGCACGGCTATGCGGCAGGACTGTCTCCTCTAAGCCAACAATAAACACCGCTGGGAACTCCAGACCCTTGGCGGCATGAAGTGTCATGAGCGTGACTGAGTTTGCAGCTGCATCAGTATTATCTATATCACTAATGAGACTAACTTCTTCTAGGAATCCTTCTAGGCCGACATCTTGATAAGCTTTGGCGACTGATATTAATTCTCTAACATTTTCTTGTCTGGACTCGCCCTGCAGCGTGCCATCATCTAGATAGGCGTTGTACTCAATTCTACGCAGTAAACTATCTATCACACCAGATACAGCTGTATCGTTCATAAGCTCACGGTAAGTGATGATAATGTCAGCTAGTTCGCGTAGTCCGGTGCGAGCCTTTGGCGTCAATGCCGCGCAGTCGGCAACGGTTTCCAGGCCGCGCAGAATACTGCCAGCCTGATTGGCATGAGCACGAAATGCTTCGATGGATTTAGGCCCGATGCCACGAGTCGGCACGTTGACTACTCGCTCAAAACTAACAGCATCCTCTGGCTGAAAAATTAGTCTTAGGTAAGCAATGATGTCTTTGATTTCTTTGCGGTCATAGAACCTGACCCCACCGACAACTTTGTACGGAATACCATAGCGAACAAACATTTCTTCGATTGCACGACTCTGGGCGTTGGTACGGTACAAGACTGCATAGTCACGGTATTTGCGCCTGCCCGCCTTGACCATGGTTTCGATTCGACGAATTACGGCATCCCCCTCGGCATTTTGATTCTGGACTTGTAGAATCTGCACCGGCAAACCTGCACCCTCTTCTGTCCAGAGTTTCTTGTCTGAGCGCTGTTCGTTTTTGGTAATTACGGCATGTGCGGCTTCTAGAATCGCCTTTGTACTTCGGTAGTTGCGCTCCAACTTGATGACAGTTGTCGAATTGTAATCCTTCTCAAAATTTAGGATATTTTTGAAATCAGCGCCACGCCATGAGTAAATCGACTGCCAATCATCACCAACAACAGCGATATTTTTCTGGTCATTTGTCAGTAGCTTGACTAGCTTGTACTGAGCGGTATTGGTGTCTTGATACTCATCAATCATGACGTACTTAAACTGCTGTTGCCATTTTTTTCGAATCTCTGGTTTTGATTGAAGTAGCTTAACGGTCTTGCTAATTAGGTCGTCGAAATCAAGCGCACCAGCGTTTTTAAGGGCTTTTTCATACAACGGAAATATCTTGGCAGCGGTGCTCTGATTGGGAGAGTCCGCCAGCTGGGCGTATTCGCTTGGTTCTACTAGGTCGTTCTTGGCACTACTAATTAGATTGCCGATGCTCTTAGGCGGAAATGATTTTTCGTCAATCATCAGCTGACGACTGGCTTGTTTTACAGCACTAACTCTGTCGCTCTCGTCAAAAATCACGAAGTTTTTTGGCACACCAATATATTCGCCGTCCTGACGAAGCAAACGCACGCAAATACCGTGGAATGTGCCCATGAACGGCATGAAACTGCGATTGTCTGGATCTTCATGCAATAGCTGGGCAATACGGGTACGCATTTCTTTGGCTGCTTTGTTCGTGAAAGTTACTGCCAAAATGTTGTACGGTGTCGCACGATTGGTGGCAATTAGATAAGCAATTCTATGGGTCAACGTCTTCGTCTTGCCGCTACCAGCACCAGCCTGGATAAGCAGTGGGCCTTCTGTCGTGACAACAGCCCGCTCTTGCTCTGGGTTTAGACCCACTAGCAGTTTGCTGACATCAACTGTTTCGGACACTTCGTCTGCCCACGGATCGACAATGGGATTCACAATATTCGCCTCTGACATCTGTTTATTCTAACAAAAACGAGAGTTAAAATCTGTTGTTACTTTATAAGATCGATTGGTAGAGCAAATGGAACATCGACTACCTCGGCATCAGCCAAGATGTAGAGCGATACTATGACTGCGATAAGAATAATCGCAAATGCAACAACCCAGGCCGTTCGCGCACCGCGCTTGGTGGCAATACCGTGGCTAGTGTGTACAAAGTATTTCTTGCTATCAATAAGTTCTTGCAACGCAGCGTTTTTCTTGGCATCCTCTTCGGCTCGTTTAGCAGCCTGTTTTTTGGTCTCCGCAGAGGCTACAAGTGCATCTACATTGGCCGAGTCGCTATCACCACCATCTGGTGCCGGCGGAACATCGCCTGGCCTTTCGCCTGATTCGTCGTCCTTTTTTGGCTCTTCGGTCTTCTCGGCTGTTTCATCTGCAGGTTTCTCTGCAGAGGTATCTTCTGCAGATATCGTATCGCCAACTTCAACTGATATTGGCTCGCCCGAATCCTTACTTGGCTCTAAATCACTAAGCGGCTGGATAACCTTGTGTGCCGCAGATGGTGCTTTTTGCTCCTCTGTGGCAACCTTGGTTTCTTCTACGACTGCATCTGAGCTACCTGAATTTTTGTCATCAGAAACAATCGGCGCCACAATCGGACGCGACGTTGTAGAGACTTTTCCTTTGCCTGGTTTACTAACATCCATAACTTTATCGTCATCAGACACGCTGTTTGCTGCCATGTCAGTCCTCGCTGCCTAGTTCTTTGCGAAGTCGATATGCCGAGTCAACAATAGATGAGAATTGGTGATAATTTATACTAGCACCTCCGACAAGTAGGCCATCAATGCCATCAATATCTAGAAATCCACGAGCGACATCTGGTACTACGCTGCCCCCATAGAGCACACGAACGTTCTCGGAAGCTTTTTTGCCATACAGCTCAGATATATTGTGCCTGATAAATTTCATAGCTTGGTCGGCCTCATCTGGCTTGGCAACTATACCGGTGCCGATAGCCCAGACTGGTTCGTAAGCTATAACTAGGTCATTAATGTCCTCTGAGGTTAGGCCTTTGAGTGCGGTGATGACTTGATCATGAATAACACGCTTGGTGTGTCCCGCTAGACGCTCTGTCTTGGTCTCGCCTACGCACAATATTGGCGTGATACCATTACGCACAGCGGCTTCGACCTTCTCTGATACATCCTTGAGTGATTCGTTAAAAATATGCCGCCTCTCGGAGTGGCCAATAATGCCGTAATGAACAAGTTCTCGTAGCATCGTAAAGCTAACTTCACCAGTGAACGCACCGTGATCCTTAGCGTAGGCATTCTGGGAAGCTAGTCGGAATTTGCGACGGTCAATCTGTAAACTAAGCGGCTGCAGCACTAGCATGCTAGGTGATAAAACTACCTCTACATCACGATAAATCCTAATACGTTCTTGCAAACGATGCAGCAAAATACTTGCCTGCATGGCGTTAAGATTCATTTTCCAGTTTCCGGCTATCAGTGTCTTTGAATTTTTACTCATAATTCTTATGCTTAGTTTATCAGGGAATTTTCAATTTACAATTTTGCAATTTTTAATCAATGTCGCAATGCTCCAATTTGCAAACCATTTGAACCATTGAAATTTGGTAATTAAAAGAAAATTGTAAATTGGAACGTTCGAAAATTAATCCCTGTCTGGCAGCGCTGCAACTCCTGGTAGCTCTTTTCCTTCCATTAGCTCTAGCGATGCGCCTCCGCCTGTCGAAACATGGTTGAAAGCTTTGGTGAGCTTGCGGTCCTCGACGTAGCCAGCCGTGTCACCGCCACCAACAATAACAAACGGCCTGTGACCAAAGTGCCCAAGCAGTGCTTCCATGACGAGTTCTGTGCCATGCGCAAACGGTCCAACAGGATCATTGCTATCACCAGTTGCTTCGGCAACACCAAGAGTTCCGTTCCAAACCACTGTTTGTACCATCTGAATGCCACCAGCAATAAACGACGCCGAGAAAGGTCCGATATCTAGAATCTTCTCGTCAGCTCTGACGTGCATTGCCTCACGTCCTGGACGTTTAGGATAGGCTTCGATGTCTGCAATAACATGAGCGTCCCAGTCGACAATTCGAGTTGTCTTAGGGTGTTCGATATCTGTTGCCACCACACCGTCTTGTGGCAGATAGAACACAAACTGGCTGTTTTTGGCCTTTTCCTTGGCTAGCTCGATTATTTCTTTGGCTAGTGGCACATCATCGGGCTCGGCCAGGCTTTTTCCGGTCTCAATGCCTTCTGCAAGCAGAAAAGTATTTGCCATAGCACCGCCAACTGCCACAAAATCTGCAATTTCTATAAACCGTTTTAGCACAGTGATTTTGTCGGATATTTTTGCACCGCCAATGATTGCCATCAGTGGTCGCTTGGGATTCTCCATGGCTGCCTGGATTGTATCTACTTCTTTTTCTAGTAATAAACCGGCCACACTCGGCAGATGCTTGGTGACACCAACAACAGATGCATGAGCTCTATGTGCCACACCAAAACAATCCTGGACAAAGACTTCACCGTGCTTGGCGAGCTTAGCTGCAAATTTGTCGTCGTTGTCTTCTTCCTCTGCATAAAAACGCACGTTTTCTAACATTAGTATCTGACCTGGCTGTAACTTTTCGACGGCTTCGGTTGCTTCATTGCCAATACAATCTTCTGCGAACGCAACATCATGATCTAATAATTCAGCTAGTCTTTCGGCAGTTGGTTTTAGGGTAAACTCTTTGTTTGGCTTGCCATCTGGGCGGCCAAGATGCGACGAAATTACAATCCGACAGTTCTTTTCGAGCAAATATTTTAGTGTTGGCAGTGATTCCTGGATGCGAAAATCGCTCAAGATTTTGCCGTTTTTCATCGGCACATTGTAGTCAACACGCACCAGTACACGTTTGTCCTGTAAATCAATATCGCGAACTGTTTTTTTGTTAAAACTCATTGCTCCCGCCTTTTACACTAAGTATAAGCACTGTGACGAAATTTTCAATTTACAATTTTGCAATTTTCAATCAATGCCGCAATGTTTTAATTTTCAAACCGCTTGAATCATTGGGATTTGAAAATTGAATGAAAATTAGAAATTGAGAATTGAAAATTATTCCAGGACACGAACTTTTATGGTATCGGTTGTACCTACTACACCCGGGTACTGTCCGGAACAGCTGACAATTACGTTGCCTTTGTTTAGAACCTTGTTGGATTGCAGCCAGTTGGTTAGCTTTCTGGCTGCAAACTTGTCGTCTGGGCGAACATAGCTCTTGCAGCTATAAACAATTGCCAGCTGCTGTGCCACACGCTCATCCGATGTCACAGCTATTAGCGGCAGACCAGAGCGTTTGGAGGCAATTTGCAATGCGGTAGAGCCAGATTTTGTTTCGGCTACAACAGCATTTGCCCGAACACTTTCGGCAAGACTTATAACCGCATCTGATATTGCCGCCTGGCGAGTAAGTTTCTCGACCACCTCGGCACCCCTAAAAGATACTGTCAGCGGCGAGTTCTGCTCTGTATACAGCACCACTCGCTTCATAACCTCTACAGCCTTGATTGGGTAGCGCCCGTTGGCGGTCTCGTCGCTTAGCATCACGCAATCAGCGCCCACTAGCACTGCAGTAGCAACATCTGATACCTCTGCGCGAGTTGGTTCTGGCATCTCGGTCATACTGAATAACATCTGAGTTGCAACAATAGTTGGCTTGGCGTATTTGATACCAAGACCAATTAGTTTTCGCTGAATAATTGGCACACTCTCAGGCGGAGTCTCCACGGCTAGATCACCACGGGCAATCATAATCGCATCGGCTTCTTTGACAATATCATCAATGTTTTCGGTTGCGGATCTGGTCTCAAACTTTGCGATAATTCGTGCATCCATACCTAGACCCTTGATGATTTTGCGCATGGAACGCACATCATTTGCCGTCTGTACAAAGCTTTGGGCGACATAATCAATGTCTTGAGTCGATGCAAAAGCCAGATCCCTACGGTCCTTTTTGGTAATAACATCACCTTCGAAATCGGTATCGGGTAGATTGAGCCCTTTTCGTTTAATTAGTATTCCGTCGTTTTCGACACGGGCATACAAAATACCGTCTCTAACAGATGTGATATTAGTTCGGACCTTGCCATCATAGATATACATTCGTTCACCACGTTTAACACGCTTGCTCAGGTCGTATTGCACTGGAATAATACCTGTTGCTTCGTAATCAGCTCTATAGCCAAGGCGAATTTCTTGGCCCTCTAGGACATTGATAATTCCTTCGAAATCGCCCAGCCTAATCTTTGGACCTTGCAAATCTTGAATAATGGCAACTGGCTTGCCGTATTCTTTGGAGGCTTTTCTAATCCACTTGATTCGTTGACCGTGCTCTTCGTGGTCGCCGTGGCTAAAATTAAGCCGTATGCCGTTTGCTCCGGATTTTATGAGGTCGAGTATCGCCTCGTAGCTACTAGTTGCAGGACCAACTGTTGCGATGATTTTTGTGCGCTTGAACCGCTCGAGTGGCACAACCGGCACCTTGTGCGTCGTATTCATCCCGTTAGACCTCAAAAGACTTTTTATTACCAATGCACGGCTGAACCATGCATACATGTTCAATCGTTAACCAAGAAACGGAAATTAAGTGAGGCCTGACGGGATTCATTACTTCTTAGTTTATACGCTTATGGTTTGATTGGGAAGATGGTAATAGAAAAAGCGCCATCTTTTGATGACGCTTTTTCTTTGGTGATCCCGCGGAGAATCGAACTCCGATTGCCAGGATGAAAACCTGGTGTCCTAACCGTTAGACGACGGGACCATGAGCGAGGAAAGCAGCTAAACAGACTTGCGTGAAAACACTCCAAAATAACTAAAAAATTGTACCATAACAGATACAATCAGTCCAGATTGATATTGATGATGCATGAGTTTTTGTTTTTGGAGCGGTCAGTCACGATGCCCTTGAACGTCTTCACCATAGCATAAATCGCCTGATTTTGCTACTGCTTATCCACAGCTTTGCAGGCATAGAAAAACTCCCCTGACTTGTCGAAACAAGTTTCGGGGAGTTTTTCGTGACCTCGGGCTAGGAGTCAAAGCGGTCAGTCTTGATCTCTATGATCTAACCTAGCTTTAGCGTACAGCGCGGCGGCTAAACACGTTATGTGCAATAGCTGCTGCAGATGTAACTATCGTGAACAAGCCGATTAGACTTGCTGCACCAGTCTTTGGAAGTTCTGGTGTTTCTGGAGTTGGAGGTACATCAGTAGTGAATGTAACAACCGCTTCACAGTTTTCGCTAGAAACAGTCTTGTCTACGCCGTTAACAGTGAAGGTTACGTCTACGCGAATAGCGTATGTACCATCAGCTGCGTATGTGTGCTCAACTGTGCTCTGGTCTGTAACAAGTACGTCTGAGCCATCACCAAAGTTGTAGTGATATTGCTTGACACTTGCACCGTTAGTACCGGTAGCTTCAGTCGTGACACGAACCTTGCGGTCACCAAGCTTTGTAACAGTAACTAAGTCACATGCGTAAGCTGGTTCTTCTGGCTCTTCACAGTCTTCTTTGGTGTCAACTTTTACAGATGCACCATCGTTAACTGTGCCAGAATCCTTAGGTGTTGCGTAAGCAATGTTCATGTAAGACTTCTTACCACACTCAAGTTCTTCGGCTGATGGAGTCTTCGTCTTGAAGAGAACAAAAGCGTTTGAACCTGGGTTGTAGGTACCAATGTTTACATTCACTTGGCGTCCGTTGTTCTGAACTGCGCTATCTGGGTAGGTGTAACCATTTGGGTTATTGCTGTTGTAGAGCTTAACGCTACCAGGAACAACAGTAAGGCCCGCTGGAACCTGATCAAGTACTACAACATCTTTGAGTTGAGTAGTACCTGTGTTCGTGAAGGCAACACGCCATTCAACGTTTGTACCAGGATCAACAGTTACATTTTCTTTCCAGTCGTTAGAAGTTTGACCTTCCAAACGAACGCTTTTTTCAACTTTGTAGCTTGGCTTAACAACTTTAACCTTGATTGTAACGATAGATGTATATTCGAAACAGCCAGGGTAGTTACCATTAGCTTGGTCGTAACCGATGTGTGCACCGGTAGTGACAATGCTGTCATTTAGTGGCATACCACTTGGAACAGCGTTGGTGTAAGCAACTGCAGAGCCAGGAACGTATTCGAGACTAAAGTCTGAGCTACCTACGAAATCAACTGTGTCAGATACAACTGCAGGAGTTGCATTATCTGCACTGATGTAAGCGTTTGCACGAAGTGCGTCATCTGTTGCGGTTGGCAAGTGGATGCGAACCTGTGTGTTACGTGCAATACCTTCGCCCGAAGCGTTAAGGCTACTTGCAGCGTTGTTGTGAACGTAAACTCGTAGCAACAGTTCGTCGCTGCTAGTTGATACGTTCTGTCGATCTACGAAACCGCCTTGGGCGGTGTTAGTAGCGTCCTTTACATCAAAGAAAGTACGCTCGTCACCGTAGTTCGGGTTGTTTGTGATTGAGTTAAATGTGACATGGTCAGCAGGATTCTCAATCGTGTATGTAGGCCGTTCAGGTGACCAAGCTCCTGCAATACTAGCGATTCCAACAATTGCTGAAACAGTAGCAACAGAAACGATCATCTTCTTCGGCAAACGTGAAAATAACTTCTTCATATTCACCTCCTAAAATTAGTGAAAAGAAACTTAAAAAATATCTAAAACTGTACGCTAAATTGTAAAGTCAGAGAGAAATATCTCTATAATTTCATTATCAATCCTCATGGGATTGGAAATTCAAAGAGGTATTTCTAAAGAAATCCCTTGTGTAGACTTCGTCTCCACCAGACCATTTCCTAACGGAAATACTCTTGTACTTTGAATTATAGCACAACGGTTATCTTTTGTCAATATTATGCTTTTGCTTATTATAATTGTTAAGGTTCTTTTCACTTCTACCTCTTCAAATCAGATCATTACAGGTCACAAACTTTGTACTTTAAAACTTTTAACTTTCCATTTTGGTGTGGTGTGAAGAGGTGTGATCTAGGATTTGGTTGCCTGTAGGGCATAAAGACGATCGCGTTAGCAATCATCAACCAATTCCTAGACCACACACTCTGTGTGACTACATTTCTCCTTTCGGAAAACACACTTGATCTTTCGACCAATCACCTTTAACAGAAACGTCTCCGTTATGAGCACATTCGCCTAGGCGAACACGGAGTAAGAAGCTAGCCCTACGGCGAGGGGATGGTTCCGCTGTTGGGCGGGTTGTTCGGCGGCGGCGGAGCCGGGGGCTGGATGGTCGTCGGGGGCGTGACTCCTGTGTTGCCACAAGAGGGCTGACCCTGCTGACCGCAGCTCGGAACCGTCGGCGGCGTGGTGCTGGGCGGACGCGTGGTCGTGGTCGTCGGCGGGAAGCCATCGTCCTCGTCACACGGTCCATTGCATCCCGTCGGGGAATCCACCGGTGGCCTTGCAGGACCAGGATCGCCACCCGGGGGGGTGGTGCCAGGGCCCTTGACCTGATCAGGAACATCCGGGTTGAGGAGCACGTCCTCGCTCGGGTCGTCCTTACAGATCGGCCAGGTGCCATGCGGCATGTCCGGAGGACACACCTGCGTGGTCGTCGTGGTCGTCGGCGGCACCGTCGTCGGCGGCGTGGTGGGCGGAACCACAGGTGGCATGGGCGGGATGTTCGGGAACTCCTGCGCGACAGGCTGGAAGCCACAGTCGAGCTTGAGATCGAACACCCTACCGTCCACCAACGTCACCCGCAGGACCTGGAACTCCGGACGATCCGGAGCGGCCTTGCGGACGAGCGGCACTTCGCCATCCCGCGCGATCATGTAGAGCGTCTCGTACGAGCCGCTCATGGTCGCGATGGACAGGTTGGTGTCGTCGGCCTCCACCAGGGACTTCAGCTGCTCGATGGTGTCGAGCCAGAGGTCCCTGTTGTCGATGAGCTCGCGGACCTTGGCCCTGAGCTGATCGTCACCGTTGAGCTCAGCGAAGCCGCTGAGACCCATGACGTGTGCGTGGGCGACCACGAGGGCCGGATCCGCGCACCACCGAACGTTGAGCTCCTCCACGGCGGGATCGACACTGGCTTCGACGGCTGGGCCGAAGAAGTTCTGATCGATGTCCTCCGTGTAGAAGTGCACCTGCTCGGTACATCCACTGCCTTCACCGGACGCCTCCACGACAGCCCTGCTGCCGAGAATCTCCTCACCCACAGGGGTGAAGAGCAAGAGCGCTGCGACGATGAGAGCCGAAGCTCCAGCACGACGCTTGTTAAGCTTGGTCTTCATTGGATCACCCCTTTCAAGGTGAGTCGAAGGTTGTGAAAGGATGTAGGAACCGTGGCTTTTCGAGCCTAAGTTTCTACTCGCACCGCACCTTAAGCGGGGGGTTAGAAGTCACCCAGACTTGTTCGTACTGCCCTACTTGACCTGCACTGGTACGACCGTGACCGGCTCGACGTGGATCGGGTCCACAACGATGGCGGCCGTGTCGTCGGCGGGAACATCGATCGGCTCTGCCTTGGGAGACTCGAGCTCGGGGGTCTGCTTGCGCGTCGCCCACTTGATCTTGCCCTTGCCCTCGACCGTGCTGGTCTCGAAGGATGCGATGAGGAACATCACGGCCAGACCGATGAGAAGCCCGAAACCGACCGACCTGAAGGTCGTCCAGTCATCGAACATGGCATCGGTCGCGAGGCCGGCGATGATCGCCATCAGCACGCCACAGATGAGAGCGATGCCCCACCTGGCGGTGTTGTTGACGAAGCCCTGGACCTCGACTGCGGTGTCATCGCTGTCCATGCGGTACTGCACTTCATCGACACGCGAAGCGGTCGACTCGTGAGCCGAGGACAGGATGTCGATCCGACCGTCGAGACGGCTGATCTCTGCCTGCGCGTCCGACGCGTAGACCTCGGCCTGGCGGTTGAGGCGACCGAGCTCGGTGTTGATCGCCGACATCTGGGTGTCGGTGATGAACTCGCCGAGGTTGGTCACGCGGGACTTGAGTCGTCCCTGGCGATCCACGAGGACACCGATTCGCTCCTCGAGCTTGTCGATGCGATCGACGATCGCACGACGCTCGATGGTGGCACGGCCGAGACCCTTGGTGTGGTCCTCGAGTCGCGCCTTGAGCTCGGTGAGCTCGTCGATCTTGATACGAAGCTCATCGAGCTTCGTATTGAACTGCTGAGCGGTCTGCTCGACATGGTTGTCGAGCATTCGCTTGAACGCGTCCATCTCCGACATTTCTACCACTCCTTTCCCTCAAAGGGGAAATTGATTTGGCCGAAGCCAAAGCTGCTCCCCCTGTTGGGAACAACACGCTACAGACAGGTCTGTCTGCAATGTGCTGCTCCCGCGGGAAAAGAAGTAGTCATGTGTTCTGTACAACTAAGGTGATTAACCTAAAAAGTGTGGAGTCTAGTTAAAGACTCTAAATGTAGTCATTTCTGCTCTTGGTACGTGGAGCAAACTGGGAAGACCTGATGGTCTCAACCCGTACTAGCTCAACACTGCTCAAGCGCAGATTACTACCTCTGTACGCTAGCGCCACACGCTAGTCATATCTTAAGTCACTAGCCATCTAATACTAGTTACTGATAACAGGGGTAAAAATCTGCACTCTCACAGCCCAAGATTAAGAAATGAACTGTAATGATCCGACTTGTTAAGGTTGTAGCCATAATCTAATACGGCTGCTTTCAGGGGTAACAAACAGCAAGAAAAGCACTTAAACTAAGTGCTCCTGAAACTGTTTTGATTGTCTCCCTGTTCTCACCTACCACCGAAGGATTTTCCACCCACGTGAGATGATGTATATATACTACCACATGAGTGCATAAAAGTCAATACTTTATGCCACATTTTGTTTATGCTTTACAAACAAGATGTAGCAAGGACTAAGTTCGAAGTTCTAAGGACGAGATAAGTCCCGATATGCCGCTTTTGTTTTATGGGAGATTAAGTGCTAGATTCTGTATATGAATGAGCTGAGCGGACGTTGTGAATCCTTTGCAATAGACGTGCTGATGTATTGCAAGTCTATAAAACTTGATGTGGTTGCCAGACCAATGGTTGGCCAGTTAATCCGGTCTGCTACCAGCATCGGCGCCAACTACACGGAAGCTCAAATGGCAATATCCAAGAATGATTTCCGCGCTAAGGTATTCATCGCAAAAAAAGAATGCGCTGAGACTGCATACTGGTTGCGACTGTTAAGTGCGTTAAAGGCAACAAAACGGTTGGCTGTGCTACAGAAAGAGTGCGGCGAGTTACTTGCGATACTCCAGACAATCACAAATAAAACCAAACCGCCTGGCACTTAGTCCTTTGTCCTTCGTACTTCGACCTTGCTTCGTGGGAACACGAAGCCAAAGGTGCTTCCACTGCCCTCTACGCTCTTGAATATAATTGCTCCGCCGTGAGCGATCACAACCTTCTTGGCCATGAATAGCCCTAGCCCGGTACCGTCTGGTCGAGCCCGCCTAGCGTTCTCTGCCCGGTAGAATTTGCTGAATAGCTGATGTTGCTGAGACCTTGGCACACCGATTCCGCTGTCTATTATGCGCAGCTCGATTGTCTTTGGTCTGTTCTCAAGCTCTACGACCACATCACCGCCAGCTGTCGAATAGTAAATCGCGTTGTCTAGGAAGTTCATGATGACCTGGCGAATCTTGGTCTCGTCCAGCATAACAACCGGGAAGTTGTCTGGCCGATCAAACTTGAGTGTCAGACCACGTACCTCGGCCGTCTCGCGTAGCTGATCCAGCTCGCCCTCGATAATGTCGGGAAGACTTGTCTCTGAAGGCTCTATCAGGAATTTGCCTGTCCGCAGCCGCGATACGTTGAGCAGGTCAGAAATAAGATATACCATCCGCTGCGAGCTAAAAAACGCTTGTTTGAGCAGCTTTTCCTGCTGCTCGTTCAGTTCCCCTGCATCGCCCTCTATCACCATACTCAGATAGCCCTTAACACTAGTCAACGGCGTACGCAGCTGATGACTGGCCATGCTGATGAACTCATCCTTGGTCTCATCCATCGCCTTGAGTTTCTCGTTTGTCCGCCTGAGCTGTTTTGTCGCATCATCAACTTCGCCTTTTAGCGTTTCGTTGAATTTTGCGATTTCCTCATATCTAAGCGAGTTCTCGATTGCAATCACTAGCTCACTTGTAATAATCTCTAGCAACCGAATATCTTGTTTGCTGTAGGGATTGCCACTTTTGCGTGGCCCCAGGGCAAGCATACTGGTATTTTTTGATTTATCGTCTGGATGCACTGCAAGTTGGATTAAAATTGCTACATTGTTGTTCTGTAGAATTTTCTTTAGCGACTGGTACCTATCATCTAACTGATCAGTGATGACTACTTTCCACGGCAATTCTTGCAGTTTTGCTTGTTTCGACTCTGTCGTGAGTGCTTCTAGTTTTTTCGAGTGATGGGTACCGGCATACCGCCATTCTTGCTTATCACTGACACCTACAGCAAACTGACCAAACTCTGATTTTAAGTTTTCAGCTATAGTGGTTGCGCTATGAACTAGCAGGGTGTTCAGGCTGACCTCTGATATAAGCACCTGGTTCAACTTATCTAGAAAAGCTGACGTTTCATAAGTGTCCCGGTAGAATATTTTGTTGGTTATTCGATCAAAAAAGTGCTTGATATAGGGGAAAGTTGCCGCCACGAGCACTAGTAATCCAATATTGAGCCAATAGCTTTCAGATGATCTGTTGATATCTATTTCTGTAAACCTACTGAGCACAAAAAACGAGAGCAAAGAATAGGTAATGATTAAGGAGGCAATAGATAAGGCATAAGCCACGGAACGGGCTATAACTAGCTTGATATCAAATAACCGGTGTTTGACAATTGCATAAGTGACAAAGCTTGTATAAAACAATGTAGACAGTGGTCCAACCCAAATGTATTGATAATTTCCAAATGCAGGCAAAATTAGGTTAAACAGCATACCAACACCAAAAGCTAGGACAAACCCAGAGAACAAATATTGGTAGTAGTAGCGTTTTAGACCAGACGAGCCAATATAACCACGCACTAGTACAATGAAGGCAAATAGAGTAAGAACCACAAAGTAAATCGTATAAAGGCTATAGCCGACCCAGTTCAGAATTACTTCCTTGCCCCAATCTCTGTAGACAATTTGATCACCGAGTAACTCGGGGAAAAACAGTATCATTGTAGATATCAACAGTGTCGGCATAGCAAGCCAAATGTGAACTGGTTTTATTTTTTTGACCACCCCAGTAAAAAACAAGCTAAAACCTGCAAAAGCCAGTGGAATAATTGCTGCTGCCAGGTAATAAAGCTGCGCCCAGCGTAGGGCAGTCGTATCACTATCTGCGAACTCAAAGCCAGCGAGCCCAAGTGTCCATAGACCGGCAGCAAAGGCAAATAGTGCAAAAAACACATTTGATTTATCGGATGTGTTCCGCAACAAAATTAACGCACCAAGCGCAATGTTCGGCACAGATATACAGAGTAAAAGAAATCCTTCTAGGTTCATGTACAGTTCCCTTACGGGCTATTGTACACACTATTATGCTAATGTTTAAGAGGATTTACAGAGGTTCTAGGATGCAGCGTTTGTATTCATGTTCGTGGAATTAACATTGGCTATCTCTATAACCGCATAGACACCGTCTTCTGGAATAGAAACAGTTACATCTTCTAATTCGAAACCAGCTTCACTGACAATTCCAAGCAGTTCATCCACACTTCGTGGCTTAACTTGAGGTCGCCAGCCAACATAACGATCAAAAAAAGTCATTTGTTGCCTATTGTTAAGCATGTTACCGAATATAATTGAGCCGTTTTCACTAGTAAGCTCTTTTACCTTCTTGAGAAGTTCTGCTGCATATTCGCCTGGGAAATATTCGAAAATACCAAGTAGATCAACCGTATCAAACGTACGAGTCTCACCGTCATGACCTAATTGCTTGGTAAGATCAATCTCGTTTAGTAACACCTTTTTTAAGTCAACTTGTTTAATATCTACGCTATCAGATAGGCCTTCACGCTCGGCAAGCTGGCTTGCATAGTCTAGGGCGGACAGATCAATATCAATAAGTGCTAGGCTAGGATCACCGCCATACTCTCTTACTCCGTTTGCCGCATCATAAATAGGCAGTGCAGCTCCACAGGCAACACTGAGCATATCGAGATTCATGCCATTACGTTCGGCCTTCTTAACCACTGCGTCCTTGAATACCAATGCTCGGCTACGAATACCACGGCCGTCTGCGCTGTATCGGAATAAGTTTTCTGATTCCCTATCTACTGGTGTTGCTGCATATTCGTCAAACTTTGGGATATAACGTTCGGCACGTCTTTGTTCACTGCTGGAGCCTCTTTGCGCCATTGTATGATAGGGGTTAACCAGCCCATCACCAAGAGTAGTCGTATCTGGTCGCTGAAGATTATAAAGTGCAATGGCCTTGCCCATAAAGTTATACCATTCGCACATTGCTGGACGTTCTTGGTTATAAAACAACGGTTTCAGGTCTTCTTTTTCATCCTGTGTGGCAGCGTGCTTTTCAAGCATAGCGATATATTCTGTAGTTGCTGCAAAGTCCTCTGGGCTTTTCAGATATTTATCGAGGACTTCTACTTCACGAATAGTGGCGCCACTATCGTGTCGGACTTCGTTTAGTACGACTAGTTGTTGTTCGTCTGCGTGCTGAGATAATGCTTCAATTGACATATTTGGTTCTTGTTTAGGTTATGATAGGTTAATTATTTGTATATTATATGTGCTTTTCATGTTTTTGTCAATACATTTCGCTTGACTACTGTAAACTCTTAATACCAATTGTAACCTACTTGAAATTTTCGTAAACTGCTTATATGCCAAAAATTGCAATTATCGAAGATGACCAAGCTATTTCACAAATGTATCGAATCAAGTTCGAGTCTGAAGGTTATAAGGTAGAAACAGCTGAGAACGGCAAGTTGGGCCTAGATCTGTGCTTGGCATTTCAACCTGACATAATCCTACTCGACTTGATGATGCCAGAGATGACCGGCGAAGAAATGCTAACCGCACTGCGAGATACAGAGTGGGGCAAAACTGTGAAAGTCATAGTCCTGACCAACATGGGTGAGCAAGAGCTACCAGAAGCAATCGAGAAGCTCGGTGTCAGTGACGTAATCCTAAAAGCCGACATGACACCTCGCCAAGTTGCCGAACTCGTAAAGAAACAGCTCTCATAAATAAGCCGATGAATGTTGCACTTATCGGATTTGGGGTCGAAAACCAGGCAGCACAGCGCTATTTTGCAAAAAGAGGCGTATCACTGACTGTATGTGACCAAAACCCCTCTCTAGAGCTCCCTGAGGGCGTAGCAAGCAATTTGGGTGATAACTACCTAGAAAACCTCGATAAATTTGATGTGATTGTCCGTACCAGTGGTATGCACCCCTCTGTTATTCTAGATAGGAATCCTTCTGTAGCCAGCAAGATAACGACTGCTATCAATATATTTTTTGAGGAGTGCAACACTCCGATAATTGGGGTGACGGGCACCAAGGGCAAAGGTACTACCAGTAGTTTGATTCAGGAAATTCTAGTAAGTGCTAGCAGAAAGTCAGTGCTAGCCGGTAATATTGGTATACCTGCACTAGATGTGTTAACAGAGGCAAATCAATCAGAATACGTCGTTTTGGAGCTATCTAGCTTCCAACTTTATGACCTAAAACATAGCCCTAAATATGCCGTTTGCCTGATGGTCGTGCCAGAGCATCTAAACTGGCACAGAGATTTTGATGACTATATTAGATCCAAATCAAATATGTTTAGATTCCAAAAAGGCGACGATGTCGCAATTTTTAATGCACTGAACAAATCAAGTGCAGGAGTAGCCAATACTTCACCGGCAGAAACAAAGCTCAAGTATGCAGTACCGAGTAACAACGAAGACACTTACGGTTGCACAACCTATGTAAAAAACGATCGTGTTTACTACAACGGACAAGAGATCATGAGTGTATCAGATGTAAAACTACTAGGTAAGCACAATTTAGAAAATGTCTGCGCCGCAATCACTGCGACTTGGAATCTGATAGACGGCAACATCGAGGCGATTCAGCAGGCCGTAAGCTCTTTTTCGGGACTTCCGTACAGACTCGAGCTCGTTCGTGAATTAAATGGTGTCAAATACTACAATGATTCGTTCTCTACTACTCCTGAGACTGCTATTGCAGCCCTACAGTCTTTTGAACAACCTATCGTTGCCATACTCGGTGGGTCAGATAAAGGCGTTGTGTTTAATGAACTCGCAAAGGAAATAGTGAAAAACAACGTCAAGCAAGTGCTTGCTATAGGTGAAACTGGAAGAGTTATTGCGACTTTGTTGCAAAATGAAGGTTTTAGTAATATTACTACCGAGGGACTAGAGACAATGGATGATATTGTCACTACTGCCGAGCGGCGCGCAGAACCCGGTGATATAGTGCTACTATCAACAGGAGCAGCTAGTTTTGGTATGTTTAGGGACTACAAAGACAGAGGCGACCAGTACAACGATTCGGTAAACAAACTAGCTTAGGCCTGAATCAATCCCAATTACCCGTTTGAGCTGCTGGATTACTGGCTGCTCAGGCTGAATTACAACCGCCCTTTCCCGAGCAATATTTATGATTAGCTGTCTAATCCAGTGGTAGTGGGTACAACCAAGCACGATTACATCAGCGCCAGAATTGATCACTTCGCTAATAGTCTGCTCAATGGTCTCGTGATTTATATCGTTTTCTTCTATCATGCGAGCCCAGTCAGAGCAGTCAGGCTCTAAAATTGCGACATTTTTGCAATATTCTGATTTTAACCACTGGTATCTGTTACTGCCCAGTGTTGTAGGTGTGGCCAACACTGCTATGCAGTTAGTTTTAGTGATTTCTGCTGCTGGCTTTACCATTGGCTCCATGCCAACCAGTGGTATTGCAATCTGAGCCCGCAAATCACTGATAACTGTTGTTGTTACGCTGTTACAGGCGATGACAATCGCATCACAGCCTTCCTGAACTAGTCTCTCTAGTATTGGTAGTACAAATGTTACGAGTTGCTCTGGTGTCTTTGTACCATAAGGCAGGTGCTGTTTGTCCTCTCTTAATAGTACTTCGGCATCCGGAATCGCTGCGCGAATTGCATTAGCAACCGACAGACCACCTACCCCGGAATCAAAAACCCCTATCTTAACCATTTGAAGTTGGCTCCCGAACTAGAAGAGGAACAGGATAGTCGATTATCGTAGGTGTTGGGTAGTCGACTTCGAGACGATTATTAGGATCCAATCTAGACCAGATACTTAATACACCAAGTAATTTTTCTGCGATTAACGGATGACTAGCAACGGCATGGCTCGATTCACCAGTGGTATATACATCTTCCAGAACAAGAACACTACTGACATCTTGAACTGCTTTCTCGTCTTCAGTATGTCTAAAGTCTACTGACTTTTGCCCCGGAGTTTTATCAAGCCACCTCATGAAGGCTACTTCTATTCCAAGTTTCCTAGCAACCAGTTCGCCAATTTTATTCGAGCCAGTTGGTACGGGAATAATGAGCTCAGGATTATATCTATCTGCTCGTCGAGCAAGCTCTGCAGCAATAAATCTTTCGAGCGGCTTACTGTTATGCATGACATCCATGTTTATCTTTCTGTTGGCTGGACGACCAGCTGCACTAGTAAAATCAATTGATTCAATAGCGCCTTCTCTGATGAGCTCGCCTCTTATCCAAGTCTCTCTTTGTTTTTGTGTCCAGTTTCTACTGTGATTTCTACTCACTTAGCCCTCCTCTTGCGGCTCGGATGACGTTCTCGAACAGTGCGCATACGGTTAATGGTCCGACGCCACCCTTTGCTGGTGTAATCGTCAAATCATCACGCTCGTATAACTCTGGGGCCACATCACCAACGGTCTTGCCATCCTCAGAAGCAACACCAGCGTCAACCACCACAGCACCGTCTTTCACCATATCGGGGAAGATTATTGCCGGACTTCCGGCTGCTGTGATTATAATATCGGCCTTGAGTGTCTCTGCCTTAAGGTCTGGGGTGCTTCTATCTGCGACAATCACGTCATGACCAGAGCTTTTTAGCATTTTCTCTAGTGGTGCACCGACTAACTTACCTCTGCCAATCAGAAGAATCTGCTTGTTAGCCAAATCAACATTGTAGCCAGCTAGTAGCCACAAGATTGCCATAGGTGTTGCTGGGTCATATTTTGGCTCTGCACCTAGTGCATCGACATCTTTTTCTGGGGCGACAAGATTTACAATTTCGTCTGTTTTGGATGTATCTGCCAGTGGTAGCTGCGTAATAATCCCATGAATACCCGGGTCGGCATTAAGTTGCTTGATGAGTTCCGGTACTTCTGGTTGCTCAACACGGTGAATATCTACATCAACCAATATATCGGTGCCGTAACTTTTCTTGAGACGCATATAAACATCAATCACAGGGTGATCAATAGTAACTACAATAGCCAACCTAGGGGCGACCCCATGTGCCTGACGTAGTGCTCGTACAGATTTTGCCTGACGCTCTTTGATAAATTCGGCAAGTTCACGGCCGTTCAGTAACTTCATTGGTACTATTTTACCTGTTTATGGCTTGAAAAAACAGAGGTAAAGTGATAAAATCTTCTTTGTCCTGTAGCATAAAATGCAGCACGGGCCAGTAGCTCAGCTGGTTAGAGCGTCTGCCTCTTAAGCAGAATGTCGAGGGTTCGAGTCCCTCCTGGCCCTCCATATAAAGAATGTCACCAAGTGGTGGCATTTTTTATATGGTACGTGGATAGGAAGGGACTTGAACGGGAATGCTTGGAGCATTCCCCGCACCCTGCCCGTGATATGCCAATGGCATATCAAAGGGTTGCGTTAACAATTATATTTTTGAATTGTCGCAAGGCGAGTCCCTCCTGGCCCTCCCATACTAGTTATGCTTAAAAAGACCATTTTATGGTCTTTTTTCATTCATGGTTAAATTAAGGTATGGCAAAAGATATATATTTGGCAGGAAAGTTAAATGCGGACGAATTATCAATTGGAGAGTTTGCCAGCGAGCTAGAGCAACGCGGGCATGCAGTAATAGAAAAGTGGTGGCAGTCGGACAAATTGCCCATACCATACATGAGCCACCTCGATACCTCATCACCAGCTGCACAAGCCATGATAGATGCCGCATACGGCAGCGACGTAATGATTCTTTTTCCTGGTGACAGTATCTTAGGAGCGGCTATTGAATTTGGCGCTGCTATCGCAAGTCGTAAAACGAATATAGAAAAACAAATAATCGTTGTAAACCCACATGAGGCAAGGCAATCGGTATTTTATGCCCATCCAGCAGTTGTTGCAGTTCAAGGTATAACTCATATACGAGAGATGGAATGGTTTTAATTTGGCTACTATCGGCTCTACTCTTGGAATACAGTTATCTAAAATATAATTGCAAAATTTACACTATTCTTTATGCGTAAGCATTGTTACAATTGTTCCATACTAAAAACGTAAGCGGTGGGGACAAGAGGGTAATAAATGAAATATCTATTAAGAATCTCCGCGCTATCAGTCCTAGCCATTGCAGGTGCATTTGTGCTGGTATCCGTAAATCCATCGGTTACAACTGCTCATGAAGGCGAAGATCACGGTGAGGAAATCGCTCAGACAGACGAACAGCCAGAAGAAGAATCAGATGAGGAAACTTCACGCTTCACCTACACGGCTCAACGCGGTGATTCATTCACAAAAATCGCTCGAAAGAGCATCCAGACTTATGGCTACTACGAAGAGGTAGATCTAAGCTTAGCGGAAATTGTAGCCGCCGAAACATTTTTGACAAGCGATGCTGGCTTCCCTGCTATCAATGAAGGTCAAGAGGTATCTATCACCGAAGAAGCTGTAAAAGCTGCTGTCGAGAAGGCTCAGGCTCTAGACGACGAAGCAGAAGCAAACTGGGAATACTACGTACAGTTTGTAGACTTCAACACTGATGCCGTCGGCGAATCGTCTGAATAAATAAGGGCTCCATCTGATATAACCCCAGGCTACTAGATTACGTAGTCTGGGGTTTTACTGCTATAATTCGTGTAAAGAACTAACGCTTAAGTGGGCTAGAGCGTCATGAACATACGCGAAATCAAAGATATAAAAATTACAGACATAAAACTTCCCAAGCGGCTGAGCGTTTCTATCAGCCCAAAGCTTGTGAGCGATATTCTGTTTCACAAAGATACCCGCATACAGACATTTTTGGAATTACCCATTGATAAGCGCATTGAGCTACTGCGTTCGCTAACCAAAACTGTACGTCGGGATATATTGATGCATGTACCTGAAGAGGATTTGGCTGGCATTATTGAGACTGTTGATCCCGATGAATCAACCGACATTCTGCAGATTCTAACCCGCAAAAAGCGTGAGAAAGTCTTGTTACTAGTTAGCGCAGAACTAAAAGAATCTATCTCTACCCTTCTAGAATTTGATGCCGAAACAGCCGCTGGACTTATGACCCTAGACTATATTCAGGTCACTACACACGACAACATCATGACGGTCGCAAAGAAGTTCAAACAACACGAGAAGCGTACTGGTAGACCGCCAGTAGTACTGGCTATGAATGACCAAGGCAAGCTTGCTGGTTTTCTGCCCGGACATGAACTTGGCTTTGCCCGAAAGACAGATGTAATCAATAAGTACATCAAGCGAATCCCATCGATTTCCTATGCTGCCAGCCACGACGAGGTGACCGACATGTTCATGACTCACCCGCATGCAAAGGTTGCAGTGTTAAATGATAGCGGCACAGTCATGGGTATTATTTATTCAGATGATATTCTTCGTCTAATGCAAGAAACCGAAGCATCATCGCTCTACGACTTCGCCGGTATCCGAGAAGAAGAAACTGTCACCGATCCGGCAAGAGCCAAAGTAAAAAACCGCTACCGCTGGCTGATTATAAACCTCGGTACAGCGTTCCTAGCGTCATTTGTGGTCAGCCAGTTCGAAGACACTCTGTCTGCTTATGTCCTGCTAGCTGTATATATGCCAATTGTTGCTGGCATGGGTGGTAACGCAGCTACCCAAACACTGGCTGTGCTGGTAAGGGGTATATCTCTCAAACAAATAGAACTCAAAACAGCTTGGCGAGCCCTACGAAATGAAGTCTTTGCTGGTATGGTCAATGGACTTATCAATGGTGTATTAGTGGCGAGTGTTGTATTGATCGTTAACAAGGATGCTAAGATTGCGTTCATATTAGGTACTGCCATGGTTATCAACATGATTGTAGCTGGATTCTTTGGTACACTTGTGCCGCTAATTATGTCGAAGCTCGGCAAAGATCCAGCAGCCTCGGCAACGATATTTATAACAACCGCTACCGACGTACTTGGTTTCCTAGTTTTCCTAGGCCTAGCAACAGTTATTTTGGAGTAGGCTCCCAGATTTGAAAGCAAAACTCTATACCGTTTTCTTGATTGGTTTCACTAGAACTTACTAGCTCAAAACCTGTCTCAAACTCTGGAAAAAAAACATCGCAGCCGTAGTCTACAGAGACTCTAGTGATGTATAGCTGAGTTGCCTTGGGTAATAACTGTTCAAAAACATTACCACCACCAATCACCCAAATATCCTCGTCGGTATTATTTATAAATTCATCTAGATTATGGATTATCTCCACGCCATCAAAAGACACGTCTCTACTAGTGATCACAACATTTCGCGGACTTGTCGGGAATGGACGTTTACCGTTGCTCACAAATGTACCCCAGCCCATCAGCCCAATACCGCTAGATATTGAGTCGCGAAAAAACTGCTTGTCAGTCGGTAAATCCCATGGAATAACGCCGTTTTTTGCTAGCCCATTTTTTTCGTCTATTGCTGCTATGAATTTAATTTGTCTGCTCACTCTTTAGCTCCTCTCTAGTTAGACGCAGCTGTGCTATCAGATAAAACGATCCAGTTATGACACCTACATCTGTCGTTTTTTCTAATAGCTGCTTATACGCAAGGTCCGGTTTAGGTTCTACGCTGACTTTATCGAAGTTCATTTTTTGGGCGGCTGCAGCTAACTCGTCCGGGTTGATTGATGGAATCGGTAAGTCTTGGCTGAACTGATAAGCCGTAATGATCAATTCGCTTGTGATTGGCCTTAGCAGCGGTAATACTGCAAGAAACTCCTTACCTAACTTGAGGCTCAACAGTATTGGCACTTTTTTGTCACCGTACTTGGCTCGAAAACCAGCCACAAAAGCCTGCATCTTTTGTTCGTTGTGAGCACCGTCCATGATGACTTTCTTTCCCTGCACCGTGGCTTCATCCATTCTTGCTGGAACACATATTCTGGTAGTCTGTATAAGCTTCTCCTGACTAATTTCGTGTAGATTATCACGTGCTCTCAGGTGTTCATAGACATGATGAGCTAGCAACCAGTTTCTTGTCTGAAATGGCGGTAGACCTTCTATATTCTGTTCGGCAAGTAAGCTCAGCTCGTTCAAGACGTGGAGTTTTGCAGCTTTTGACTGACAAGTTTGTTCAATCACATTCATGATTTCTTCTGCTTGATCATAGATAAAAACTTCATTTTTAGGATGTATAATTCCGGCCTTTTGGGCAGCAATCTCTGGAACTGTTTTGCCGAGTACATGCATGTGATCTAACCCGATGTCTGTTATCACGCAGATCTTATTAGGATCTTGGGCAACGTTGGTAGCATCGTGCAAACCACCTAGGCCTGTTTCTATGACAGCATAATCCACTCTGACTTTGTCAAAATACCAATAAGCGAAGCTAACTAGCACTTCAAAATAGGTTGGCTTGATTCCAGCCGATTCTATGAGTGACAAATATTCATCGAGTGCAGCCGTAAACTCCGTCTCCGATAGTGGCTGCATGTTTATTTGCGCTCTCTCAGTCACACTATCTATGTGCGGCGATACCGTCAGACCTACTTTGCGGCCGGTTGCCATCAGTAATGATGCCAGATAATAAGATGTGGACGTCTTGCCCGAAGTACCAGCCACATGCACAATCTTGAGACGTTTTTCCGGATTGCCAGTTGCCTCCATAAGCGGCTGCATGCGCTCAAGCGTTATGTCCTTGCCGGTGATTTCTTTGGTAAGAGGAATAAAGGCAGCTAGCGCTTCTACAGCCTCGGCAAAATTAGAAACTCGTGTCATACCTACTCATTGTACAGATAAAATGTTAAAGAATTGTGGTATTAAAATCCCAAAGCTTAAGAACAAACAATTAACAGTATTCGGAACACTTTGCGTGTTATAATTATATTATGGCATGGAAAGATAAGGAAAAACAGCGAGAGGCTATACGCAAGCACTATTACGCAAACCGAGAATATTACATAAATAAAGCCTACAAAAAACGTGAGTCAGTTCGGGAATGGGTTTATGAGCTAAAAAACTCTACTGCTTGTACGGATTGTGGTGTACAGTACCCTTCGTATGTTACAGATTTTGACCACACAGGTACCGGTGAGAAGATAAACACCATAAGTCGACTCATAAATAATGGTAGTTTTAGGCAGGTACAAGAAGAGATCAAGAAATGCGAGCTTGTTTGCGCTAACTGCCATAGGTTCAGGACGCACAAAAGGAAAAATCAGTTAAATAGCATATAATCATTCATATGCCCGCGTAGCTCAGTGGATAGAGCGTCTGGCTTCGGACCAGAAAGTCGGGAGTTCGAATCTCTCCGCGGGTACCAGTGGCGGTCTAATGACTTTTGTCGTTATACCGCCACTTTTATTTTGATTGATTCGAACCGATAGGCGAGGATACCCAGTGGGTATCCGAGTTTTCCTTGCTTGGCCGCCTCGGCTAATGCTTGCATTTTAGCCAGGCGCAGAATAACTCGAATCCTGCCGGGTGTACCAATGAAAGCGCCGGTCCTTGTGACCGGTTTTTTCATTGGTAGTATTGTTAGCTAATTTGTTATGCGTATTCTCAGCACTGGGTATATACTAGATAAGTAATGTAAAAGGAGTGTTGCATGAGAGGTCCAATAGATTTCTTGGTGGTAGGTTTTGATGGCAATAATTTCACTGGAGAAATCCTGAGTGAATTAGGAAAATCTATTGATAGTGGGGTTATATCAGTACTTGCGCTAGCAGTAGTTGCCAAAGATGGTGAAGGTGCAGTAACATCTGTTACCCTGACCGAAGATGTGCTCGAGATTACTAAATCATTTGCACTGCAAAATGATTTGATTACGGATGAAGATATTGACGAAGTCGGCGATTTGCTAGAGAACAATACAGCCGCCGGACTACTTATTGTCGAGCAGCTATGGGCAAAGGGCCTCAAGCAGTCGATAGTAAATGCCGGTGGGTTCCTAATAGCCGATGGCCGAATTCACCCAGATGCGAGCAAAGAATTAAGTGGGGAGGAAAACTAGTATGCCAGGTTTAATGCGAGGAATGGCCCGAACAGCCGTAATAGCTGGTACGGCCACACATGTATCAAACAACGTAAGTCGCCGTCAGGCACGACGCTGGGGAGCCGAAGAGGCCCAAGCTGCACCAGAATCTGCTGCACCAGCAGAAGCCGCACAGGACGATACTTTTGATCAGCTTACTAAGCTCGGTCAGCTAAAGGATCAGGGAATCCTAACTCAAGAAGAGTTCGACGCTAAAAAGAAACAAATTCTAGGATTATAGCTAGACTCTAGAGTTTTACTCTATGAAAACAAAAAACCGGTCATTGCGACCGGTTTTTTGAATGCTTAGACGGATCTAAGCGTCGGCGCTGTAAGTAGAGTCGTCAAATCCTACGATGATATAGCCAATACCGGAGAATAGACCAAGTAAGATAATCCCAAACACCTCGCTCTTGCCAAACTTCTTTGCTAGATCTAGGCCAATGATTAGCGATATAACAAAGTTAACAAATGGAATAAGGAACAACAGTAGCCACCAACCCGGGCGGGCGGCAACCTTTAGGATTACGTAGACATTGTAGATAGGTATGATCGATGCCCAACCAGGTTGACCAGCCTTCTCGAACATTTTCCACAGACCCATTATAGAAATGACTACTGCAGCAAGAACAAACAGCAGATAGAGCATGAAAAAGATACCGTAATCTCCAGAACCACTAGTGGTTGTCGTGGTCGTCTGTGCTAATAAAAAATTTAACATTTTTGGAACCCTCCTAATTTATATAAATAGTATACTTCGATTATGAGAAAGCTTAAACATAAAACCATACACTTCTCTGATATATTGACTTTTATTGACAAGTGTGATATAATGAAGTATATGAATTCTTTTGATATCCCTCCTGAGCAAAATCTACTAGACATACATCCTCGCCTCTTAAACTTTGTGCTTGAAGGAGATGATTTTGCAAGTTAGCCCAGAATCTTTCCCTGTTTCTAACGAGCCGCGGATGCTCGCAACTATTAGCGATCCTGAGATGGGTATAGCTGATATTTTTATTGATTCAGGAGCCAGCGCAGATGATCTTGTCCATACACTAAAATCATTAGAAGCAGATGAAGACCACAGACATGACTTGAGAGATCAGATATTAGAGCAGTCTGTCGACCGTTATGATCTACTAAAGGGAATTCAGATTAAGCTCAAGACTGAAGATTTCAAGCTTACACAACGATCTAAAATCACATCTTCGGAATCTTTGGTGCTTAGCGGTGATGCAACGTTTAATGATCTTTGCGAGGGATTATCGGAATTTTTTGATAACGAAGATGAGAAGCAGCGAAGTCTTGACTCTATTCTACTACGTATGTGCACCAACAAAATGCTAGCCAACAAGACATTCACCGTAGATATACGGGAGAGATTGTCAGTTTTATCGCTTGTCGATGACGAGGTAGCACAAGCTGCTATCGCCAAATTTATTGGATCTAGCCAAGACTAGTTTTTGTCGTCTGAGGATTTAGGCAGTTGTTTTTTGGCCTGTTGCTTCTCGGCTTGTTCAATAGTCTTGGCTAGTACATTTAGCACGCTTTTGGCGTGTTCTATACTCATGCCAACTCGGGCAACACCTAATGGCTGATTGTTTGTTCCGTTCTGGGTAAAGTTCATAACAACACCGTAATTATTGACGCTAACGTTAGCGCTGTCGGTGTAAATAATACGGTTGTCCATAGGTATCATAACGAGTGATGGCGCCTGTGTAAGATCACTACTGATATCGGTGCTGGAATCTTGCATGTAGCCAGCTAACTCATAAAGCTCATCTGCTTCGTCATCCTGGATGTCAAAATGACTGATAAGCAACCCGAGTACGTCCTCGCTAGGACGTGTCTCGCCGCGCTCATAGCTGGCGATGATATCTGATTCTAATTCTACTGCCCCAGATACCTCTGGTAGCGACTCTTGTAAATTCTTTCTAATCTCTTGTAAACGGTGGCCCAACTTCTTGTACGGGGTTTTGCCTCTTTGCATACATCCTATGCTACGCCGTTTGGTCAAATCCTTCAAGTATTACTGGTATACTTAAACGTAAGCATGAATCCCGTAAGTTTTTTAAGTAACATGAATATGTGCACAACAACAGATAGGGTAGATACATATGCCTTATTAATATTAATGAACGAGGTAAACTAACGGGATGAATATTCTAAAAGGTGTATCTCTGAAACTCCATTCTACAATGAGACTTGGCGGTAGCGCTGATTTTCTTGTAAATGTACGCTCGCGCGATGATCTGGTAAAGGCTGAGCTGTGGGCAGAGAAACAAGACTTACCTGTCAGAATAATTGGCGAGGGCAGCAATATCATTTGGCGTGACGAGGGATTCAAGGGGCTAGTAATAGTCAATAAAATCCGTGGATTCAAGCAAATTAGCGAAGATGCGCAGTCCGCTACCTATCAGATAGGCGCGGGTGAACACTGGGATACAATCGTAGATCAGCTAGTCGGGCTCAGGCTACAGGGCGTAGAATGTCTGTCACTAATTCCTGGTACCGCTGGGGCTACTCCCGTACAAAACGTTGGCGCCTATGGCCAAGATATCTCTCAGACTCTGGTAGAAGTAGAGGCTTACGACCGAATGGAAAAAGATTTTGTAGTTCTATCTAATGATGCCTGCTCTTTTGGCTACCGTTCTTCTAGGTTCAAGACTATCGACAATGGACGATTCTTGATCTGTTCGATAACTTTGCGGCTAAATAAGGCTAAACCAACCGGTCCTTTCTACGAAAGTCTACAAAAGTATCTAGACGAAAAAGATCACAAAGACCCTACTCTTTTCCAGATACGAAAGGCAGTAATTGCGATTCGTTCGCAAAAATTACCAGATCCTAACAAAGTAGCCAACAACGGATCTTTCTTTGCCAATCCAATTGTCGACAAAAATCATTACCAACATATCAAGTCTGCCTATAAAGATGTCAAGTCTTGGGAAATTAGCAAAGATGCCTATAAACTATCTGCTGCCTGGCTGGTAGAAAAAGCCGGCTTCAAGGCAAAGATTGATCCCGAAACAGGCATGACCACCTGGAAGAACCAGTCGCTTGTGCTAGTTAACGAACGAGCCAAGCGCACAGCTGATCTGCTAAAATTCCAGGACAAAATCACTGAGAAAGTCCACCAGATGTTCCAAGTATCGCTGGAGCGTGAGCCAGAACTACTCCCATGAGTCTTACTAGTCTAAAAAAATCCGTACGAACAAACGGAAAATATATTGTCTATGTAATTCCTATCGTCATCGTACTTTTTGCGATTACGACATTTGTATCAGCACTGATTGTCAACAATGCGCGCCAGTACATGTATGACTCGCCCGAGGACTTAACTGATCTACTGACAGGTGATACAAGGGTTGGGCTAGTATTAGGTGGTGGTATTGGTGTAGACCAACAGCCAACCGATGTGGTCAAATCACGCCTGGACGCTGCCGCCCAGCTGTATTTCGAGGATGCTATAAATCTAATCCTGGTATCTGGTGATAACCGATTTACAAACTACAACGAACCGCAAGTCATGCAGAATTACCTGCAAGACAACTATGACATCCCCCTGACCTCTATACAGCAAGACAACGCCGGTAGAAGTACTTATGAAAGCTGTGACCGAGCAAAAAACGTGTTCCAGCTTGATCAGTTAATTGTCATATCTCAGCAATCACACGTGCCACGGGCGATATACCTGTGTAGATCGTTTGGTATAGAAACCTATGGCTATCCATCAGCCATCAGCCATCATAGATTGTCGCAATCACTCAGAGAGATGACGGCCAATATTAAGGCAGTCTACAATGTCCATATCAAGGGCGAGCCAACCATCTACGGCGAACCCATACCACTCTAGCTAGGCAGCGGGAAGTCTTTGGCGAATGTCGTAATTTCTGTGTGTAGTTTTGCTAGCGCTGATTCATTTTTGTGATTCTTGACTGCTTGGTCAATCCAATCGGCAACCTGCACCATGTCGGATTCTTTTAATCCGCGAGTTGTTAGTGCTGGTGTACCGAGCCGGATGCCGCTCGGGTCATATGGTTTTCGCGGATCAAATGGCACAGTGTTTTTGTTGACGGTGATGCCGGCTAGTCCGAGTGCCCGCTCGCCTTCTTTGCCGCTAATTCCCTTGTTATTTAGGTCTACCACCATCAAGTGATTGTCAGTACCGCCAGTCACAAGCTCAAAGCCTCTGCTCATAAGCTCACCTGAGAGCTTCTTAGCGTTTGCTACAACTTGTTTACCGTAATCTTTGAATTCTGGAGTAGAAGCTTCACTGAGTGCAACTGCAATTGCAGCCGTCTGATGGTTGTGAGGCCCACCTTGGAGCCCCGGTATAATGGCGCGATCAATAAGCGAAGGTAGATTGTCTGGGGTTCGCTCTGGTTTCTTGAGTGGATTAGACGGGTTGCCATTACAGAGTATTAGCGCACCACGAGGGCCACGAAGTGTCTTGTGGGTAGTCGTCATGATGACATCAGCGATACCAGCCGGGCTTGGATGCTCGTCGGCAACAATCAACCCACTAATGTGCGAAATATCAGATACCAGCCAAGCACCGACCGAATCAGCAATAGTACGAAGTTTTTTCCAGTCAATCTGACGCGGGTAAGCAGTGGTGCCGCTCATAATAAGCTTTGGTTTGTGTTTTTCTGCCAGCGCTGCGACGGCTTCGTAATCTATAAAACCGTCTTTGTCGGTAGTATACTGCACCGAGTCATAATACGTTCCAGAAAAGTTCACCTTAAGTCCGTGTGTCATATGACCACCAAAATACAGTGACATCCCCATGACTTTGTCGCCTGGGTCAACTAATGCAAAATAAATCGCCTGGTTGGCTGGACTGCCCGAGTGTGCCTGAACATTAGCGTGGTCTACACCAAATAAATCCTTAGCCAGGTCACGGGCTAGGTTTTCTACTTTGTCTACAACCTCGCAGCCACCGTAATATCGCTGACCTGGGTAACCTTCTGAATATTTATCATTAAGTCTTGAGCCAAGTGCATTTAATACCGCGGCCGAAGTGTGATTCTCGCTCGGGATCATTTCTAGCCCGTCGGCTTGCCGCTTTGTTTCGGCAGCTATCAATTTCTTTATTTGGTCATTCACATCAGACATAATTTCAACCCTCTCTGGTTTATATAGTATAGCGGAGTTTCTGCTTGCGCGAGGTTATATCATAGGAGTATTGTATACAGGAACAGCAAAAACAAAAACAATATCGACATTTTATATCATAAATGGTATATTAAATCAGCCTATGAATAACACTTCCGAGAAAATTGGCCAGTTAATTTATCAGATCCGACAGGAAAAGGGTCTAACCCAAGCCGAGTTTGCCAAACAGCTCAAGACATCTCAGTCTGCTGTAAACCGTATCGAAAAAGGTGGTCAAAACCTCAGCATGGACATGCTGGGTCGAATTAGCGATGTACTGAATAAACAGATAGTTTCTCTGGGCACTGGTGCCGTAAACCTCCGCATCGAGGGTGGACATGAGCTCAAGGGTGAGATTACACTCAAGACAAGTAAGAACGCAGCGGTTGCACTGATTTGCGCCAGTCTGCTCAACAAAGGGACTACTGTACTTCGCTCGGTTGCCCGCATCGAGGAGGTTAATCGACTCATCGAGGTGCTAGAAAGTATTGGCGTCAAAACTCGCTGGTTGCCCGGTAACGATCTAGAGATCAAACCACCAACCAAGTTTGATATCGATAGTATGGACAAAGAAGCCGCCCGCAAAACCCGTAGTGTGATTATGTTCATCGGCTCGTTAATGCACCATGAAAAGCAGTTCAAGATCCCGTATGCTGGTGGTTGCGAACTCGGTCGCCGAACAGTATTGCCTCATCTCTACGGCTTAGAAGAATTTGGTATCAATATATCTACTCGTGTTGGCAACTATCATGTCAACGTCAAGAAACACTTGCCCAAGCGAAACGTAGTCCTCTACGAATCTGGTGACACCACTACAGAGAATATTCTGATGGCGGCAGCTGGCACCGAAGGAATTACAGTAATCAAAATGGCCAGCGCCAACTACATGGTGCAAGATTTGTGCTTCTATCTAGAAAAACTTGGCATAAAAATTGAGGGCATTGGCACCAGCACCCTGCGCGTTCACGGACGTAGTCATATCAAGAAAAATGTTTCCTACGCTGTTAGTGAAGATCCGGTAGAAGGCATGACCTTCATCGCCGCTGCCGTTACTACCGACTCAGCTATCACTGTTCGCAGAGCGCCGTTAGAGTTCTTAGAGCTAGAACTACTGAAGCTTGAGAAAATGGGGCTACAGTTCACCGTTAGCAAAAGCTACAAAGCCGAAAACGGCCAGACAGAGCTGGTAGACATATCGATCAAGAAGCACGGTGGCAAATTAATAGCACCTGTCGACAAAATCCACCCGAATGTCTTCCCTGGCCTCAATATGGATCATTTGCCGTACTTTGTGCCAATCGCTGCCGTCGCAAAGGGCCGCACACTTATCCACGACTGGGTGTATGAAGACCGAAGTCTTATGTATACAGAGATGAAGAAAATTGGTGTCACCCTGGAACTTGCTGACCCACACCGTGTCTACGTAGATGGACCGACCAAATGGCGAGCAACCGACCTGGTTGCACCAAGCGGTATTCGCCCAGCCGTCATGCTGCTCATCGGTATGCTAGCTGCTCCTGGCACGTCAATGCTCCGCAATGTCTACACTATTAATCGCGGCTACGAAGACCTCGCCGACCGACTGAATTCGCTCGGTGCGCACATCACCGTAACTCACGATTTATAGTTAATTATTTAGAACTTGTTGCTTCTATTTTATAGATAAATATACTGCTATTTCCGCTCGTGCTTGCATATTTGTATTATCGGTGCATAATCACTAGTTGCAAAGTGGAGTAATTCATAGATGTGAGGAGGCAATTATGAATGGTGTTTCACAAATCTTAAAACGAACTGGTTTTGTATCGGCGGGTATATTGATATTGGTTCAGGTTTTGGCCGGTAGTCTGGTGCCCCTCGTACTGAGTGATACGGTAGGCGCAACCCAAGACGATGGATCTATAAAGGTCAAGAAATTTGAAGATACAAACGGTAATGGTCAATTAGACAACGGTGAGAACGATGATCTAGCTGGGTTCATGCTAAAGCTATATCAACGCCAACAAGGCCAATGGGTATATCAAAGTTACCGAACATCACATGACTCAGACTGGGTATATTGGAGTAATCTCGATTATGACGACTACTACGTATGTGAAGAGAAGTTGGCAGGCTGGACTCAAACATACCCGAACGCTAATACGAGCGGCAGCGTGGGTAATACATCGCCAAATAGCGCTTCAGAGGAATCACGCTGTTGGAGCTTTGAACTTAAGCACAGTAACCAGAGAGAAGAGCTATATTTTGGAAATAAATCTGTTCCACGATATGGCAGTATAACTATAAAAAAAGATGTTGATAACGGAAAAAGCAACATTGGGTTCCCGTTCACAAGCACAATTCCAAATAGCGAATCATTTACTTTGTACGATGATGATGTGCAAAACACTCCACGCGAGAAAACAATCTCTAATGTCCCGCTTGACACAAAATATACTGTTACGGAGCTTGTACCTGCAGGCTGGAAAGTAAAGGATATTGATTGCGATCCAAGCAATAACACGAGCATCAATAAAACAAGCGGCGTGACGGAAATCACTCTCACAGCTCAGAAACCTAATGTTACCTGTGAATACGAGAACGAAAAGCTCCCTACTGGTACGCTGCGACTCATAAAAGAAGTAGAGAATAACCATGGGGGAACCGCAGGGTATGAAGCATTTACCCCAACCCTAAACGGACAAAATTCTACCTGGGGTACTCACGAACTTGCCGTCGGTACATATGTGGTAAGTGAACTGGTTACACCAGGTTACGAGCTCAAATATATTAAGTGTTACAAAACTGACTACACTTGGATTGATGTACAACATCCTGTTCAACTTGAAGCTAATAAGGATGTGACCTGCAAGGTTAAGAATCAAGACATCGCTCCTACATTAACTCTTGTAAAAGAAGTCGTAAATCAATATGGTCAACCAGCAAACAAAACTGCTTGGACACTTAAAGCAACACCTACAAACGGCACTGAGCTAAGTGGTGTTGGCGGATTCGCTGCTACAGACGCAAAAGCAAACCTTGAATACACCCTGTCAGAAACTGGTGGCGTAGCAGGGTATGCAGCAGGCGACTGGCAATGTACCGGCAGCTCTAGCTGGGTAAGTGGTAACAAAGTCACGTTAGCTCTAGACGAGGATGTTGTCTGTACGATCGTAAACACTGCTACAGCACCAACCCTGACCGTTACTAAAGTAGTTGTTAATGATAATGGCGGGACATTGCAAGACAACAACTTCCCACTCTACGTAACATCCATCCCTCTTCCACTTGGTGCTGTGGAAGTCACTTCTGAGGTTCCTCACCCACTTGCGAGCACTGGGACTTACTACGTATGGGAAGTGCAGCAGAACGGCTACAAACTTACAAATGTGGCTGGCGACTGCGAGTACTTCTTTGGGCTTATATATGTTAAGGCAGATGAAGTAGGCGTCGATTACAAATGTACGCTTACTAATGACGACCAGCCTGCAACAATTACCGTAAAGAAGATTGTCAAGAACAACCACGGCGGAACACTTGATTCGCATGATTTCGACGACAAGCTTATTGCTAATCAAACAAAACTTGATCACTGGGAAACTATCGAAGTAAACGCAGGAAAACACAAACTTTGGGAAGTCCCTACACCTGGCTATAAGCTGACTGACATTTCTTGCTACAGTGGCCTTCATAAAGTCTCTGATTTCAATGGATGGTTCGCAACTGTTAATCTTGACCTTGATCAGGATGTTCTATGTATCTACACGAACGAAGATATTGCTCCAAAAGTAACTGTTAAAAAAGTTGCCTACGGCGCAAACCAAACCGACGAGTTCCAATTCAAACTAAATCCAGCAGGACACAACAACACAGAATACTTTGGGCTGAAAAACTGGCAAACCGAAAGCTTTGATATAAAGGCGGGAGACGTAACAGTAGAAGAAAAGAATCTTCCAGACAACTGGGTACTCACCGATTCGTACTGTAAAGAAAAGACCTGGTATGGCTGGAAAACTGTTGGACAAGGTACTGAGTTCAATGCCGAAATTGGCGAAGAATACCTATGTGTATTTGTGAACGACAAAAAGGGTGACATCAGTGGCTACAAATTTAGCGATGTTAATGCCAACGGCAAGTGGGACGAAGAAGAGCCAGCACTTGCTGGCTGGGAAATAACCATTCAGAAATGGGGATGTAGAGTAGAGCAACCTGCCTTTGATGAGCAAGAGGTTAGCAGCTATGTCTACCAAAACGAAAATAGTGAAAGATACATAGAACTAGAAAAAGACTGTGGTTTTAACGGCGAGCCTACAACTACCCCTACTAATGAGAATGGTGCCTACAACTTCGGTCAACTGGATTACGGCAAATACAAAGTGTGTGAAGTGCCGCAAGCTGGCTGGCTACAAACCAAGCCAAATCCAGATGTATTCGATGGCTGTTACTTTGTATGGGTTAGTCGACTTGGTCGCAGCTTCGAGAACAAAAACTTTGGTAATCATCAGTTGACAATCGAGTATGCTGCAACGCCAGTCTGCCGAAACAGCTTCCCTTACCTTCAGTGGACAGTCACCCCGTCTGTTCCACAAGCGATGTTTACACCAACGCAGTTCACGCTCGATTGGCTAACAGAAGCTGGTAATGCTGCGGGTGATCCAGCTGGCATACTTGTCGACACTCAAGTATTTGCACTAGCCGATGTTGACTACGACCCTGTGACTAATACCTACTCATCCGAAACCCTATGGCCAGGCACTGACACAATCCTTCCTGATTGGCCAGGCTGGAAGCTAGTAGGTGGTGAATGGGTAGAAGATCCATCTGACTTTGGTGGCAACTTACGCCCATCTGCGAGCACTGTCATGCAAGTCAACCCAACTGCTGATACTTCAGTTGCTTACCCACCAGAAACTGAAGGCTGTGATCCAAGCAATCCGCAGGTACTTGGAGCCAGCACACTGGCCGATACCGGTACACCCGTCCTGCTGGCAACAGCTTTTGCTCTGTTCATCGTAGCAACCAGCTTTGTAGTCATCAAAAAGCGCGAAGCCTAAATAAAAAACTGGTCGCAACAGCCTCGGCAAACTTTAGCGGGGCTGTTTTACTTATTACCTTAAAGTGATATAATTACCCCTGTTGCCAAGGATTTATCGCGGGTGTAGCACAACGGTTAGTATGCAAGTTTTCGGAGACTTGAGACGGGGTGAGAACTGCTCAAAAGCAGTCGGAAACGAATCTTCACTTGCAAGCTATGCTTGTAAAGCAGAAGTTCGGGGCTCGCCGAAGGTGAGTCGATTCGGAATCGAACCCTTTAACAATTCAGACTTTATGCGGGTGTAGTACAACGGTTAGTATGCAAGTTTTCCAAACTTGAGACGGGGGTTCGATTCCCCCCACCCGCACCAAATAGATTAATGCTTGGATTTGAGAATATGGTCGAACAAGAACTGACTAGTTTAATACACCGCTTGCAGATTGACGGTGCTAGCACTGAACGATTATCCGATTGGCGAGGTAATCGTAATTTGTTGGCGCTCATGCTTAGAACTGAAAGCGGCGCTTGTTACGTTGTCGAACCCTCTAAAGAAGGACCTAGTTTGGTGACAAGACTATCGGAAACACAGCCCTACTACGGGGAATATCGCCTACCATCCACGGAAGTCATTGTTCGGAGACAGGGTAATCCTGATAAGGAAATTATGACCGGACGTTGCGTCAATATATATGGGCTACCTCGTAAAGGTATTGATTTTGATCCTGATTCAATTTATACGACCATGCCATTAGTTGAAATTAAATACTTGGAACGTGAGCAATAAATAAAGTTCTAACCTGCAATACTATGCCGCACCAACCAGAGAACCGAGCTTGCCTCGGTTTTTTGGCTGTTTAGTAATCTTGCCTACTTTATCGGAACACCGAAAACTATAGTATTGGCGTCGCCTTGCAGTACATTTACCGGTGCTTCAGAACCCGACTTGAAATAGTCTAGTGCAAAGTCAAAGAACTCACCAACCGCTACGACAACGCTATCTTCACCAACAAAGTACGCACCGCTGTTTATGATAATCCCAGCCGTCTCATAAGCAAGTGACGGCGTAGCGTCATTGAGTCGTATAATCTCCTGCTGAGTTACGTAATAACCTGTATCAGCATAGGTATAGCCAACCTCAGTCACCAGCTCATCGACTTGGGTTAAGGTCTCTGCCACTGCACCCTCCTCTACTGCGATGGTCTTGATGGTATATGGCGCAGCTAAACCACCACCGAGCTCATCTGCTGTTGATTCATCACTTGTACCCTCTGATATCAGTACTTTGGAAAAATCGTCCTTTACCGCCACATTTAGCTGAACGACTGGCGAATCATAGACAGTAACTGTGGAGTCTGATGATTCATCATAAAGATTCAGGGTTTTGTGAATAATTCCGTCACAGTTGTAGCAACCAGAAAAGTACAGGGTCTTTTGGTTGGCACGGTCGTAACCTTCTAAGGCAACACCCCTGTCGTCAGTCGTAAATATAACCTTCTGTTGATTTAAACCATCTAAAGATAGTTCGGTAACTTGATTGCCACCGTCAGCAGGTAATATTCCCGCCAAAACTACACTACCGTCTGTCGAAAATATAATGCTAGTTACTTGTGTGCCAATACTGTCTTCTGCTGTGATCGCTTCATCCTTGTAAATCTCTCTGTACGAAGCACCAGCATCGTCACTGTACCAGATTGTTAGTACTTCATCAGTAGCAGCTTCAGGCTCAGTCACGAACACTACTTGGTTGCCATGTACAGCACTGTGAGATATATACACACCTGCTGGAAGCGTCATTGCTTCTGCTCTTTCGCCCGATACGGCAGGACGAGTGTAGATTTTGTACGGCTCAGAGTCGATGTCGCGGTAAGCATAGGCAACGGTATCTGGTAGCCCTTCGTACTCTCGCTCAGTGACTTCTGCTACTTGTTGTTCCTGGCTGGTTTCTGCGGTCTGCCCGCTGTCACGGATCAAAAAGTACCAAAGTGCGCCTGCAGTTAGTAGCACTGCCACTACTATTCCAATGATGATTAGTAGCTTTTTCTTAGATTTTGGTTTCTTAGGCGGTGTGTCTGGCTCTGATGGCAGAGGCGCATCAGGTACCTTTTCTACCTCTACTTGCTTTGTCTCTGGCTTCACAAATTGTGGTGGCGTTGGCTGATTTTCTTCCATAAAATTCCCTCTTGTTACCCCAGCGTATCACGTTTGTGCTTACAATAACAGTTATAACATGGTATAATCACCCCTGTTAAGGAATGTTCTTGCACAAAACACCAAACCAAGCAGCTGGCTGCTGTTTGGGGTTTTGAGAGGAGAAGGCTTAGTGAGATAATTACTAGTAGTGAGCAAATTTTTTGTCGCTACTAGGATTATCTCACCATCACACTTCGACGACGCCCCGGTAGCTCAGCGGATTAGAGCAATGGGCTTCTATCCCACAGGTCGGGGGTTCGATTCCCTCCCGGGGTACCAATTCATGAGCCTCACGAAAGTGGGGCTTTTGAATTGGTACCCAGAGACAGCAGGCCAACTGCTTGGCCTGCGGGGAATCGAACAGGCGTAAGGCCTGTGCATCGGCACCCGATGCACGCCGCGCCGGGCTCGCGAGCAAAAATGCAGAGCATTTTGACTTGTGAGTCAAATTCCCTCCCGGGGTACCAATAAATATACCTGCTTACAAAGCAGGTATATTTATTTTCAAATCAAAGTCTCCCAGTAATACCAGAACTCAACCAGCAAAATCATAAAAATAACACCGTACCAGGCAAGCAACATATTGCCGTGGTGTTTTTGCAAAAAAGTTGCAATTTTATCATTCTTTAGCCTGATATGCCCTTCGCGCAGGTTATAAAGTGTGATGTACCAGAACACCGGGATCACCACTATCCAAGTAGCAAAACACCACAGGCAAATTGCATTGATTCTATACACTGCCTGGAAGAATAAATAGTGCATAAATATTACGCCAACCGTAGCCGACAGTTGCACAACCAGCCACAACCAACGTTTTATTTGGGCGCCAGCAGCCAGCAAAAACCCCAATGTCACCAGCGCTGTAAACCCTATGACACCAAACACCGTGTTAGGCAGCCCCAACAGACTTGCCTGTTCGGTTACCATTACCGAACGACAGCTAAATATCGGGTTAATGTTACAGAACGGATCATAATCTGGGTTTTGCAGCACCTGGATTTTGTCATGCGTCAGCATCAGCGAGGCTAACAGGCCCACCACACCAGCCGCAATCATGATGTATGGCAGCGACTGCTTTAATGTGATTCCTTTGAGTGTCACTACTCTAGCCTCGTCCGTAGTAACGCTTGGCATAAAATATGCTTACTAGCACCAGCACAGCACCAAGACCAAACAACACCCAGGCCGCGATACCCGCCAGCATGCCTATCGTACCAAAGGCATACCCCGTGCCAAGAAGAATACCCCGCAAAGTCTCTCCTTGTAGTAAGCTTTCTCTCTGTTGTTGCAGCGTTTCGTCATTCGGGTTTTGCCTGGCCAGAGTACTGACCTCCGCATAAGTTTTGCCATCGGCCGTGTTATGCAGATGGCGACCGATATAGCCATTGGCATAGGCTTTTGCCTTTTCGCCGTTGTCTACCAGCTGGCCAGCATACTTCTGCAATTCTGGATAATCTTCTGGCAAAAAGTTCGGCGCCCCGGCTTGTGGAAAATAAATCTTTTGCGCCGCCAGCTCAGTACGCACCATGTTGGTTGTAAAGTTATGCGCCCACAGTGCCAACCCGCCAATCACAAATAGTGCTGCAGCTACAATTGCCGCCAGCACCATGAAGATTTTTTGGACTGATTTATCTGATGAATTTGATCTTTTTGCCATTTGTATCTACTTTCCTTTATTGCCTGATTACTTCCAGTATACACAACGGCAATATCATTGCCTGTGACCACCTTCATTGACAAGTTTACCATGAGCTGTTTACCTTGCCACCCATTGCAAAAACAACCGCAAACAGATATAATTACCCCTGTTCTTGCCCTTTTTGGGCTTTTCAAGTTTTTCAAACCAAGAACTTGTTCTGTTTGGAAAACTTAAGAGGAGGAAACTTATTGAGGTTTCTAGTATTGTCCGAGCAAACTTGTTTTGTCGGCAATACAGGAACCACAATATTACGTTCCGACGAGGCGGGTGTAGCTCAGTTGGTTAGAGCGTCGGGTTGTGGTTCCGAAGGTCGTGGGTTCGATTCCCATCACTCGCCCCATAAATAAGAAATGACCCAAAGGGTCGTTTTTTGTTTATGGGCTGGTCAATGGAACTTGAACCCACGCCTAAGGTCGTGGGTGAGAAATGCCTGTGGCATTTCGCAAGGAAACCTTCCGGGTGAAACTTGTTTCACACCGTGAAGTTTCGGGCCCGCAGAATGTGGGCGATTCCCATCACTCGCCCCATACAATGAATGGCCTATTTCGGAGGTCATTTTTATTTCAGATTTTTCATACGTTGACAAAACATAAGCTTTTTGCTATAATAAAGACAACTGCTGTTCCCTATGGGGCAAAATTCTACTACTTGACCACTGTTATGCTACTCACCCCAAATTGATATTGTATACTGATTGCATGGTCAAAAAACTATACCGCAGCCGTAGCAACCGCATATTCACTGGACTTTCTGGTGGCATCGCCAAATTCATAGGCATAGACCCTACCATCGTACGGGCAGTGCTGATTATTCTTGCTTTTATGACTACTGGACTTGCCATTATCGTCTACTTGATTGTGGCTTTGATTGTTCCGATTGAACCCGTTGTCACACAAAATACCCGCAAAAAAGTCAAAAATACTGCCAAGATTTCTAATTAACTTGAGAGCCTAGTTAATAATTTGTTCGAGTATACTGCCGGCGCCGTAGGAAATAACCGCAGCAGCAACACCGAGCCCAAAGGACTCAAGAATAGCAGTGCGCTTCTTGATCTTGGTGATTCTAGCACGCAATAGACCGATTAGACCAAAGGTGATTAGAGTCAGCGTAACTGCATACATCAGCATGGTGTCATTGCTCATGCCAAGTTCAAAAATGAAATCAAACGTATAAACAAGCAGCGGCACGAAACCTATTAGCAAGAATGATATAAAGGTCGCAATTGATGCCTTCATAGGTGATTCATAATCACCCTTTTTGCCTTCGCCTCTGTGAATCTGCAGGTCTTGATCACTCTTTTCGCTTAAGTACGAACCGACCGCCATAGAAAAACCATCTGCCAGAACGTTGGCATAGCCAAGTATTAGAATAACGCTAACATCTAGGTTGGCACCGGCGGCGCCAGTTACAACGGCAAAAGTAGTGACTGCACCGTCCATACCGCCATACACGAACTCGCGCAGGTTGTTTTCTATTTTTTTGAGCATAGTGTTATTATAGCCTATTTTCAGGGGTTATAACAGACTGAGTACCGCCAATGTCGCCAGCGGCAAAGCCAAATTATCAAATCCAAATACAGCCAGGTTTTCTACGCATACAAGCATCAATGGCAACATAACTATTACTGGCCACATCTGCGCGGGATCGACAAAATAGCTACTGGCAACCATTCCGAATATTAGTATTAATGCTGATACGACCAGAAATACGCTACTACCGATAATAGACTTTGGCTGAGTGAATAGATAATATTTGCCGTGTTCTTTGCCATATGTCACACCAGCTATAGCCGCAAGACCATCGGCTAGGCTAACTTGTAGAATAGCGACCGCGAACACCCACGGGTTGGGCTGAAACCAAGCGACCGCGAACACGCCGACTCCGAACAAAACATCACCCCAGCTCTTGCGGCGTACGGCATGAATGGCATGAAAAAAGTCGACATATCTGTTGACTAGATTAGCTACAACAAAGCCCACCGCTAGCGCCATAATCCAGTTGTAATCTACCCAAAATGGCAGGAAAGCGATGAAAACACCAGTAGTAATATGTACGAACTTTCGAGCTAGCTCGCCTTGAATATGCGCCTTTTTCCAGGCAACCTCAGAAAGACCGAGGATTGCGGCGATGACGATTGCCGCCAAGAGTGCTTGAACCATAAACAGTATTATAGACGAGTCGTAAACCCCAAACAAAGCTATGTCCTATATAATGAGTTGAAATGGTTAAGCATAAACACGAAACTATATCGAATTTGCTGAATAATTCGCGCTTTTATATCTTGTGCGTTTCGGTTCTGGTGAGTCTGCTCGTTGTCTCAGGTATGCGGCTGATAATCCCAGCTGACCAGCTGTTTTATATTCGTTCTCAGCAGATAATGGGCATATTAGCCCTGAGCTACTGGTATGTAGCACTACTAATCTCACCACTGGGCTACATTGTTGGTAAAGAAAAGCTTACCCATATAACTTTTGCACGCCGGGCAATTGGAGTGTCGGCGGCCTATTTTGCAGTGCTACACCTAATCATTTCACTTTGGGGTCAGTTGGGTGGCCCTGGTGAGCTCGGTAGGTTACCAGATTTGTTCAAATGGTCGCTGGCAGGTGGGCTGGTGGGAATTATCATACTGCTAATGATGGCGGCTACTTCGTTTAACAAGGTAATTTCGTTCATGACATTCCGCAAGTGGAAGTGGCTGCATAGGCTAGGCTACATCGGGTTTATTCTGGTAATACTTCACATCTGGACTATTGGTACCCACGTAGCCTATACAAATATTCAGCTAGTTGGGTTGTTTGCTCTATCACTACTTGCAGGGTTAGAGTCTCACCGCGTCATAAGAATTATCAATGACAAAAAGCAGCTATTCTCTAAGCCAGAAGCAGTGACCATCATTATGAGTATGTGGATTGTTTGGACACTGGCTGTGCTGGCAATCCCTCTACTGTTTGTAAATTATCATTCTGTTCATCTACATGACGCCGATTATGTCAGTGAGGTGACTAATGAATAAGTTGATTTTAGGAATTCTGTTGCTACTCGGCTGGGTAGCCCTACCGACCAAGGTATCAGCCCATATTCTCGTCACCGACACGACTGGCCAGTACGGAGCAATCCTACACGTCATGCCAGATGATGATCCTATAGCCGGCGAAGAGAGTAACTTGTTCTACGATGTGCAGATAGATTCGCTTGATGATTCTGATTATGAGGCGATACTCACTATTACAAACAGCAGCGACGAGCTAACTATAGTAAATCTAGAAACAAACGACAGCTATATGAGTACCAACTATGCTTTCCCTACCCAAGGCGTCTATCGACTGAAGCTACAAATTAAGACATCCTCTGCATCATACAATTTCGAATCTAGTCAACGTGTATCTCGTGGCGTTACTGCTGTAGCTTCGCAAGCTTCAAATCGCTATGCATGGGCTGAATTAGGGCTAGTTGCGGCATTGAGCGGGCTTGTGATGGTAGCAATTGTCGGCTTTAATTACCGTCACAAGATAGCCACCTACAGCCGGCAATAAGTATGTTAGACTGGTAAAAAATAAGGGGATTTGATGAGAGTTTTAAAGCAATTTCTATCAATATTAGCAATAACTGGGGTATTTGTTTCTCTGTTCAGCGCAACCGTTGCTGCACACGTAACCGTGAAGCCAGCAGAGGTAGCAACAGCCAGCTACCAGACTTTTATAGTGAGTGTACCGAACGAAAAGGAAGTACCGACTACGGCCATCAAGCTACTGATTCCCGAAGCGGTAACGAGTGTTAAGCCAACCGTTAAACCAGGCTGGACAATCGCAACCGAAAAATCTGGCGAAGGCGAGACAGCACAGGTCACGTCAATTACATGGAGCGATGGTGAGATAGCAGATGGGCTGCGTGATGACTTTACGTTCAGTGCAAAGGCTCCAGACGTTCCTGGCGAGATAGAATGGAAAGCCTATCAAACATACTCTGATGGCACAGTTGTTGCCTGGGATCAGGCATCTAGCGGTGATAGCCATGGAGCAGGCGAGAATACGGGACCTCTCTCCGTTACAAATGTTGTTGAAGGTGCGTCAACCGATAGTCACGATGGTAACGAGGAGATGGCAGCAGAAGACGATAGTCAAATGGCAGATATCGCAATCTATGTTGCAGGTGCTGCGTTAATCATAAGCTTTGTAGCTATATTCTTCGCAACTCGTAAGAAATAGGTGGCTAAGTTTGGTCGGATCGAACATACCCTACACGAACTGCTTAATAGTCTATTTGAAGACTACTCTCAAGCTGTTAGTGTACTTAATGAACTCAGGAATGCTTGTAACTCAAAACGCAGAGAGGCTCAAGTCGAAAACCTTGTGCTATGAGTAAACTATTCCGTATTTGTCTCTATTAAGCCAGACCTAAGTTCTTCCCGAAGTCGCATCCAGATTTTCCCTAGTTCATTTCTGCCATCACGGTTTGGTCCCCAACCCCAAAAATCATCTTTAGGCGAGTCTTCAACTATATCTAGGTCTCCGCTTAACTCTAGCTTCTGAAGCACATAAACATTCTGAACTAGCTTTAGACGACATATCTCATACATTACTGCGACTTTGCGTTCGTCCCAATCTTCTGCACGTCTAGGTTTGTGTTCAGTCGCAATAGCTAGTGCATCGTGAGGGGATCGTGCTTCTTTTAACATCTCAACAACTTCAGGAGCAGTATCAATAAACTTCGCTGCATGATAAGCGTGCTCAGAAGTAGGCCACCGAAAATCCATGTAATCTACTTGGAAAGCAGCAAAATTATCAAATGTATAGAACTCCCTCGGATAGAATCCAATAATCTCTCCTGAAGTCTCAAGTTGTGGGTCTCTAAATTGTTTTGGTCGTTCCATCTAAAAGTCCTTTACTTTACTCATACCCCGCAAGTCTGTTGTATTCATCTACTGTGCTGTTCAATCTAAGTCTTGTGTTCTCACAATCTTCCAGGTCGCTATTAAAGGAATCAACCTCATAATCGCTATAAATATTAACGTTATCACGCCTTGCGTCCAAGTCGCTACTACATGCGTTATACTGGCTTCGCAACGATTCCATTCTCTGATATGCACCCATTGCTTCGTTACTTAAACCTTCGTAACCTACCGTGCCGACTGAGCTGTATGTACCAATAATGGCCAACACACTGAAACCAACTGCAATAATGGTAAAGATTACTTCACCCACAAACACACTCTTGAACTTGTGCCGCTTACCAAGCACAGATATGTTTTGCGCATTCGCTGCACGTTGTACAATAGCCAGTATTACTGCTATACATGCTCCCATTAGAACCATGAATATTATAAATGTTACAAAATCAGTGGTAGTCTTTGGTTCTGCTCTCCATGTAGCGTTGACGGCAGCGGATAAAATAATGTAGCCAGTTGCAGTAAACTTCGTCTTACGAAATTTTTCATAGCCACTCTCTTGAGCCGTAATTTTTATCAATTTAAAGAGGGGGTAGATTGAGAATAACTGGAAAATAGCAGCCCAAACTGGGTATGTTCTTTTGTTTTCACTAAACTTACCTCCCCAATGCCACCAACCTGTATAGGCTGGCTTATTGCCCTTGCTGTCTTGAATAATCTTCCAGTGTTTATACGACCAATATATGGAATATAACCCGAGTGAAATGAATGATAGTAACGCCACCGTTAATGGTGATTTATGAAAAAATACGACCCTCTGGTTACTATTCGCTCTAGTTATTGCCGGTGTTTCATTGTGGTCCAGATAATTATCCCAGTTATGGCTCTCCGCCGGAGCTGAATCTATCTGTGCTATGAGTTGTTCGGCCCGTTTATATGAGGAGCCTTTGATTTCAACGGCTTGCAGTATAAATGCCAATGCGTCATCATCTCTGTTCTGGAAGTAATACAAGAGTGCTTGCAGTTCATAGAGCTTGTACCTAGCGGTTCCGAGCTGTTCATCGTACTGAAAATGCTCTGCTAACTTATCCAGCTTATTTTGTGAGTGTTCATACAATGCTTGCGGTGCTTCACCACTAGCTATATCTTTGATATTCGCCTCAATAACCTTGATTTCGTCAATATACTTTTGGCGTAACTTTGTATGTGGCATGTCCATATTATTCAACGTCCTTCCACGTTCGTCTTTGACTTTCACCCTCGCTTATTGTTTCTTTTTCGGCGTCATGCTTTTTCGTACCATTCTCTGCTTTATCAGTAAACAATGCCCAAATTCCGGAGGTAATAATTCCTCCAATTATTCCAAGAACTATCCCAATGATTAAGTTATTTAATAGCCTAAAACCAATTAAAAAACCACCCGCAAAGCCAGCTACATGAATAAAAGAACTAACGCTTGATTTAGGCGACTCTGCATTGTTTTGGTTATGCGTATGTTTCTCGTCAGCTTCTTTGGTCATTACTCAATGTCCTTCCATGTTCGTTTATGTGTTCCTGGTTCTATGTCAATAACATCATCACTAACATCGTCTCCATCATAATGTGGCTGGTTTTCAGCACTGGACACTAGTAGCGTGCCTATTAGACGTGCCCCATAAGTCAGAGCTAGACTTATGAACAACGTCCAGAATATCCCCCACTCTCCGTTGAGTATTGCGGCCAACATGCCGATAGGTACAACACCGACACCACCCAAAAGAAGACCAATGATAACTGCTATCCAGCCCCAGAGCGCCAGAGTAACCGCTAAACCGAAAATCCATGTTCCTAGTCCATATACATAAGATGAAATGTAGATTATCAGACCAGACCAGCCCCTTGCTTTTGGCGCTATTGCCACAATCAACGCTACAATATTTATGATAAACAGAACGCCAGCAAGCCAGTTGATAAATGGCTGAATAGTAAATGCTAATCTAGCACCTAGAGTAAACAGCAAAACTGTTGCAATAATAATTCCGACGAAAATAACAATACCCAGTAGAGTGCTCCCGATTGACCTTAATGCTTGCACGCCTTATCTCCTTTCAGGTAGTTGTGATGCTATATAAAAAGCCCGCCACGAGCGATAGCCGAAGCTACCCGATACCGTTTCCAGTACCGACCATAGAGAAATAGCGACTCATGACGAGCTTTTATTTCTCTATGGATTTATCAACCATGCCAATTGCTTGGTTTAGGTCTAGGCGTTAAACGCTTATCACGATTGTACTATTTACACCGTAATTTTTCTATACTTCAAGTGTTACTAATTGCCTTCAAGAAGCTTAATCACGTCAGGCTTCTTCCAACGCCGTATCTTACGCTTACCTATGCGTATAAGCTTAAGTGTACCGTCCTTGTCCCAGTTGCGTAGGGTGTACCCGTAACATCTGCAGCACTTCGAAATCTCAAGGTCTTGCCTTAAGAAGTGTTATTTGACTTATTTTATGTCGGGGTGAAAGGACTCGAACTAGTTGCTCGAAAAGTGATAAATCATTTTCTCGGCCAAGCAAGGAAAACATAAATGTCCACTGGACATTTATGCCTATCGGTTCGAGCCCTCTACCATATCCAATCAAAAAGCCCGGCATAAAGCCGGACTCTTTGATTGGTCGGGGTGAAAGGACTCGAACCTTCGACCTCACGGTCCCAAACCGCGCGCGCTAGCCAACTGCGCCACACCCCGTCGTCGACGTGTAAGGATTCGTTTGCCAAGTTAGTCACAAAACAAGTTTGCTGACTAACAGAAGCAAACGCATCCAGCCGTCTCCTCTCAAAATCCCAAACAGTCGCCTCGGCGACTTGGTTTGGTCTTTTGGCAAAAAATAAACCAATGCTAGGCTATTATACCGAAAAATAACAGATACGGCAACGCAATTTGACAGAACGACGTTTTTTGGTGCTAGCTATGGCGTATTTTAGCAAAATATGATAAAATTAACTAATTATGAAGTATATGTCAATCTTCTTCACTATATTATTCATCTGGGTTGCAGTGCTGCTCATGGCACTGACCCGCGATGACACTAACGAGATCTTTCAACTCTATCTTGCAGTAATGGTCAGTACCGTTGTCTTGTTTTTGATAGGATTTGCGAAGAAATAGGCCAAAGGATTTCCTAGGTGAACAAAGCAAGGCAGAAAACAATAGCGAGCATGAAGCGTGCTCGCACTAAGCGTCTAGCGGCGCTAATCACCAAATCGTATCTGCTCTACCGTCGAAAACAAGAGGAACAGATGTACAACTTGATTTGCGAAGAGTTTATGTCGCTTGGTGGCGTCTATGTAAAGTTCCTACAGGGTGTTTTGCTACGCTCACAAGTAATGCGCAAATGGCATAATCCAGAAAAGCTTAAAATATTCGAAAATCTAGAACACGAGCCGGTAAACATTGGTGCACTACTGCAACAAGAATTGCCACAGGACAAACTCCAGCAAATTGCCCTTATTCAGCCAGAGCCGTTTGCAGCTGGTAGTTTTGGCCAGGTCTACTACGCCCAGCTCAAGACTGGCGAGACGGTAATAGTAAAGGTGTTGCGCCCGTTGGTTCGCGAAATGCTGCGACATGACATAAAGCTATTGGTGCGATTTTCGAAAACTTTTTTTGCCAAGCTCTACAAGAACATGAATGTAGATCTAAATGACGCGCTCAAAGATTTTACCGCCGCAACATTGAAAGAAACTGATTACAAACAAGAGGCAGAATTCGCCACCCAGATGTACGAACGTTACAAGGACCACCCAATTATTCATGTACCGAAAACTTATACCGATTTATGCACCGATAATGTCATCGTGCAAGATTACGTTGATGGTATTTCGCTAGCTCAAATCGTAAAGCTCCACGAACAAGGCGTCGATCCAGTTCAGTACACAAATGACATGCTTGGTACCGATTTAATCTATGTACTACAGTCTTTCGGCTACGAGTCATTGATTGGAATATTCGAGATGCCACGAATCCAGGGCGACCCGCATCCTGGCAACCTGCGAATCATGCGTGATAACAAACTTGGTCTGATCGACTTTGGTATCAGCGCAACTCCACCAGCTGACAAACACGGTCTGTACGGTTTGCTAGACAGCTACGACAAGATGATGCAGGGGTCGCAGTCTGTAATCGATATGTTCGAACACGGTCTGAAGTTTTTTGTTAGTGACCTCTACCGCGCACTCAAAAAAATTAGTGAATATCTAGACAAAAATGGTGACAAGGATTACGTAAACGAAGTCAGCAAAATTGCTGGCAAAATCTTCTCTGATGCAACTGGTAGCGACATTATAAACATGGACGCAAAGCAAGATTCCAATATTTTGGTTGTTTTAAACAAACTAGTTAACAAAGGTAACCGCTTTGGACTAGTCATGAAACTAGAGGCGACCGAAATGCTACGTGCTATTCAAACCTACACGATGTTACTCAGCAGTCTTGGTCTCTATGATAAAGTTATGCCGCCTACTCTATCTGCGGCAAACGAGCACATTCGCCAGAACTTCCCTGAAGTCGTGACCGACAACAAAGATTCGATGGACATCGCCTCTGCACTCGAAACAATTGCTAATTGGTTAGAGCGTGTTGCCGATCGTGATCCAATGCTTTTTAGACAGCTGGCAGATAAAATTCGTACACAGCCGGCCGAAGTAGTAGAATTAACTAAAGAAGAGGAAAAAGAAGGAGAAGAAGATGCTTAAGGAATTTGTACTGTTCATCAAATACCCGTACACAGCTGGTGCCATCGGCATTATATGGTTGGGTAGCGCAGCGCTGCTGGCAATTGACCCAGAGCTTTCGCTAGTCAGCATTGTGATCGTCAATATGATCGCAAGCATAGTCATAGCTGGTTTTGGTTTTCGTGGCAAGAGCGAGCTTTAGTAATGAGACACCCCTTCGGGGTTTCTCATCGCGTAGGCAAAATGGAATACATTTTGTCTGGCTGCTCTTCCCGATAAACGAAGAACGAAGAGAGAATTTAGCCTTTTATTATTTGAATCTGTTCGATGGAATTTGCCCTGCCGGTAGATTCATCAACATCAATTAGAACCGCGTTAAACTGACGTGGTCCTTTTGTTTCCAGCTCGTTTTTGGTCTGGATACCATCACGCCAACGCGGAATGACACTATCGAAGGTGACACCCAAGCTACTATTAAGCACGCCACACATGCCGACATCTGTCATGTGGGCAGTCCCACTTGGCAAAACACGCGCATCTGCTGTTGGCACATGCCAGTGATCGCCGATTACCGCACTTACTCGCCCGTCCAGATAGTGACCAATAATGACCTTTTCGCTACTAAAATCACCGTGGAAATTTACAATTGTCGCTTGCCGATCAACGTTTTGGTTTTGGATCAGAATTTCGTCAATAGCTTTTAGCGGATTGCCGAACTCAATCGGTGTCCCGACTTTGTCACCCATAAGTGAGATCACAAGAACTTTGCCCTTCACTGTTTCGATATACTTCCAGCCTCTTCCGGGGCAATCTTCTAAATTTGCCGGGCCAATGACCGGTGCGTTCTCATCCTCTAGTAGCGGTGTTAGTTCTGATTTGCTTGGAGTGTGGTTTCCACCAGAAAAAAAGTTAATTCCAACTGATTGTAGTCTCTTCATGTCAGCCGGCATCATTCCCTTGCCCTCGCTCACGTTCTCGGCCTGAGCAATTACTAAGTCCACCGACTTTTCTGCTAGCAGATCAGGCAAGACTCTTTCAACAGTCTCAATCCCAACCTCTCCCATGATGTCTCCGACATATAGAATGTTCATTTTCTTCGCTTCTCTAGCCATTCTGGTATACTGACGAATACTATCTCTTCCCAGGAATCAACGTCTTCATCTGTTACATCGAATTCCGAAGTATATACAATCTCAACACTTCCGTGAACTGCATCAGATTTCTCTAATCCAAGCTTTTTTATCGTCTCAAACATCACTTCTTCTGTATTTGCTTCTATCTCTATAAAAGGTTTTGCCCAAGGCCATTCATCGAGCTCTATCTCTGCTCCATCAAGAACCCAGCTCTCTCGTTTTGTTTCTTGATAAGATTTTACTTTAAGACCTATACTCTCTAGTAGCCTACAAGTATCATCAAAATTACTCACAGTAACCGAGACTTCCTTTGTACCGTCTAGGTCTCTGTTATCTAGCTGCTTGTATGCGAGTGTTGCTTTATCCCCTTCATCACGAACACGTACCCATCCGTTTCTGTCATTTTCGAGTCTTCTGTCTGGGAAATCAAAATTCTTTCGACGCATAAGTCGTTCCTTGCAAACACACTCAGAACCTAGGCTTTTAAGCTTAGATCTGATTTCTTCATGGTTTACATCAAGGAATTTTGATTCAATCTCTGTCTGCATGTCACCCTACTTCGCGAATTCGACGGCGCGGGTTTCGCGAATAACGTTTACCTTGATTGTACCTGGGTACTGCATGGTTGATTCGATCTTGGTTGCAATATCACGAGCCAGCTTGATAGCTGTAAGGTCGTCTACCTGCTGTGGTTGTACAAACACACGGACTTCACGACCAGCGCTAATTGCGTAGGCCTTGTCGATACCCTTAAATCCGAGAGCCGTGTTTTCTAGATCGCGCATACGTTCGCCGAAGTTTTCTGCACTGATATTTCTAGCACCAGGGCGAGACGCGCTGATTGCGTCAACTACACGGACAATTAGAGCCTCGACGGTCGTGGCTTCGACATCATCATGATGTTGCTCAGCAGCTAGAGCGATTTCTTCTGGTGCTCCGTATTTTCGGAGCATTTCACCACTAATATGATGGTGCTTGCCTTCCATTTTGTGAGTCAGGGCTTTGCCTAGATCATGTACTAGTGCTGCGTATTTGGCGGTTTTTACATCTGCGCCAACTTGCTCGGCGATAAGTCCTGCGATGTGAGACATTTCTGTAGAATGTTTGAGCACGTTCTGACCATAGCTAGTCCGGTATTTGAGTTCACCAAGTAGCTGCATGATTTCTTTTGGAATACCGATCACACCAACTTCGCGGGCTGCATCCTCGGCAGCGTGCATAACGTCTTTCTGAACTTGCTTCTGAGCTTTCTCGACGACTTCTTCAATACGACCTGGATGTACACGGCCGTCCTTGAGTAGTGATTCTAGAGCGATGCGAGCAACCTCACGGCGAACAGGATCAAAGCTGCTAAGAATAATCATACCTGGAGTATCATCTACCATGATGTCGACACCGGTAGCGCGCTGCAAGGCCTGAATGTTGCGACCCTCTTTGCCGATAATTCGACCCTTCATTTCCTCGTCTTCTAGCTTTACAGCCGTAACTGTTCGCTCAGCGGTAACCTCACTAGCCATGCGTTCCATGGCAGTTGTAATAATGAGTGCAGCCTGTTCCTCGGCTTGTTCCTTGGCTTCGTTTTGCATCTTACTGATGAGGCCAGTGAGATCGTTCTTGATATCACGTTCGGTCATCTGCATGAGCTTTTCGGTAGCATCTGCCTTGCTTAGCTTGGCGACTTTTTCTAGCTTTTCTTGTTGCTTGGTACGAATCACTCGAATCTCATCTTTGAGCGCTTCAACTTCATCCTCGCTCTTGCGTAGAGCTTCGGCGCGCTTGTCGATTGTATCGAGTTTCTTGTCTAGTGACTCTTCGCGGTCACGCAAACGAAGTTCAATCTCTTTTACTTCCTTGCGGCGCTGCTGCTCATCTTTGCGAGCTTTGTCAGCGATTTCGGCAGCCTCTTCACGGGCTTTGCGTAGTGATTCGTCGGCTTCTTTTTTGGCTTTTTTCAGTTCTTTTTCGGCGGCTGCCTCTACAGAACCTAGCTTTTTCTTTGTCACAACTGTGCTGGCGCCAAATCCAGCAGCTATGCCAATTAAACCTAGTATGATGGCTGGCAACATAACTGTCTCCTTCTCTTGTACCTCGCCGAGTTTGCGAGTGGCATCACTATCACTTCATTAGCCGTACAAACTCTAGGCAAGAAATCTAAATAAATAAAAATATCTTAAAACTCTGTTAGGACTTCCCAAGAACGAATAATCCTGAAAATAGAATAGCACTTTTTGCGAAACATTTTATAAAGTTTTTAGTGTTTTGGCCGAGTTATATGGACTGGCGCGCCGTACTCCGGCATGACGGCTTGATCATTCTTGCCTGACATTATTGATCCTATTCCCTTTTGCAGCCAGTTTTCTTCGCCTTCAACACCTACAATCGGAACATTTAGTCCGCTGGCCAGCGCATTGGCAACACTCAGACCAATTCTTAGACCCGTGAAACTACCCGGACCTTTGTAGCAAACTATTGCCTGTACATCTGATAATTGTTTTGATTTGTCCTTGAGTAGTTCAGCAATCTTCTGATGAATTGTTTCGGCTAGCTGCCTGTGCGCTGGCCAGACCTCGTAGGCGATTTGTTTGTCGTCATCATAAAGCCCAACTTCAGCCTCTGGCTTATCTGTACGCAGTGTAAGAATCATCATTTAGATCACCCCTGCAATATATTTGAGTTCGGTAGGATAAGTTATTTTTATTCTACGATTTTCTTCACCTGAGGCAACTCTGTCAAACTGAACAGTAATGCGGTTTTTTGGCAAAACATCGCTGACAACATCGCCCCATTCGACAACAACAATAGCTTTTGGATTTTCAACCACTTCCGCAAGCTCATGCGCCACCATCCCGCCTTCATTTAACCGGTAAAAATCAAAATGATGAAGCTCGATTCCATCCCGGCAATCATAAACGCGACTAACAGTAAAAGTTGGACTGTTGACAATATCTTTGCTTCCTAAGCCCTTTGCTAGACCCTTGGTAAAGGTTGTTTTGCCGCCACCAAGGTCACTCGACAGCAAAAAGAACTCGCCACCTTTACAGTTCTTGCCCAAGCGTTCGGCGGTGTCGAAGGTATCTTCGGAACTGGAAGATTCGATTTCCAATGTCATGTCGGTACTCATACAGGGCATATGCTACCGCGGCCATGCCTACCACTGCAAGCACAGAGGGGTGTAGCGGAGCAGCGTCATCGAGCTGATTTGCACTTCCTGTGCCGGTTGTACCACCACCCGAACCGCCGCTTTTACTATCTGTAATACCAAGCACGGCTGCGGCTGATTTACCATCGCCAGTGCTGCCGCCAGTAGGACTTATAGTGTTCATCTCATTTGGTGATGGATTACTGGTCCAGACCCATTTACCGTTATCTAGCGCCCAAGCCTGGCCATCCTTGGCCTTGGCATATGGTTCGCTCTGCGATATCACCTGCTCATTTGGATCTAGTAGCCAGACTTGTGCCTCTGTATTCGACAGACTTATGCTGGTATCACCAGACGTAAAAGCTCTGAATTGTTTTGGTTTTAGTACTGTACCTTCTGGAAATGTATATTTGCGAGGACTTTTACTACCAAACGCAAGCTTGAATCCGCTGAGGTCAAAATTAGAATCATTTGGATTATACAGTTCTATAAATTCATCGTCAGCATCGGTCTGCGGACTAGCTGGATTTGGCAAAAGCTCATTTACAACCGGAGCCATCTTGCCAACATTGCGATTAATTTTGCTTGACGATTTGCTCACTGCTGCCACATGACGCACTGGCGGAAAGGCACTACCCAAGAAAACGTAGCTAACATCCGTGACTGCCACCTTTGTGGGGTCACCAGCCCACACGTATTCGCATGGGTTTGCGTCACTTGGCCAGTACTCACGCCAGCTATTAGCTTCTTTTTGTAGGAAAGATTGGTCATGCAATTTTGGCAAAATCTGAACCTCTGGCGATGATGTCACTGCAGTTCTAGACCAAGCCACGCTATCGAGCACCTTGCTCACAAAAGGACCTCCAATATATTCCTGTTCTACATGCAAAAGTTGGACCATACCATTGGTAGAGCTGAAACCAAGTGATGCCGAGGCCACTGTCATCTGATAGCAGAGTGCAAGATTGCTGTCGTTGATTAAGTAATATCCATTGGCAGGCAGGCTACCACCGAGAGAAACAAACTTGCTACTGGTAGCTTTAGTGATGTCGTAATGATTGTAGTAAGCCAGCTGTACCCGGCTGAGCACCGATTTTTCAACTTCATTAGGGCTATTGTTGTGGAGCTCAAAAAATTGCCCGTCTGTACTAACTCGAAATCGACTGATAGAAATATCTGGTGTTGCTAAGGGCTGCGCAGTGACACTAATAACAGGTAAAATCACGGCTAGCAGACTGGCTAGTATGAATCCCACCGCTCCGAGTTGGAGTTTTACCTGTTTCATAAGCTTTGGGCGATATTGTTGTCTTCTTGTGGGCACTTAGCAAGCATGAGCAAAACAAAAACATAATTTTTACAACAATACTAAGACGACCCAGGACTTGGTTTTCGGCGTATAATATAAGCATGTTGAAGTTAAGCGAGCACATCCTAGATTTACCAGTCATGAGTCTTCGTACTGGTGGCAGGGTTGCCACTGCCACTGTACCAATCATTAATCCAAACAACCTTCAGATAGAGGGCTGGATGTGTGATGATCAATTTAGTAAATCCCAATTAATCTTACTCAAACAAGACGTGCGTGATTTTGTACCACAAGGCATTGCGATAGACGATCACGAGGTATTAGCAGAACCGGAGGAGCTCGTAAGGCTCAAAGAAGTCCTAGAACTCAAGTTTGAGATCATAGGCAAATCTGTAGTCACCAATCACCGCCGTAAGCTTGGCAAGGTCAGTGATTATGCACTTGATCCGCTGACTATGAAGGTTCAAAAACTTTATGTCAGCCGCCCCGTCTACAAGAGCCTGACCGAAGGCCAACTTACAATCGACCGATCACAGATCATAGAAATTACTCATACAAAAATTGTCGTTCGTGACACCGATATAAAGGTCAAAGAAACACTGCCGGCAATCATGCAGGCAATATCTTAGGTATTCTCCGACAGTACAGTCTTTATGTCATCATAATTGAAACCTTGGCGGGCAAGATAGGCCATTAGTTTTTGCGGATCGCTCCGGTAGCGGGGAAGTTTCTGCTTTTTGGCCACCAGCTCGCGCAGTCTGACAATCTCATCGCCATCATCATCCAGCACTTCGTCCACTGTCTCTCGCGGTATGCCCTTGCGGGCGAGCTCTGCACGGATTGCCCGCTCGCTCTTGCCACCTCGCCTACGCATATCTGCCAGCCAGTTTGTGAAGGATTCTTCGTTTATGTAGCCGCGTTCCGTGAACTCATCGAGTAGTTTGTCTACCATCTCTGGGTCAGCCTTTTTTCGGTACATGTAGTCGCGGAATTCACGAATGCTTCGTGGCCGGTTCATTACCCATTCCATGGCTCGTGCCCGCAGCTTGCCATCCTCTGACATTTTTTTGAGCCGCTTTAGTTCCGGTTCATCAAGCTCCTGGCCAATTTTGAGCCTTTCTGCAACCAGCTCATTAAGGCTTAGCGAAAACGAGTACTTGCCGTCAATAAAAGTACTCGCCCGCTCCGGACTCTTTATCTGCTGTTTTATAGAAGTAATTTTCATATCACACCATATTGCAAGGCCTGGCCTTGCAAGCTAGGAGCCTGTGCTTATTAGGATGAGGGATGGGAAGAGGATGGCGAACCAGAGGACTTCGGTGATGATGCCAGGTTTGGTCTCTGACCACTGGATACGGCTATGAAATCTGGCAAGCCAATTCCAGTCCTTTGGTTTGGTTGGTTTGAGATATCTATAATACAGCCACATCAGATCAGGGCTTGCCGCTAGGAATGCACATGCCACTACCAGTAGCGCTATATCTGGCCAAAACCACGCTACAGCTAGCGTGGACGCTACTGCTAGTGTCATGTCTATAAACAAATTGCGAACAAACTTGCGATCTTTTATGCCTAGATTGTTGTCTGCATAATGCGGAATCATATCTAGCAAAAAGTGGCTGAATGGAGACATGGCAATAGCGATGGCTGGGTGCTTTTGTAGCACAATCGCAATTGCCGCCCCTGCTAGCCCGTGATTCGTTGCCGTCATAGAGAAATTCTACTCCACTGTGCCAAGTTCAGCTTCTCGATTGCGTGCTTGGCGATACAAAGACAAGCCCTCCACAAAAAAAGCAGATGTTACGGCAAAAGACCCTAAAGCCAGGCAGCCGCCGGGACTCTGGGTTGCCAGTTCAACGACCGAAGTTTCGCCCAAACTATAATCGAAATCGGCTTGTTTAGCTAAAACAAGCATGTTAACAGATAAAGCCCCTGAAACCATTGACAGGTATTTAAATATATCTCCCATAAATTTAGCCTGTTCCCTACTGGATGCTTCAATTGACTGGCGAAGTTTTAGTTCGTCTTCTTCTTTCATCCAGTTATAGAAACGTTCATTGGGACCTTGCATGCGTTTAAACCTTGTTGGCTTCCATGACTTGCTTGGCTATTTTTTCGAGGACTTTTGGATTTTCTTTCAGATAAGACTTGGATGCCTCACGTCCCTGCCCTATTTTTTCGCCTTCGTAGCTGAACCAGGCGCCAGCTTTTTCGACAATCTCTTTATTTACAGCTAGGTCGAGCACATCGCCCTCGCGGCTAATACCTTCGTTGTACATGATGTCAAACTCGGCCTCGCGGAATGGCGGTGCGATTTTGTTCTTGACCACCTTTACCCGGGTGCGGTTGCCGATTACTTGGTCACCCTGTTTGATCTGTGATGTACGGCGGATGTCCATACGCAGGCTAGCGTAGAATTTGAGCGCGTTACCACCAGTGGTTGTCTCTGGGTTGCCAAACATAACGCCGATCTTCATGCGAAGCTGATTGATGAAAATCACTGTGCTCTTAGACTTAGAAATAATTGCCGTCAGCTTGCGTAGCGCTTGGCTCATCAGACGAGCCTGCAGACCCATATGGCTGTCACCCATATCGCCTTCGATTTCCGCCTGTGGTACGAGCGCCGCAACAGAGTCGACAACAATCAGGTCAACTGCATTACTGCGTACCAGTGATTCGACAATCTCTAGTGCCTGCTCGCCGTTGTCTGGCTGAGATACCAGTAGATTGTCTAGGTTTACACCGATTCGCTGAGCGTACTGCGGATCGAGTGCGTGCTCGGCATCGATAAATGCCGCCACACCGCCTGCTCTCTGAACCTCTGCAATTGCGTGGAGAGTGAGGGTTGTCTTACCAGAGCTTTCTGGCCCGTATACTTCTATAATACGGCCTTTTGGAATGCCGCCGCCAAGGGCGAGGTCTAGAGAGACGCTGCCGGTTGGGTAACATTCAACATTCTGGTGCGTGCTCTCACCGAGGCGCATGATTGTGCCCTTGCCGAACTGTTTTTCGATATGATCGACAGCTAAACCTAATGCTTTGGTCTTGCCATCTTCTTTTACCTCTTTTGGTGCTAATTCTTTTTTTGGTGTGTCAGACTGTGCTTTTGCCATCGTATTTCCCTCTCTTATCTTTGTACTTACTTTATATTGTATTGGTTTGACTAGTGCAAGCATAGCCGCATTGGAGTTCCAATTGTCTGTGCAAGCCCAGTAGTAGACTTTCGTGCGGTATCGCCTTAGCGAGACCAGACATTTTACCTTGTAAAATGTTCACGAAAGCTCACTACTGGGCAAGCCCGGAAGTGAGCCTTCGTGTGCATCTGCTCTAAGCGGATGCCTGGCTCGTCCATGACGAGCCGCACGAAGATCTACTTCCGGGCAAGCATGAACACGATAGCTTACCGCGCCAATACAAGGCCGTCAAGTTTTTTGTAGTGGCTGTATATTGCTTACGCTTTTTAAGGTATACTAACCGTTAATAATATGCGTATTTCTGATGCATTAGTAAAAGAGTTGCTGATAAAAGGTGGCAAGGCAACTGAAGAACAATTGGCCACAGTTCGAGAACAATCGGGCAATGCTAAAGCTGCGCTCCAAGACATTGTCATCAAATCAAATGTGGTCAGCGAAAAAGATCTGACGAAATTGTATGCCGATGAAATCGAAGTTCCATTTGTAGAGCTCGATCCAAAGGCTATCAAACTAGAGATTCTTAAGCTCATTCCAGAGCGCATTGCCAACCAGTACAATGTCGTACTGTACGGTGTTGACGAGACAGGTGCTAAGCTCCTTGCCACCGAAAACCCTGATGATGTTGAGGCCGTAAACTTCCTCAAGAAACAGCTCGGCGAGGACATCCGGGTAGCCATGGCGACCAAGCAAAACATTGCCGCCTGCCTAGACCAATATCGAGGCGAAATCGGCACCGAGCTAACAAAAGTCATGACACCAGAAGAACTGGCCGAAGACATCGATGAAAATGTTTCAGAAGAAGATGTGGCCGAGGATTCACCGATTGCCCAGACCGTAAACTTATTGATTGAATACGCTGTCAAAGCTGGTGCTAGTGATATTCATATCGAGCCGCGCGAGAACTTTGTATCTGTACGCTATCGTATTGACGGTATTCTAAAGGAGACCAACAAGTTACCCAAGAAAGTCATGTCTGCACTAGTGTCTCGTATCAAAATCCTTAGTAACCTAAAGATTGATGAACGCCGCGCTCCACAGGATGGAAGATTCAAGATTTCTGCCAATGGTGCTATTTATGCTCTGCGTGTCTCGACACTACCTATTGTCGATGGCGAAAAGGTCGTCATGCGTATTTTGAATGAATCCAGTAAGGCGCTGACTCTAGAGGAGCTTGGTTACTGGGGCAAATCGCTAAACGATATCAAGGACGCGATTGTTCAGCCGCACGGCATGGTACTAGTTACTGGTCCAACCGGCTCTGGTAAGAGTACTAGCTTGTTCAGTGTTCTATCGATGATAAACAGTCCGACCGTGAACATTTCTACAGTAGAAGACCCAGTGGAATACCGGGTACCCGGTACCAACCAGACTCAGGTTAACCCTGTTGCCGGCATGACATTCGTCAACGGTCTGCGAGCCCTGCTGCGTCAGGATCCAAATGTCATTATGGTCGGTGAGATTCGTGATGGCGAAACTGCTAGTCTTGGTGTCCAAGCGGCACTGACGGGTCACCTTGTATTCAGCACGCTACATACCAACAACGCTGCAACCTGCCTGCCGCGTCTGCTCGATATGGGTATCGAACCGTTTTTAATTGCCAGTACTGTCCGTGCTGTTGTTGGCCAACGGCTGATTCGAAGACTTTGTACGGAATGCCGCGAAGAAGTAGAGCCAGACGCGCCAACGCTCAAACGCATCACCGAAACATTTCATATTGACACCCCGATGATGAAATACCTTCACGGGCTCGAACAAAAGGCTCTAGAAGGTGGTATTGGCAAGAGTAATCAAGGTAAGCAATCCAGTGATTCGCTCAGTACAACAGAAACCAAAATTAACCGTATCTGGAAGGCTCATGCCGGTGGCTGTCCGGCCTGTAATAAGACCGGTTACAAAGGTAGAATCGGTATATACGAAGTTCTCCATAATTCAGACGCTGTCCAGAAGCTAATTGTTAGTAACTCAACATCAGAAGTCATTAACCAGCAAGCGATCAAGGAAGGCATGGTCACCATGCAGTTAGATGGATTTATCAAAGCGCTCCGTGGCCAGTCCACAATCGAAGAAATACTGCGCGTAACAGCCACGAGCGAGGACTAATTATGAGTCTTATCCCTGCCTTCTTTCCAGCCTCAAGCTATTCTGGCAGTGCCATGATTCCATTTTTATCGTCAATATATAATCGTATATACTTCATCGTAAGAATGAACTCCTGGTACTGCCAGAATATCTTTCGCTTAACAGAAAAAAGACGGGGATTAAGACTCAATGGCTGATTTTAACTACACCGCCAAAGACAAAGGTGACAAATCTGTAAACGGTACGATCAGCGCTGGTACGCGGGAGGATGCTGTCAGTATGCTCGTCAAAAGAGGTTTGACTCCTCAAACCGTAAAGCCCGCCAAAAAAGGCGGCATGCAGATGAACATCAAACTGCCCGGTGGGAATAAGGTCAAACCAAAATCACTAGTTGTTTTCACTAGGCAATTCAGCACTATGGTCAGCGCCGGTGTGCCAATGCTGCGAGCTTTAACCACGCTGCAAGAGCAGACGGATTCTGCAGGACTTAAGACAACTCTTGCTGTTGTTATCGCCGACGTAGAGGGCGGTATGCAATTATCAGATTCACTAGCCAAGCACCCCAAGGTATTTTCGAGCGTCTACATTAACATGGTTCGTGCCGGAGAAGCCGGTGGTATCTTGGATCAAATCATGAACCGACTTGCTAACCAGGTCGAAAAGGACAGTGAAATCAAAGGTAAATTCAAGAGCGCCATGGTTTACCCGGTTGTCGTAACGCTAGTTGCGATTGGTGCTGTGGGCTTCCTGATGGTGGGTGTGATTCCAAAACTTGCCAGCATCTTGGAGGGCGCTGGCGGTGAGCTTCCGATTCAGACAAAAATTGTCTTAGGTATAAGTAACTTTATGACCAATCAGTGGTACATCATCATTGCCGCTATCATCCTATCGGTGTTTGCATTCAAGAGATTCACTGGCAATCCAAAGGGTAAATACGCTTACCATAAATTCCTACTAAGGCTTCCTATCTTTGGAAATATTATTATGAAGGTCAATGTAGCCAGATTCTCGCGAACCTTTAGCTCGCTACTCTCAGCCGGTGTGACGGTGATTGATGCCCTAGATGTGACGAGCAAGGCGTTGACCAATGTCGTCATTCAGAAGGGCTTACAAGATGCCATACAGGGTATCAAAAACGGCGCCAACATCGCTGATTCGCTGGCGGATAGCCAAGTGTTGCCGGCAATTATTATCCAGATGACAGCCGTTGGTGAGGAGACCGGTCAGCTGGGCGAAGTTCTGGACAAAGTTGCCGAATTCTACGAAGAAGAAGTCAATCAGATTACCAGCAGTATTGCATCTATTATCGAGCCTATACTTATTGTTGGGCTTGGTGGTATTGTTGGCTTAATCGTACTCAGTGTGCTGGGTCCAATTATGAATATTCAGGGCGCTGTTTAGACACATTTTTTAGCTAAATATAGAAAACAAATTGTTGACATCTTAGCTTAAGCGGTATAATCTCAAGATATTACTAAAAAATATGCATTCTAAAGGAGTGGACTTAAAATGCGAAAAATGAATCAAAAAGGTTTCACCATCATCGAATTGTTGGTTGTAATCGTAATTATTGGTATCTTGGTTGCCCTGACCTTGCCTAACTTGTTTAGCGCACAGGCTCGTGGCCGTGATACAGACCGCAAGAACGAACTCAAGAACGTTCAGACGAAGCTTGAGACATACTTCAACGACAACGGTAGCTACCCAGCTGATGAGGATGCTCTAGATGATGCTGATGTGACCGCAGAAGAAATGTATGGCCCTAAAGGCGCAGCGAATGATGACTATGTATACACCAGCGATGGCGAATCATACGAAATCTACGCAGTTCTGGAGAACGAAAATGATCCAGACGGTGTAACTGAAGGTGATCAACACCGTTACGTCCTAGAGAGCGTAAACCAATAGTTCAACACTTCGAGCCACAAAAAACCGGTTGCCCCTGGTAGCCGGTTTTTGTTATGCTTATGCTAAAGATTATGATGCGAAAAAGCGAGTCTGGGTTTACACTCATCGAACTAATTGTTACTTCTGCACTGTCAGGGTTGTTGATAATTGGCATTGTGAATCTCTACATCGCGATTGAGGAAGCTCAAAGAAGGAGCTACCATCTAGAGATTGCCACCCGGGCCGGTGAAAGCCAGATTGAGTCACTGCGCAACCTCCAGTACGGCAGCCTCGAGCCTGAGACAACGTTAGATTTTACAAGCGACCTGCCAGCACAGCTTCCCTCTCCTAGATCTGGTACAGTTGCAATTTCTGAGCCAGAAGACGATTTAAGAAGAGTTGATGTAACTATTACATACAAAGATGGTAGTAATACCAAGACCGTAAAACAAAGCTCATTAATTGGGGTGGTAGGAATAGGCCAGTGATTCAGAAAAGATATACACCCCATAAAGGCGAGAAAGGATTTACTCTCATTGAGCTACTGGTAGCCATTTCAATATCATCACTTTTATTTATAGGAATAATGACTTTTCTTGTTACGTCGCTTGTAAATAACAGTATCAGATCAGCTCGCGCTGATTTATTGCGCGAAGCCCAACTGTCACTTGATGTCATGGTAAAAGATATCCGACTCAGTGCATCATCAGCAGCAAACAACTCTGTGGAAGATATTTACTCGCCAGACGCTGCTGCAACCAATGGTTATGGCTGGGAATCCGATGTCGACACGCTAGTGTTGAATACTGCGGCGACTAATGAGAGTAATGAAATTATTTTCGCCGATGCATCTCACTACATATCGGAGAAAGACAATATTATTTACTATGTAGAGAATGGCACCCTCTACAAGAGAACTTTGGCTAACGAAGTTCCTGGTAATTCATCGAATACCACTTGCCCCCCTGAAGATGCTACAGATGATTGTCCGAGCGACAGATTGTCCGTCAAGAATGTCTATTCACTGCAGTTTCGCTACTATGATGGCTTGGGAGATGAAGTTGAGCCAGAAAACGCTAGAGCTGTTGAAGTATCGCTGAATCTTCGTACCCAAAAATATGGGAGAGAAGTAGATGTAAACTATAGCACAAGGACTGTATTTAGAAATGAGTAAGATTCTACGCAAATACTTTCCAACATTTGCAAATTATAAGCTTCATAAAAACCAAAAAGGCATTGTCTTCATTACCGTATTACTCGCTGGATTGCTTCTTACTTTTGTGGGTATATCCATAGCACAAGTAGCGATTGTGCAACTTCGACGTACTACTCAAAACGTTTATGTTAGCAATGCATTACTTACTGCTGAGGCCGGTATTGAGAGGTCGGTCAAGGCAATAACTTCCGACAGTACATTTCTTGGTTACCCAGAAGAAGATGGGGAATTTTATGACAATGCCGATCAGGGGCGTGGCACGTACGAGACTATTGTCGAAGATGGTACAGGGCCTAACGAAAAAGTCATCATCTCAATTGGACGTGCATATAATAAATCAGGGAGCCTTGAAAAAGAACGCCGAGTAAGAGTAACTATCGTACCTACCTCATCACCTGGATATGCTGTACATGCAGGACCGGGTGGTCTAATAATGGATAATGGAAGAATCCTCAACGCGGCAAATGTGCATGTAAATGGAAAGATTACTATGTCCAACTCCGGAAGTGTTGGAATTGGCACGGTTGCACAACCGCTTAATATATCGGTCGCAAATGCCAACTGTGGTACTGGCAACGCTTATCCAACGCAATGTACCTCAGGAGAAGCTATCACAATTACGAACAATGGCGGTAATAACATGATAGTTGGCACCATTTGCGCGACGCATCAAACCCAGACCAAGTTTCCGATTGGTGGAGCAAATACCCAAATTACAGGCGGGAGCACTGGTGCAGGATTGGTTCCTGGCTGTGTCGCACCTGTAACTACAATGCCTACCTATGACCGAGTCGCTCATATTGCCTCCATGACAACTACCACCGCAAGCAACAATATTACCTACGATTGCAGCCAGTGGCAAAATCCACATGGCTTTGTCCGAACATGGCCAGCAAATATAAGACTAGATGGCAATTTCAATTCAAACAACTGTGATTTAACTATAAATGGCAATGTCTACATAACCGGTAATTTTAGCTTTGCCGCGTCAGGCAGAATCAGAGTTTCAGATTCTGTAGGCACGACAGCGCCAATCGTGTTAGTCGATGGCGCTATAACAACTAACTCATCTACAGTCATACCCAATTCAAGTGGAACAGGGGTTAGATTTATAAGCTTCAGATCTAATGCGGCTTGCAATCCAAATTGTACGACTTTGACGGGATCTCAGCTTAGCAGCTCGCAAAGCTTTGAAACGGTAACCATCGGCGGTAGCTCAGGTAATCTAAACTCTGCGATATTCCAATCGTACTGGGGACGAGTTCACATTACTGGTTCTGGAAATGTAGGATCTGCCCTTGGGCAAAGTGTACGTATGAGTGGAAGCGGAACGATTAATTTTGGCACTGGACTCGCCACTGGAAGTTCAGGCTGGAGCATACGAAGCTACCAGTATGACTTCGAATAGCCCTGTTCGAAGCGTAAGCAGTTTGATATACTAAAGGTTAAAGAAAACCGAGGGCACCGCTGGATTATCGTGGGCACAAATAACTCCCAAACACTTTTTTACAAGGACAAGCCACTTTTCGGGCTTGATATTGGCTTTAACACGATTAAAGTCATGCAGCTTGAGGACGACAAAAAATCTACTACTGTTATCGGCTACGGCGTTTCCAAGTTTGACGAAAAAGCCATAAAAGACGGTGTAATTGTAGACTACGAGTCAATCGCAAAATCAGCTACCGAGTTATTTAAGAAAAATGTCATTGGCAACATTACTACTAGACGCGTAGTTGCTACAGTGCCAGCATCCAAGGCCTACTCTCGAGTCATAACCTTGCCCGCCAAGCTCAAAAAGAAAGAGCTCGATGAAGCCGTCAAACTTGAAGCCGCCCAGTACATTCCAATCCCTATAGAAGAGCTCTACTTGGATCACGAAATCGTAAATCGGCATGACGACCAAGTAGAAGTACTGATCGTAGGTGCTCCTAGAACGATTGTGGACTCCTACATGAAGTTTTTCGAGCTGATTGGCCTAGAAGTCTGTGCGCTCGAAACAACCATCTCTGCAGCCAGCCGTATCATCTCAAAAGTCGAGAACAGCCAGGATACTCCAACCATTCTGATTGACCTTGGTTCATTATCCGTTGACTTGACCGTGTTTGACAAAAACCTAGTGGTCAATGGAACAATTCCAGGTGGTGGTGATGATTTTTCCAATCGAATCTCTGAAAAGCTCGGCGTCAGCAAGGCTGAAGCCAACAGCATTAAGACGAAATACGGTCTAGGCGTTAGTAAGCACCAGACAGAAATCAGAGAGGCCCTCAAGCCACAGCTTGATTCGCTCGTCAAAGAAATCCGCCGTGTTGTCCGCTACTACGAAGAGCGTACCGATGGTAAGTCAACCATTGGTCAGATTATAACTATGGGTGGCGGCTCTAATATGCCAGGGCTTGTTGACTACATGACCGACAATCTACGTATAGCAACTCGCATGTGCAATTTCTGGAGCAGCTTTCAAACTGATGATTTACAGCCTCCATCAGAGGCCGAAAAGTCCCTTTATGTCACCGTAGCCGGCACGGCGATCACAAAGCCTGAGGAGATCTGGAAATGATCAACTTGATGCCAGACACCAATAAGAAATCAATTTCTTATTCAAGGCTCAATAGCCAACTTATTGGTTGGGTTATTGGGGTAGGTATCGCTGTCTTGGGACTTATGGTGTTTACTGGCGGAAGTTTATTTTATCTCAAACAAGACACAAACCAACACGTAAGTGCAGCCGATAAGATGAACCAATCGCTAGAGGAACGCAACCAAGAAGAAGTAATTGCGCGAGTAAACGAACTAAGCGGCAATCTAAAACTTACGCTCGATGTTCTATCAAATGAAGTGCTTTTCTCGAAGCTTCTTACCGAAATCGGCAAGGTCATGCCGCCAGACACCGTTCTAACGTCACTTTCTCTAAACAGTGATCTTACCGGTGCGCTTGATCTCACTATCTTGTCGGTGGACTATGAGTCTGGTGTAAAAGCCCAGGTCAATCTTACTACCGGTGAAGACCGAATATTCGACAAAGCAGATATTGGCGAAGTTAAGTGCGCGGGAACCGATTCTAACTCGACATACCCTTGCACATCTTCAATTCGTGCCCTTTTTGCCGAAGACAATGACTCATTCTTAAAATTGTATAAGGAGCCGGAAGGATGAACGCCAAGAAAGCATTTCTAGGTATGGTTGGAGTTGTGAGCCTGCTTGTTATACTTGGCTTAGGTGTAACTTATGGTGGTTACAAGATGGTTATTAAACAAGGTGATGAGTTAGAAAAAGCCAAGCTCGAGTCCAAAGTAGCAGATGAAAAGCAAAAATTACTGGATCAGGCGATAAAAGACATAGCTGAGTATAAAGATCTCGAACTCATCACAAAAGCAATAGTGCCCCAGGAAAAAGATCAAGCAAAAACCGTTTTGGAAATTGTGGAGCTTGCCAAGAAATCAGGTATAAACATCCAGAGTGTTCAGTTTCCGGCATCCGAACTAGGTCAAGTAACAAAGAAATCAAAGGCTTCTTCTGGTCCTAGTCTTGCAAGAGGAGGGTCGTCCAGCACCTCAGGCCTAACTCAGCTAACAGAAGTAGAAGGCCTGAAGGGCGTCTACGAAATGACTATAACTATCACCGCAGACCCTGAACAAAATATTACCTATGACCAGCTACTAGACTACTTGCGACGACTTGAGAATAACCGTAGAACGGCTCAGGTGAGCAATATATCAATCACTCCAAACGTAGGAAATCCTGACTACGTTTCCTTTAGCCTTAATCTAAAAAGTTTTGTGAAACCATGATGAATGATTTAAAAAAACAATCCAGACTACTGATTGAAAAATTACAAAAATACAGATTTGTAATTGCTGTCGCTATTTTTGCAGGTCTGTGCGGAGTAATACTCTGGACCAGCAGTCAGCAGGTACTACGCGAGCCATCAAAGGGAAGCGTACTTGACCAAGTCAGTAGTACAGAAAGACCCAATCTAGATGAGGATGCAGCTCGAACACTACTAGAACTTGAAGACCAAAATATTGAAGTTAAGGCATTGTTCGAAGAGTCGCGAAATAATCCTTTCACGGAGTAGGTCATAATATGCCTGACGCTCGAGTGAGGAGACTCTTGTCAAAACTTAAAATCAGCCCACTGAGCGAACAGGGTTTTACGATTATTGAAGTGCTCGTCGTTATGGTGATCCTAGGTATTTTAGCGGCCATTACCATACCGAATCTTTTTAGCGGCCGAGAGCGCGCCTATCTTGCTCGAGCCGGAGCCGAGATGAACACAATGCGCTCAGCAATAAACCTATTTATCTTGAAATACGGTGACTACCCAGCGGATGTTGATAGAAACATTCCACCCGGCATCGAGGAGTTTGTACAGGGCAATGATTCTGACGCATGGCCGCATGCACCGTGGCCCGGAAGTGTCTATGATTATGATGCCTTCCAGGTTGGTAGCGAATGGGCTTTTCAGATTAGTATTCGATACTGTGAAATTGGACAACCTGAAACTTGTAAGTTCCCTAGGACTGATTGGGCAGAAGATTTTGGCATCAATAGTAGTGTTTATTTCTGTTTAGAGGGTCCCTGCCAGGCTCATCCACACCAACCAGCAACCTACCCGGGCTATTGTCTTAGTTGCGACGACCCACTGACTGCCCCAGCGGAGAGTTACTAGTTGCCAAAATCCTTTAGGTTCCGTTCGTGTGATCCAACAATCATTTTTGATACTTGATATGGATCGGGGACGTAGGTGAATGTATAGTTCTGCTGTTCACCGGCTGTCTCAATCACCAGAGTTCCATAGTTGAACATGTGAGCAATTACGCCCTTTTGAGTAACAGTCGTATCTTGCACATCACCAATTGAAAGCTGAGATATCTTTCTATTGAATAGACTCTTATAAACAACTTGGGCAATCTTTTCACTAGTAACGAATATTACGTTACTGTTGTATAAGAACGCCGCAATAAAGGTCATGACTGCCGCACCTATAATTAGCAATATGCAGACTATGGTTATTAATGCCCCGACTTGAGATGTTTCTTGAGCCCCAGTTATACCTACGAAGTCAGTAACAGAAGCAAAGATACCAACTATAGCTAGTGCCAGCATAACAAACCCACCAGTTAGTATGATGATAGCTAGACCTACAGGATGCTTTCTAATTTCGGTGACAAGCTCTTCGTCAGCATCAAACTCTATGTATCTAAAGTATTTACGACCTTCGGTAGACAATCTAGTTTCGGTCTGCCGCCTGTGATGGATGTCTTTTTCTGATTCGTTCATATTCTTCTTTAGTATACCTTTTTGCTTAGTTCTGCTCTAGATTAGAGTAGCTTTGCCTGATCTGATGGTTTTCTTTTCTGATCTCCGCCAAGATGAGCGTAAGCCTTGACGGTAACTTTTCTACCCCTCGGTGTCCGTTCGAGCAGTCCAATCTGCATGAGATAAGGCTCATAAAAATCTTCGATAGTGGTAGCCTCGTCACCTGTTAACGCAGCAAGCGTATTTAAGCCTACTGGGCTATCACCATAGTTTTCAATAATTCTCTCCAGCAAATGCCTATCTGCTGGGTCTAGGCCAAGCTCATCAATCTCGAGTAATCCTAACGCAGCATGAGTAATCTCTGTGTCAATGATCCCATCACCGTTGACATCGGCGTAATCTCGGACTCGCTTTAGCAGCCTGTTGGCAATACGCGGAGTCAGTCTTGATCGAGTAGATAGTAACGCTGCAGACTCTGGCTTAATATTGCTATCTAAGATATCGGCTGCACGTATAATAATCTGGGCAATTTCATCTGGTGAATAAAATTCGAGCCTGTGAATAATACCAAACCTATCACGTAGTGGAGCAGCCAGGGCTCCAGTCCTAGTAGTCGCGCCAATTAGCGTAAATTTAGGCACATCCAGACGCATACTGCGTGCACTTGGACCTTTGCCGAGCATGATATCTATCTTGTAATCTTCCATGGCACTGTAGAGCACCTCTTCAACACTTCGGTGCAAACGGTGAATTTCATCAATAAACAGAATGTCGCCGTCTTGTAGATTGGTGAGCAGGCTTGCCAAATCACCAGCGCGCTCAATTGCCGGACCACTTGTAACGCGAATCTGCGCACCCATCTCTTTAGCAATAACGCTAGCCATGGTGGTCTTACCGAGTCCCGGGGGGCCATATAACAAAATATGATCAAGTGGTTCACCACGCTTCTTGGCAGCGTCAATCGCAAGCTGTAGGTTTTTCTTAAGCCTCTCCTGACCGATGTAGTTCGCAAAATCCTTAGGCCGTAATGTAATTTCTAATTCGACTTCTTGCTGATCATCATCGCCAGCAACTGTATGTACTATTCGCTCAACCGCCATGGCTAGAAACTACCCTTCAGCGCCTGCCTAACACGTTCTTCGACAGGTAGGGCCTTGTCTACTCGCTTCAGAGCCAAGCTTGCATCCTGTGGGCTGTAGCCAAGCGCAACCAAAGCTTCTGTTGCTTCGTCTTGTCCGTTCATGCCTGGACGATTAACGATATCTTCGGCTGATTCGGATGCTGATATGCCGACCTTGTCGCGAAGCTCAACCACAATCTGTTCGGCTGCTCGTTTTCCAACGCCCTTTGCAGCTTGCAACATCTTCACATCGCCGTTTGCAATTGCCGATCGAACAGTATCTGTCGTACCAATATCAAGCACTGCCATGGCTACCTTTGGACCAACGTTTTTGACACCGAGCAGTTGCTCAAAGAGTTTTTTGCCATCAAGATTCGAGAAACCGAACAGGTCATGGGCTTGCTCACGAATGTGTTCGTAAACATAGAACTTTATATCTTCGCCAATGTGAATCGAGCTATAATCTTCGACTGTTATATACAGTCCATAGCCAACTCCAGCAACTTCTAGAACTACTACATCCGACAGTTTTTCGCTTAGAGTCCCAGAAAGTGTTGCAATCATTGGTTCCATTATCTCATACTAGCGACCGACCAAAAAATATTCAGACCCTGATAGTTTGGGCATGAGTAATGGCGCAGGCAAGCGCATCAGCACAATCATCCGGCCGCGGCACTTCCTTAAGGTTCAATATTACTCTAACCATTTCCTGAATCTGCTTCTTTTCGGCTCGGCCGTAACCTGTTACAGCCTGTTTTATTTGCATTGGTGTGTATTCGCTAATCTTGAGCTCCGCCTGCATGCCCGTTAGTAACACCACTCCCCTAGCCTGCGCTACAGTCATAGCTGTAGTAACGTTTTTGGCAAAGAAAAGCTTCTCCACAGCCATTTCCTGCGGCTTTGTAGCAGCAATAATATCTGTTAATTCCTCATAAATTGTAAGCAGCCTAATGGCATCGTCTTCTTTGATAGGAGTGCGTATTATCCCACCGTCAACCAGTTGCGGCTTGCCCTTAGTGACTTCAATGATACCAAAACCAAGTATTCCGGTGCCCGGATCAATGCCTATGATTCTCATTGATTAATCCTTGATATCAAAGTTGGTATAGGTGTTGCTAACATCATCAAGCTCATCGAGCGCGTCCATCAGACGCATTATTTTGCCAGCCGTAGTTTCGTCTTCAATTATAATTGTGTTGTTTGGTTCATAAGATAATTCAGCTTCCTTGATTTCAATACTAGCTGCTTTGAGTGCGTCTCTAACTTTGGCTAGATCTGTCTGAGCTGTGTAAATAATTGTCTCGCCGTCTTCTTCCTGAACATCTTCTGCGCCAGCATCAAGTGCCGCCATCATGAGATCATCACCGCCACCCTCGGCAACAATCACGCCCTTGCGCGTAAACTGAAACGCCACAGCGCCCTTTTCGGCAATACTGCCACCGTGCTTGTTAAAAGCATTCTTAACTTCTGGGTAGGTACGATTGACGTTATCTGTAGCGCATTCGACAAGTGTCGCTACACCACCCGGACCATAACCTTCGTACATGACCTCCTGCAACTGCGCAGCAGACTTGTCAGACACGCGGGCAATGGCGCGCTCAATGTTACTCAGCGGCATGTTGGCAGATTTGGCTTTTTCGATTGCCATAGCTAGTGATGGGTTCATATTAGGATCAGAACCAGAGCGTGCTGCTATGGCAATTTGGTTGCCGATTTTGGTAAATACGGCACCGCGCTTAGCGTCTTCTACAGCTTTACCGCGTTTGATTTTGCTCCATTTATTATGACCCGCCATATTACTCCTTGATGCGCGCAGTTTTTTTGAGAGTCGTCACTTCCACCAAATCGAGGACATTTCTTCGCCGTATATGCTATACATCTCCGAAATGAATGCCTCGCCTTGCCGCAACTGACGCTTGGCTCAAAAAAGCTGCTTTACAATGATTATGTACAGTTCTACTCCAAATAGTTTGTATCTGTTATCTTAGCATTTTCTGGCAGCTTCTGCCACCATATAACCGTAATCAGTAGGATTGCGGCGTACATAAATACCATCGTGCCAGCGCTTAGCGAAACAGTAAACTGCATATTTGGTATCCGTGCCACAAGCCCGGCTACATCGAGCATATATGTCAGGATTAATTTAGCTGGCCAGGCAAACCAACCAGCAATAACCGGTATGAACATCCCAGCAAGACCGGCAACAAACGTAGCTATCATAGCCAATGGAATTAGCGGCACAACAAGCAAGTTGGCAAGCAGAACCATATAGCTTGATTCGTTGAATATATACAAGATAAGTGGCAGCGTCATCAGCTGAGCAGAGAAGCTTTCTATCATTAGTTCGCCCATGACTCTTGGTTTTCTGTCTTTATAAAGACGTTTTTTGACAACCGGCGCCACCATTAATACGCCAAAGAACGCCAGGAATGACAAATACCAGCCAATGTCAGACCACAAATACAGCGGGTTCCAGAGTGCCGTAGCTGCCGCTGTAATGAGTAGTATCGTCATCGGGCGAATCGTTCTGCCGAAGTACCAGGCGCCAAGCGACAAAATACTAATAATAGAAGCTCGGACAATAGATGGTTGCGCACCAGTCACTAGCAAGAATGAAAATATCAGCAAACATGCCGCAAACATAGCCTGGAATTTTGAACGCTTAGAGAACATGCGACGAGTTGCTCGTACAAGTATTGTCAGGTTATAACCAGACACCGCAATGATGTGTGTCAAGCCGACCATAGCTAGAATTTCACTGGTGCTTTCGGGTAGGGTATTCCGCTGACCAATTAGTAGCCCTAATCCAAAAGATGCTTGAGGCTCTGGAAGAGCTGTTTGTATCCCAGCTGCAAAATTGCGTGTAACTCCAAAAACAGCTGACTGAGACCGGCTAACCACCTGCAATTCTGCGTAACTAAGCCAGGCGACGTAGGAGCCTCTGCCTGGATAAAATTTGCCGGTAACTCGTACTTCGTCACCTCTGTAAATCATTCTCTCTCCATAGCCAGACACACCTACCTTGCCAATTACCTTCTGATTTCCGTCAGGCGATTCTAACTGCAAAGATCCCATGTCGAACGAAACAGCGCCACGATCATCATACAAGCTATCGTTCAGTACACGTCCCACCAGAGTCACCTTCTGTTTGCTAATAGTTTGCAAGAAGTTGACTTCGTTCATGTAGATTCCACCACGCCACCAGCCAAGCGAGAACCCAAAGAATACAACCGCATATACCGACAGTAACCTGCCCCGTCGAAAACTTGTAAGCGCCAAGAATCCAAGTACAATTGGCCACCAGCCACTGATCTCACCACCAAACCGCGCCCAAGCAAGCCCTACAAGAATAGCCGCACCGCACAGTATGTAGCGTGTGGTGCGGCGATAGACTGTACGCCTCTCCATAACTCGAACTATACGACTGTTTTAGCTATTTGCAAGCACAAGCAGCTAGATTTTACTTGCTAAGACTGATTGTCGCACCAAAACTTTGCTGCAGGATGTCTTCGTTTGTATCTGAACTTGCCATACCAGTGCCGTTCGAGAATGACACTACGCTGCTACCTGATCCAGCTTTGGCTCGGAATGAAATCCTTGCGAGCAAACCCTCTCCCCCAAAACTCTGCGCTGTACCATGTACTATCTCTATTTGGCCATCTTCTTCCTTCTCGATCAGCTTCATATCAAGCACACCGTTAGTAGAATCTATACCGACAAATTCTAGACTGTTATTATCATAAATGATATTGGCTTGAGCTGCGTTAATTGACTGGTCTTGCGTATCAATCAAGATTTCTAGTGTGAACACACTACCATCAGAGACTTCTGGAGTAGCCGGTGCCATGTACATACGCACTAACTCGCTATTAGTCTCACTGCTACTAGTGTTGTTTTCCTTGTCTACGAAATAGTATGCTCCAACTCCGACAACTACCAGAGCCGTAACGATTAGCAATACGACAGAGATACCGAGTATTTTTTTATCAAACAAAGAGGTGGAGGCTGATTTCTTAGTTGGTTTTGATTTTTTCGACATAGACAAAATTACCTAGGTTACTATGCTTATACTTATAGCACTAATCTAATGTTGAGTAAACGGAGGTTTTGCCCTGATGGTCAGCAGACAGCTCTTTGCTCGTTGGCCAGTGGGACAGCGCCTCCCTAGCTGACCTGGTGGGACTCGAGTTATTCTGCGCCTGCGCAAGCTGCAAGCAGCGCGCAAGGCGGCCAAGCAAGGAAAACTCGGGTGTCCACCGGACACCCTCGCCCTCACAGGTTCGAGTCCGCTACATCTTCCAAATTCAAAACCCCTCTTTCGAGGGGTACTGAATTTGGAGGGCCCAGTGGGACAGCGCACATTAATCTGTGCGCCGAGTAGAACTCGGGCAACAGACTAATGACCGAACCTCACGACATGCATCTTTGCTAAAGCAAATCTGCGCCGTGGATTCAATTCCATTGAATCCTGCCATACAAAAAGCCCCAGCTTTGCTGAGGCATTTTGTATGGAGGGCCCAGTGGGACTCGAACCCACGACACTCTGCTTAAAAGGCAGATGCTCTAACCGGCTGAGCTATGGGCCCTCGTCGGCGTGTAATAGTCTAATGACTAGCCCGCCGGCAAAATGAATTTGCCCGACAAGCTCAGTCATTAGACCAAGCCGCCTCCTCTCAAAATCCCAAACGGCAAACAAGTTGCCTGGTTTGGTATTTTGGTTAAGACCAGGAGCAAAATACAGGGGTTATTATCTGTTATTTACAGATAAAAGTCAACTGGTTCTAGCTACCTAAACCTTTCGGGCTGGCTGTGTTTTTGCTGCTGCGAGTTGTTTCTGGCGCTTGATTTCTGCGATTTGCTTTTCTTGCTCAGCCACAGATATATCAATTTTGTTCTGTACATAGCTAATAAGGCTATAAACACCCCAGAGAACAAACAGATACACAACTATCGCAAACATCGCTGATACATCAAGGTATGATCCACTTGGGAACTCTTTTGAAGGGAAAAGGCCACGGAATGGCTGCATGTAATCATTTGATACGTTCGCAATAAACTGTGCAAATCCAGCCGACAAATTGGCGTTAAAAAGCAGCAATAGCACCCTTAGAACCAATGAAATAATCCCAATAACGACAAAGAAGTACAGTGCCCACACCACCCATTTCGAAACCTTCAGATATGGTGGTACCTCTACTTTATTTTGCTGGTTCATTGGGTCCTCCTATTTGTTATTTATATCTAGTGTAGCAAATTTTGAGTTATTTGTGCCGGCCCTTCTTGTGACCACTATGCGCTCGTTTTGACAAGAACATCAGAGAAACTATCGACATCACTACACCGACACCCACAATAAACTCCTCATACTGACTCAGTACCGTCCATGATTCTGTACTGGTTATCGATTCGTACTGCGCTTCTGGTAGTAGCGGCACGATAAAAAGTACCGCTAGCAACGCGGTTGCAATTGCCGGAATTAGATTCAGTAACAGATGTGATTTTGGTGTTTGGCCTCTAAGCATAAATATACAGACAACTAGCGGAGTCAGTAGCAAAACAATCTTAGCAACATACGGCGCCCAATCCGCACCACTGGTGACTGATGAAGCAATCAACCCAACATTTGTACCAGAAAATTCTACCAGCACGCTACCCGCGCAAAGCGCCAAGAAACAGACCGCAACATTAGTGCGCAAGAACAAAATTAGTACTGCAAGTACAGCCGCGACAATCAGCGGCATAAATTCGACCATGAGGTCATTATAGCCTAAAACCGTAAGGAGCTTGCTACCAAGAGAATTCGGTGCCGATTTGCCAGCCAACGTCTTCGGCGTAACCAGTATCTACTTCTAGAATATATTGGGCAGGCTTAGTAGGGCAAAAGGTCTGAGGGTAGCTGTCTGGTCGGACATCTGATTCGATAGTAACTACCTTTTTTTCGTCATCCAGCCAGATCATATCAATCGGGAAGTTCATGTCCTTCATCCAAAAGCAGTAGTCACCCGTCAGTTCATAGGCAAACAACATACCGCTATCAGGATTTAGGCAGTCGCGACCTGATAGTCCCAGAACCTTGTCATCTCCGTCAGAGGCCACTTCTGCCGAGATATTTTTGTTGTCGGTACTCAGCGTAATTGTTTCGAGGTCGTAGTTTGTGTAGCAACTAGCCTGGGTTTCTTGACCAAAAGAACTTTCCCCGCTATCTGGTCTAACAAACAGCCAGAAAGCAGCAAACCCAATTACAAAAATCGTTACTACAAATAATAGCTTACGCACCAACACGATCTTTGCGGGGCTGCCGTTTGGCATTTTGCTCGACATATTCGATAATTTTTTCGGCAACGTTTCGGCCAGTCACAGTCTCTATGGCAAAACCCGGGCTACTGTTTACTTCTAGCACTAATGGTCCACGAGCAGATCGCATAATATCGACACCACAGATACTAAGCCCCATGGCTTTGGCAGCCTTTTGAACAGTCTTCCTCTCTTCGTCAGATAACTTTACAACTGTACCTTCGCCACCCTGGTGAATATTAGAACGAAAATCATCGTCTAGACTCTGGCGCTTCATGCTAGCGACTACCTTGCCGCCAACCACAAAAGCGCGGATGTCTTCGCCGGCCGATTCCTTAACAAACTCTTGCAGCAAGATGTTGGTACCATCATCATCCATGACATAAAATGCCTGCATAACGGACTTGGCAGCCTTCTTAGTTTCGGCCAACACGACGCCGTTGCCGTGTGTGCCACGAGCCAGCTTGATAATCACTGGGTAGCCACCCATGTCGTCAATTTGGTCATCAATATCGTTGATAGAACGGGTAAAAACAGTCTTAGGAATACCCACCCCAGAGCGGGCTAAAAGCTGAATAGAGCGTAGCTTGTCACGAGATCGCACAATCGAGATTGAGCTGGTCGTAGTGTAGACGCCTTGCATCTCGAATTGGCGGACAATAGCCGTACCATAACGCGTCATATTTGTGGCGATTCTCGGAATGACTGCGTCGTAGCCAGTCAGTACCTTGCCCCTGTAACGTACAACCGGGTTGCTCTGTTCAATAGCAGCGTGACAGTGCTTGTACTTTATCACATTGACTTCATGACCACGTTTCACAGCCTCTTCAACAAGACGCTTGGTAGAATAGTTTGCATTACCGTTCGATAAAATAGCTATTTTCATATTGATCTCATTACTTTTTAGGTAACACTCTGTTGTGCTTTATGTCTACAACAAATTTACCGCGCAGAACATTACGCCCAACTAACACAGGATACGTTTGCGTTGAACGGTTGGCAAGTGTAAAGCGTGCGCGTATCTTACGTCCATCGAGACACACTAGCAATCTGACCATGTATCTTTCCTCTGTGTGTCCATTGGAGCTTGTTACTTCCCTGATTTCATAGTCTTTGAAGGTAAGCTTAGCCCCGCTATAAAATGGACTGGTTTTATCAAATAGAACGAAGCTTAGCTCGCCATTCAACTCTTTTATTCCTGACGCCCAAACAGTTGAAGTTCGTGCACCCGTGTCAATACGCGCCGGCACGTTAAGCAAGCCCAGTTCTGGAAACTCGACAAATTCTGACTGCCCGATTGTGGTGATTTGCTTCTTCATTACTTACTGCCTATTGAAGCGGCTATTTTACCATATTTTTAAAATATTTACTATATATGTCAATTTTTTCTGCCTGGAATGCACCGCTTGCAATCTGGGGACTTGCATTGACCTCAAGAATATAAGGATTATTTGTACCTGTTTCGAAAAGCAGATCAACACCAGCGATTTCTCGCTTCATGATTTTTGCCGCCTGTAGTGACATATCTATGCATTCATGAGGAAATTTATCGATAGCGGTTAAGGTAGCTTGGGCTCCTTGAGAAGTGTTATTCAGGTGTGTATCACCCCCAGCGCGTTGACGCTTAATGATAAGCTGGACTTTGCCATCAACTACTAGCAGCCTATAATCGCTGTCGTTTTCAATGAATTTCTGTGCAATAAACTTGTGTTCTGGGAATTCTTTTAGTGCCGCTTGTAGTTTTTCTTCGCTCTTTATGAGGTAATTTTCTTCACCACCGGCACCATCAATTGATTTAAAAATAAAAGGTACTCCCAGCGCATCACTAACTTCTTGGTAGCGCTTAGAAAACTGTTCTGGCAACATGAAAATTGTTTGCGGGATAGGAAGTTTATTCATCGCAAGACGTGCAAGCTGAGTTAGCTTAGTTGCAGCGATATGGTCTTTTAGCTCACTACTTACAAAACGCACGTTATTTACATATAAATATTCCGCGATAATCCCAGCTATTTCGCTGTACCTAAAAAACGACTTAATATACACAAAATCAAAGTCCTTTAGCGATTTGTTTTCTCTTAGTAGCGATACCTGTAGCTCATCACTTTTATATTCGATCTTTATATTGTGATAGTTATGCCACTCAATCGAGACTTCGTTACCAATACGCTTTTTTAGCTCAGCAACAAAATGATCATTGAGAGGAATGCTTTCATTGATATCTTCTGCAGACGAAAGTATAAGTATACGGGGTTTTTTAGTGTTCATGTACATATTTTAGCACATTTTATAGTACTTTGTCAATACTATTTGGCTACGCTAGAGACTCTCATGTAGGCCAGTACTATGATAGAGACAATTATAATTATCATCACGACAATCATCGTGATGAAGCCATTTTGGTCTTGATCTTTTTTGTTCATATTTCCTTCATTATGCCAGATAAGCATAAGAAATAAAACTTACTTGAAAAAGCCTTTTTTGCCCTTGGATGCAGATTTGAATTGTTCTAGTAGTTCTTTCTGTGTTTTTGACAAGTTTTGAGGTGTCTCCACTAGTACGGTTACGATGTGGGCACCGCGCGAACTGCCGCGCAAGTGTGGCACACCATGGCCAGATAGCTTGAAGTCTGTGCCGCTCTGAGTGCCAGCTGGGACTTTCATATTTATTGGGCCATCTACGGTCTCTACCTCTACCTCAGCACCAAGTGCCGCGTCTATCATTGATACCGATTCTTCTGACAAAATCAGGTCACCTTCACGCGTGAAATGTTTGTGAGCTTTGACCCGCAAATTTACATACAGATCACCGCGTGGGCTTCGCTGTCCAGCGAAAGCCATAGCCTCACCATGCTCGCGCAAGCGAATAGTTGCACCGTCATCGATACCGGCTGGAATCTTAAGCTTGATTTCTTGATTCTTGCTCTTAGTCCCCTTACCCTTACAGACACTGCAGGTTTTCTCTGGGATTTTGCCGCTGCCATGACAGGTTGGGCAGACAGTTGCCTGCTGAATATTCCCAAATATCGTGCGGGTGACGCTGACCACCTGCCCTGAACCTTTACAGTCTGGACAGGTTTTTAAGTCATGACCAGGCTCGGCTGTGGTGCCTTTGCAATGTTCGCAGACGTCTTCCATGACAAGATTGAGCTCTACCTCTGTGCCAAAGACTGCTTGTTCAAAACTTATAACCACATCTGTCTCAACATCTCGGCCGCGCTTGGCGCGTCTTTCATGCTGACCAGAAGCGCCGCCAAAGAAACTACCAAAGATATCACCAAGGCCTAAATCGCCGAAATCAAAGTTGATGTTCTGCGCTCCGCCTGCACCACCAAATCCACCGAATGGATCGCCGCCGCCAGACGCACCGCCAACACCGGCATGGCCAAACTGGTCATAGCGCTGACGTTTACGCTCGTCCTTGAGCACTTCGTAAGCTTCGTTTACTTCTTTGAACTTGCTTTCGTCACCACCAGCTTTGTCTGGATGAAACTCAATAGCCTTTTTGCGGAAGGCTTTTTTTATCTCATCGTCACTGGCGCCTTTGTTAACACCGAGTACTTCGTAATAATCTCTCTTATCGCTCATATTCTACCCGTATTTTAGCACTCTGTACCCCTAGAGTGCTAGTCCCTTCTGAGGTGTCTGTTATTATTAATCTAATCGCTTATGAAGAAACGCACTATTATAGATTTGATCCTCCTGGTAGCCGTACTGATACTTGGGTTTTTTGCTGTTCAAAATGCTACAGCGATTGGTGACTGGTGGTTTTTTAGGAGTTACCAGCCATCTGAGGAAGTCTCCCAGATTGCGACTGATGCCGGAATGAGCGACTACGGTCGCAAGCTGTTCTACCGGCTAGACCCACAGTTTGTTGATAGAAAAACTATTAATGAAGAGTGTGGGTCTGATGCATTGGGCTGCACGGTAGGTCGCAATATCTATATTCTGAATGATTTTACACCTAGACAGTACAACCGTTCTATCGTTACAGCCTCTCATGAAATGCTACATGTGTCCTACAGTCGTTTGGAAGAAAGCCAGCTAGAAGGGCTAAAAACTGCCTTAGACGAGCAAATCGACCTAATTTCGGACGATTTATACGAAAAGTTCAAATCATTCACCGGAAATGACTACTATAACGAGGCTCATTCCTACATTGGTTCAGAGCAGCCAGAGCTAATTCCAAGCCTTGTCGAACATTACAGTGTTTACTTCTCTGACCGCCAAAAGACTATCGACGCCCTGGTCTACTCCCCAGAAAACTAGTCCTCAGAACGAGAATCATCACTCGGGGGTAAGCGCATGACTAATTCCAAGCCTTCGCTTCCCTCTTCATAAGGTAGCTCAGCGATAAAAGCATTGGTAAATCTGAGATTATCTACTTTGTATATGACGCCAAAAATTTCTCTCGCTCTTTCAGCTTCCTCTGCTGTTATCTGCCGTCTAGCCTGATTGCAGTCAATTGCATCAATTAAATCTGCTGGTTCATCGATAATATTATCAACATGTAGTCTGACTGGATGGGCATCAACATCTTCCGGGTGCAAATCAAGCGAACGAACTGCGTGATGCCAAAGTTCGTCGAACCGTTCCTGTGACACTACTTTGTCTCCTCTTCTGGAGCATCGTCTAAGTCGGGTGGCAATGGTGACGGGCGAGCTGTTTCATCGTCTGTCGGACGCTCTTCGGCTTGCCGCAAATACTGCTCTAGCTGCTCGCCTGTCATCTTTTCCACTATTTTTCCTTGTCTTCGTCGACGACTTCGCCTTCTACAGGTTCGTCTTTGGCTTTCTTTTTGTCTTCACTTTCCGACTTTTCACTTTCGTCTTTTTCGTCTTTCGACTCGTCGGCAGCGGCCGACTCATACAGCTTGGCGCCGATTGGCATGATTTTGTCACTCAACGCTTTGCCAGCTGCTTCCAGGGTGTCTTTGTCGGCTTTGTCGTCAGCAGCAACCTTCTTGGCTTCTTCGAGTGCTTCGTCGAGTGTCTTCTTGTCGTCATCGCTAATCTTGTCAGCATTGTCACTCTTGAGTTTTTCGGCACTGTAAATTGCGCTGTCTAAACCGTTGCGGGCGTCGACTGATTCACGACGTTTCTTGTCTTCCTCGGCGTGAGCTTCGGCGTCTTTGGCCATCTTCTCAACTTCGTCTTTAGATAGACCTGATGAGCCCTGGATTGTAATACTTTGCTCTTTGCCAGAACCTTTGTCCTTGGCAGTCACATTCAAGATACCGTTGGCGTCGATGTTAAATGTCACCTCGATCTGCGGCACACCGCGTGGAGCTGGTGGAATACCATCAAGCACAAAACGACCGAGTGATTTGTTGTCCTGGGCAAACTCGCGCTCGCCCTGCAATACATGAATTTCTACCTGATTTTGGTTGTCTGCCGCGGTAGAGAATACCTCTGACTTGCTTGTAGGAATAGTGGTGTTTCGCTCAATCAGTTTGGTGCTGACAGAACCCATGGTTTCAATACCCAAGGATAGTGGAGTTACGTCTAGCAGCAGTACGTCTTTGACATCACCTTGGAGTACACCACCTTGGATGGCAGCACCAATAGCAACAACTTCATCAGGATTAACACCCTTCATCGGGTCCTTGCCAAAGATTTTCTTGACCTGTTCCTGCACGGCTGGCATACGGGTCATACCACCGACTAGAACGACCGCGTCGATATCACTAGCCTTGAGGCCAGCGTCTTTTAGAGCCTTCTCACAAGGATCGCCAGTCTTAACGATAAGATCACCGACCAGACTCTCTAGTTTGGCGCGGGTTAGCTTATGTTCAAAGTGCTTTGGACCATCTGCATCAGCTGTCAGGAATGGCAGGTTGATATTGACTTCGTTAGCAGTAGAAAGCTCAATCTTGGCCTTCTCAGCTTCGTCACGCAATCGCTGCATTGCTGCCCGGTCATCGCTGATATCCAGACCGTTTTCTCGTCTGAACTCATCAGCAAAATAATTGACGACAACTCGGTCAAAATCCGCACCACCAAGGTGCGTATCGCCATTGGTTGCCTTAACCTCGAATACACCGTCGCCGAGCTCTAGAATAGATACGTCAAACGTACCACCACCTAGGTCGTAGACAGCGATTTTCTCATCTGTCTTTTGGCCTTTATCTAGTCCGTAGGCTAGTGCAGCTGCAGTTGGTTCGTTGATAATGCGCTTTACTTCCAACCCGGCGATCTTACCAGCGTCTTTGGTTGCCTGACGTTGACTGTCGTCAAAATAGGCAGGCACAGTGATGACTGCTTCTGTCACTGGCTGGCCAAGGTAGCTTTCGGCGTCGGCCTTGAGCTTAGATAAAATCATAGCGCTGACTTCTTCTGGACTGTAGTCTTTGTCGCCCATCTTTACCTTTACAGCGTTACCGCTCTTGACGATTTCGTAACCCATGAGCTTGAGATCACGCTGGACCTCTTTATCACTAAACTTGCGGCCAATCAGGCGCTTTACTTCGTAGATCGTGTTTTTTGGATTGGTGACCTGCTGGCGGCGGGCTAGTTGTCCGACCAGCCGTTCGCCGTTTTTATTAACAGCAACAACAGATGGGGTTGTACGTCCACCCTCTGAGTTTGTAATAATCTCAGCCTTGCCTGACTGCATCGCAGCCATAGCTGAGTTAGTAGTTCCGAGGTCAATTCCGATTATCTTTCCCATTGTCTTAAAGATACCCTTTCTTAGATTAGTCTTTAGCTATTAGCAACCAGCTAATACGAGTGCTAGAAATATGGTAGCATAAAATATTTTGGCACTCAAGTACTTAGAGTGCTAATTTTATTTCTCGGTCTTTACTTTCACCATGGCGTGGCGGATTACTTCATCACCCAAAGAGTAACCGGATTGAAGCTCTTCGCTGACAACTTCTTTACTACCTTCGCCTTCTTCCATACTGATCGCTTCGTGCAAGTTAGGATCAAAGACTTCGCCGACGGTTTTAATACGCTCTACACCAAGTTTTTTGAGAGTGTCATCGAACTGCTGTACAACAGATTTAACTCCTTTCACAAAGTCATTTCTATCTAAATCCTTGGGTACATGCTTGAGAGCGCGCTCAAAGTTATCAATAACAGGTAGTAAATCGCGAACTACGTTTGCCTTATAGAATGAACCGAGCTTAGCTCGCTCTTCTTCCGAGCGCCGGCGGACATTCATAGCATCGGCACGTTCGCGTTGCAGTGCTTCTGTTAATTCGGCAATCTGTTGCTCGAATTCTTCTGCTTTTGGCTTTTTTGCCATTAGAGTGCCTCCTCTAGCGCGCGGCCAGCGCGAGCCACTAGGCTAGTAACATCGCGATAACTCTGCCGGGTTGGACCAAGCACACCAATATAGCTGCGATCAGAATACGGGCTGCGGAATCGACTAATAATTAGTGAACAGCCAGCACCACGACCAATTGGGTTCTCTCGGCCAATATAAACACTCAGCGGATCATTTGGTGCTGCTTCGCGTAACCAAGGCTCGAGGTTATCTAGCAGTCTTGCTACCTCTTGCACCTGGCCTGGGTGCATGAACTCTGGCTGACCGAATAAATTAGACAGACCGCTCATGTAAAGCTGATCGCCGATTGTAGCTAAGCCTAAGTTGTGGGTCAGCTCTACGAGCGTATCTACAGCATTACGAATAGTACGCTCTGGCATACCACCATGCTGAATACGAGTAGCCATGGCTTTTTCACCACGTGCAATCGCCACTGGTCCCTCTTGTTCACTCAAATTATTTACGTAGAACCTATAGCCTTTGTCGGTAGGAACACGGCCGGCGCTGGTATGTGGCTGCTTGATATAGCCCAGTCGCTCTAACTCGGCCATCTCGGCACGAATCGTTGCGCTAGATACACCAAAAACCTTGGCCATGAGGCTACTACCAACCGGGCTGGCTACTTCAGCGTATTGCTCCACAATGGCTAGCAAGATAGTCTGTTGCCGCTCTGAAATCATGATCTAATTGTACGCTTCTGGCACTCAAAAGGCAAGACTGCCAAGTACAACCTATGGACTTGGTGTCCAACCAGGTATTAGCCGTGAACCAGTGTAATTTGGTATTGGCTTAAGCATAGTTCCATTACATAAGTCGCCGAGAGAAACACTGTATCCTTTTCTAAGACATTGGCTCACCCAGGTCGTTTCTATAGAATCTTCCCAAGCTCCAAACCAGTCGGCATGAAGTGTTGAACCGTCAGGTGCAGGATTGCTCTCGCGTCCAGCCCGATCTGAAGATATATACCAGCTACTAGAATCACCGGTGTTATACCAGTGAAATTTCTCAGTAATCTCCGGTACATGAACAGGGTGTGACGACGGACATGTGCCCCATGTGTTATTCGTACCATATGCCATGTGCGAACGGTGATCTGGACTATCAAGATTTACCCCATCCCAGCAGTACGGAAAACGCACCCAGGCCTCTAACCTTGATGCATTATTGCAATTAGGTATTGTTGAACTATTCGAGCCACCGTCACAGTTCCACCCCCACGTTAAGCCAGAGCCAGCAGTCGTTGTGCCACTTGCACCGGCAATCATACGAAGTCCGTTCGGAAATTCTTGTACCTCTGTAATACTACGCCCTGGGCTCTGAAGATTCTCTGCTTTGTAATAAAGCTCAATGTCGCTCGGGGCTACTACATTACCAGCACCATCGAACAGTGCAGGCATCCAGTAGGCTGTCCTGTTCAGTGGGCCACCCTCACAGGTAGAGTTACCTGTGGTACGGAGGGACTGGTAGGTTGAATTCTCGTCTATGATAGTGTTACCAAAGAAAACGTGAAGGTGAGCGGCATTTGTCTGACCTGGGTAGACAATTGGGTCGTCCCACGCTAGGTGTGAGAACTCACAGAACGTACGGAAAGCTGGATAATTTTCTGAAGCACGTGGCCAGACAAGCCAATTTGGCGTATGAATCCAACTTGATTGATTCACACCCGATGCAACATTCGGTAATGCACCATTATTGAGATTTGGTCCACCGCCAGTAGGCACGGTGCCAAATCTAACTGCATTTCCACCGGAAGCTTGTGCACTACTAAATCTCTCTACCGAGCCACTAAGTGTGCCGGCTTCCGCTTCTAGTGACCTGTCAGCTGCTGTTCCTTGAGCAATAACACCAAGAGTTAGTACAGAAAGCAAAATAACCACGGCTGGTAAAACCAAAGGCTTCTTGAGTTTCATTGTCATAAATATTCTAAATCCCCTACTTTTAGAAAGCTCGTATACCTTATAGCTTATGGTAAACCAGGGCCAACAGTCAACATCATATTAGCCCAAGCCTGCCGAAGCAGAGCCTGACCAGCATCGTTTGGATGCACATCTTGTGATCCTTTAAACAGATTGGGTCGATTCTCAGTAATCGCAAATAAATTAGGTCCACGCAGTGCCTCTGGATATTTGGCGAGTATTCTCTCGATGGCGGGGTTAATGTAATTCTCGGCATGTCCTGCTGGCCAGTTATTTGTCCATGGAATGTAAGGTAGTACGGGAGTTTTTCCGGCTGCAATCACCCGTTGAACGAGAACCTCGTAGTTTTGCTCAAACGTTACATGGTAGTCATTTGTACCAAGTGCTAGTGGCACAAATTCGGCATCTGTCGAGGCAAGTGCCGTGTTTATATCACCCAGCGCTGGGTTTGAATCGCCCCAACTTCCGGCGGAGCTTCCACCGATGGCAATATTGGTAACATCTGGATTTCGCGATGAGTCATCTGCTTTTACTAGATTTTCAAGAGTTGTTGCAGATACCGACATGACGGTTATGGAATCACCTATAAATAGCCATTTGTCGTTAGCATAGGTTGGGTTTGGATTGGTTACACCAGAGCCATAGGCAATAGCTGAGCCTCTCGATGCTTGGGCATTAGAAATCACACGAGCATTACCTGTTATTGAGCCATCCTCTGCCTCGAGTGATAGTTCAGGGGCAGCAAAAACTACACCCGCGAATAAAGCTGCCGTAACAATCATCAGGATCAACAATGTACTTAGTTTTTGGTTTGATTTTGTCACTAATTTTCTCCTTGGGCTGGCTGCAAGCTAAACTCTATAAAACTACCCTCGCTTGCCGAAGCATCACCCTGCACTTTTGTTACAAGTTCGGGATTTACTATCAGGCCGCTCTCGGCCTCTATCGATACCCTTTCACTCCCGGCCATTGATTCATAAACAGCCGAAGGCACAAAGACTGCCAGCAACACAAGGCCACTAGCAAATAGCGCTACCAGCGTGTAGCGATTTTTGTTAATAACATCTTCGTAATGGAGTTCGAACTCGCCAGTTATGACAGCTGGCTTGTGTTTATCGCGGCGTGTTTTATTGCCGCGGTTTAGTATTGCCATAAGCCTATTGTACTATGAGCCAAGCAAAATTATTGCCTGCAATCATTTCCTAACTATAGCGAATATCGATGGAGTGCTTAATCGGTGTCTATCGTATACTTAAACACATGGATGCAGAGTTAGAGAAAAAGCTTGAAGAGATTGGTAGCTGGCTAGGCTCGGGTTCGATAAATATTTTTGGACTGCCGTTCGCCGGCAAGGACACCCACGGCAAAGAATTATCACGTTTTTTTGACGCACCGCTCATCGGTGGTGGCGATATTATACGAAATAGCCAAGGCAACCAAGAGGTCAAAGACACCATTGCAGCCGGTTTCTTAGCACCAACTGACAAATATCTGGCGCTGATTCTTCCTTATCTTAGCCAGGACATGTTTGCTGGCCATCCTTTGGTACTCAGCAGTGTCGGTCGTTGGCATGGCGAGGAAGAGGCGATTGAAGCTGGAGCCCGAGAATCGGGTCACCCAATAAAATGCGTATTGTTTCTGAATGTTACATTAGAAGAAGCCCATAGGCGCTGGCAACTTGCTGAGCGTGGTCGCGAAGATGATACTGATCATAAGATACTAGAGACTCGTTTCTCTGAATTTGACAAAAAAACATCTCCGGTCATAGATTACTGGCGTGACAAAGATCTACTTATTGAGATTGATAGTATGCAGCCAGAGCTACAAGTCACCCGTGACATAATTGAAAAAATTCACGCATTCGCTGACTTAAGCTAGCGAATCACGCGTTGTATGTGCTCGTACAACGTATTTGCGGACGAGCGAGCTCGAGCTGAAGCCGTCTGGTCTACCGTTCCGCGTACCACTGCCCGCAGTGATTCTACCGCAGCATCTAGCTGATCATTTAGCACAAAAACATATGTCGGATCGCTCAATGCTACCCGGAGAGATTCTTTGGCTTCTAGCAGTCGAGATTCTAGGTCTTTGTCACGATGAGCACTGATTCGGTGCATCCATTCGGTATGATTTGGCGGCACGATATATACTGGCACAACACTGGCGAATCCAAGCTTTCTGAAACTAGGCAAGGCACTAGCAAGAATCGACATTGCGCAGGCACCACTAGACGGAAAAGAGCTCGCTTTGGTGCCGTAAATCTCGCTGGCACGCTGTACGACGAATTGCACAAATTCACCTCTTTCAATCTCTTCTACAACATTGTTAAAATCTGATCGAAAATTATAATCCCTGCCCTGGATTTCGCCCTCACGAGGCGGGCGAGTAGTATCGCCGATTACAAATGGCAGACCAGATTGACGAACAACTGTAGACTTGCCAGCACCAGTTGGACCGACAACCGCAATCAAGTTCACATGCGATAGCTGCCCCTGTACTTGGTCGTTTGCTTGATAATTGGCTTGAAGCCCCTCAACGCGAGCGATTGCTGTCTGTTTGTCCATATCTAGAATAATTGTAGCAGGACAGACAAAAAAACATAAGCAATCTAGGGATAAGTCAGTTATGCTTACAAAATTGTCAAAGAACAACCTGTAAAAGGCCAGGCCTTTTACAGGGGTGATTTTTACAAGTTTTTATTTTACAGGGGTTAGGCGACGATGGAGGTTTTAGTCCGATGAGGATGAGACCCCCCTCGAGGTTCTTGTAAAGCCGGGGCACTCGGCTGATCTTCCGAGGTCTGCTCGAAATCGAGAGTAATACAGGAGTGCAGTGTGGTGATTTACAGGAGCACCGCAAGTCAACTGTATCTGAATACTGTTGACGCGGAGCACATCTGAAATCGCCGCAATGTGCCCTGTATTAATCTCGTTTCAGCATTACTGTGAAGGCTTGGGACCTAATGAGACACCCCTTCGGGGTTTCTCATCACGCAGGGCACAGGCAAAGCCTGGTGCTCTGGCTGCTCTTCCCGAGGAGATTAATCTCGTTTCAGCATTACTGTGAAGGCTTCGGCTGGGATATCTACCTTGCCAAAGCGTTTTAGACGTTCCTTGCCCTTCTTTTGCTTGGCTAGCACCTTCTTCTTACGTGATACATCACCACCGTAGAGCCCACTAGTTACGTCCTTGCGATAAGCCGAAATATCTTCGCGGGCAATAAATCTACCGCCGATTGCTGCCTGCAAGGCTACCTTGAAGTTCTGCCGTGGTATGACTTCCTTAAGCTTGGCAACGGTCTCGCGCCCAAGTGCATCAGCTTCTGTTTTGTGAGCCATCACAGAAAGCGCACCGACAATCTCGCTGGCAACATAGAAATCTACGCGCACCAAATCTTCCTCGCGGTATTCGCCCAGTTCGTAATTGAACGATCCGTAGCCACTGGTCACGCTTTTGAGCTGATCATAAAAGTCTGTTAGTAAGTTAGCTAGTGGTGCTTCGAAGTTAACTAGAGCCAACTGTGCATCGACAAAGCTTAGCCCTTTTTGTAGTCCACGCTTTTGCGATATTAGCTGAATGACCGCACCTACATATTCCTTCGGCACGACGATTTCGCCTTTTATCCACGGCTCGGCAATAGATGCAATCTTAGCAGGATCGGGCAAGCTGCTAGCAGATTTTATGTCCACTTGCTCGCCGTTCAGAAGTTTGACGTGATAGTCGGTGCTTGGATTAGTAATAATTAAGCTCAAAGAGTATTCACGTTCCAGACGCTCGCGGACAATCTCCATGTGCAGTAGCCCCAAGAAGCCAACCCGCACACCAAATCCTAGAACTGGTGAATTTTCTGGCTCGTACTGCAACGCTGAATCACTGAGCGACAGCTTTTCGACAGCTTCTTTGAGCTCATTGTAGTACTCATTGCTTTCTGGAAATATACCGGCATAAACAAACGGCTTCACTTCTTTGTAGCCGGGTAGTGCCTCGGCTGCTTGGGATTTACTGAGCGTCACCGTATCACCAACTTTTGCCTCGCGGGTAGATTTGAGATTGGTCACAATGTAGCCAATCTCTCCTGTTCTGAGTGATGAGGTTGGTGTCATACCAGGACTAAGTTTTCCAACTTCTAAAGCCAAACCGTGACTCTGTGTTCCCATCATGGTGATGTCAGAGGCTTTGGTAATTTCACCGTCTACAATGCGGACATATAGTACAACCCCTCGGTAATCATCGTAGTAACTATCGAATATTAGAGCCCGTGTTTCTGTATCACCACTTCCTTTTGGCGAGTCAATTTGTTCTACTACAGCATCTAACACCGCCGGCACACCTTCGCCGGTCTTGGCAGAGATGTGGAGTATTTCACTTTCGTCACAACCAAGTAGACTAACAACCTCTGCCGATACTCTAGGCACGTCAGCCGCCGGTAAATCAATCTTATTCAATACTGGAATAATTTTCAGATCGGCTGCCATTGCCAAGTAGACATTGGCGAGTGTCTGCGCCTGAATGCCCTGACTGGCATCTACGACTAAGATTGCGCCTTCGCAAGCCTCAAGACTACGCGATACTTCGTAGCTAAAGTCGACATGCCCTGGTGTATCGATTAGATTTAGCTGATAGCCCTTGTATTCCATCTGAACAGGGGTCAGCTTGATAGTAATTCCCTTTTCGCGCTCTAGGTCCATCTTGTCCAGCAGCTGCGCTTTCATGTCTCGCTTCTGCACGGTATCGGTTAGTTCCAGCAAGCGATCAGCTAGCGTAGATTTGCCGTGATCTATATGCGCAATAATACAGAAGTTCCGGATATGCGACTGATTCACGACTTACCACCAGCTGGGAAGAACAGCCCGACAAAATGTATTCCATTTTGCTGGCGCGTTGAGAAACCCAGAATGGGTGTCTCAAGTTTGCAGAAGTTCCGGATGTGGTCCTGTTTCATTTATCCACAAGTCTAACAGATTTCTACCTCTGTTACCAGTCGATGTGTACTGGCCTTAGGACAATGCGCATCAATTGCTTGAGCTTGCGAATGACCGGTTCGGCTTCTTCTAGCCCAAATAGATAAGACAGTCCAACATGGGTGACGCCGGTAACGATTGTAATCAGCATGAGCTTAAAGCCAAGCGTCACAAATCCAACATCTCCTGATTGCAGTGGGAATATTTGCACCATCGTATAAGCTGCTACGACGCTAAAGCCAGTTACTGACATAATTCGCCAAATACCACTCCAGAACTCCTTATCAAATAGCTTGTGATCGTAATAAACCATGATTGCCGACAGGATAAATACTTCCGCAGCTGCAACAATAGATTGTGCCATCGCCAGCCCAGCCACGCCATAATTCCATGGCCTTGATAAATGCCAGGCCAGGAAAATGTTCAATCCAATAGCAAATATAGACACGAATAGTGGTGTCAAGGTGTCCTTCTGGGCGTAGAAATAGCGCGACACAATTGAGTAAATGACTCGGAAGAATATTGCCGCACACAAAAAGCCAAAAATAGCCGCAATCTCCGGCGCGTCACGACTAAAGATAACGCGCGCCAGATAGCCTCGTGCAAAGAATGACACCACTACTACTGGCACCGTAATCCAGATCATAATTCGCAGTATTTGTAAGAATTCCTTACGGAAAAGATCACGCCGCCCTTGCGCCAACCGCTCGCTCATACGTGGAAAAGCAGCTGTTGATATTGCCGAACCAATAAGCAAAATCGGTGCTGTATGCAGCGTGTAGGCATTTTCGTAGTAACTCAGATAGCCTGTGCCAAGTCTACGAGCAAAGTTGGTCTCTACAATTGAGTTGATCGAATCAATACCTTGGTCAATCGAACGTGCCGGCAGCTGACGCAGCACCATCAGGAAGTGCCTGGACCGGAAGTTTATCTTTGGGTGCCAACGATACTTCAGTCCACCCATACCAACAATTATGACCACCAGCTGCAAAATCGCACCAATCAGCGCACCAACTCCTAGACCAACTAGTCCTAGATTGTTCGGCCCACCGTCATTCGACCCAACATTACTAAATACAATTGCCGAAATAATAATACTGATGTTGTAGAACAAGGGAGCCACCGCAAAATAAAAGAACCGCCCCATAGTCTGTTGAGCCGCCGTCAAAATACCACCAATCGTGAACAGCAGTGGGTTGAATGAAATCAGCCGCATAATCAACACCGCGTTGTGCAACTGCTGAGGGCTCATGTCTGGCGCAACGACGTAGTGAATCAGCGGTTCGGCAAACACAAATAGCAGCACACCTACTACCGACATTACTATAGCTAGCAAGTTCAATAGGCTAGAAGATAATTCCCAGGCACCCTTGCGATCTTTTTCTTCTAGCCGATCGGCCAGAACAGGGATAAAGGCAACACCAAGTGCACCGGCAGCAACTGTATAGAAGAAGAAATCAGGAATCTTAAAGGCCGCAAAAAAAGCGTCGGTACTGTGCGGACCAAGCGCATCAAAGTTGGCATTGATGAACTTTACACGCAAAAACCCTAAGACCTGGCCAATCATGGCAGTTACAACTAATAATGTAGCTGCGCCACCAAAGGACACTTTCTTATTGGCACGGCTAAGAATACGGCTTTTCATACCGTTAGTAGTTACCTTCTAGCCAACATAAATGAGACGCACTAACACTTACCGCATATTCATGCGCATAATATACAGTACCGATCTGTTGCTTACTTACGGGATTCATTCACTACTATTATGGCTGACCGTTGCCATGATTGCCAGCACAAGATGATAGAAGAGTAGCCAACATATTGACCCCGTAGTAGACTTTCGAGTTGGCTGCCCTCAAGGGCAGCCCTAGTCCACCAAGGGCGGAGTCTAGAAAGCTCACTACGAGGTTGACTTTTTATCAAGCTTATGCTACAATGTGTATTGTGCCAAGGTTTACCCTTAGCACGAAACTTAAAAGCTCTCTGTCAGACCCCTGTATCTGTAAAGATATAGAGGCATTGCTCCCTGTTGCTTCCTATTTGTAGCTGGAATAAAGCTCACGAATAATCGTGGTCTCTACTCCAGTTACGAACTCTGGGACTCACCCGATCAAAAGATCACAACCCAAGGAGCAATCCATGACCACCGCTACTGAACTCACTCAAGAAGAGTCCGAAATCGTCGAGCACTTCGTTCGGCATTTCAGCACTTCCCGCCAGAGCACAAGCCTCTACGGCACCGGCATTGACGTCAAGCCCGAGCAGATGCAGCTCTTCTACGACGAGCTCATCCGCCGAGGTGTTCTGCATCGCTGCAGCACCTGCCACGGAGTCGCCGTTTCGACGAGACCCTTCAAGTCCTGCTTCCAGTGCGATCCCAAGAAGGCTGAGGCCGACTACGACGACTTCGATGAGGAGGATGACTACCTTTCGACGACCGAGGTGTACAATCGCGCCCGTCGGCACTTCGGCAATGACGAGCTTGCTCGCGAAGCAGCATCGCTGTACCCAGGAGACTTCATGTAGAAGCAGAGAGCAACAAGCGGGAGAGGGGACTTTGGAACAGGTTGGAACGGCTCACGCTGTTCATCAAAACAACCCCAGTACAAAACCCCGACTCCCGCGCTCTCCAAAGCAGATAACTCGTTTATCTTTTTTGGAGTTATGCTTATGTTCTTGTGGTCATCCGCTGTACAGCGGATTGTCCTTGGGCTTATTGGCCATGAAAATGGCTCCTGGTTTAGGCGTTGCTCAAAAGCACAACAATTGCCGAGGACTTAGCCCAGCAACTCAACTATGAAACTTGCTGGGTCGACTGTAAGGAGTCGTCCGAGGCGTTGTGTCTTTTGACAACTGGCTAAGCCAAGAGACATTTTTGGCCGAGTTTTTTGGGTTACCTTTTTGTCGACACAAAAAGGTAACGATTTGCTTCTTCATCCGAAGAAGTTAAGAGTATTAGTAAAGCGCAGCGGTTTTTGGCATCTTGCTGTCTTTTAGAATCTCAATGACTTCTTCGGCTTCGACAGTTTCTTTCTTAATCAGAGCATCCTTGAGAGCTTCTAGTTCCTTAGGATTTGATTCAATGACCTGGCGGGCACGCGTGGCTGCCTCGGTAATCAGAGTTTCTACCTCGTCATCAATCAGCTTGGCAGTATCTTCAGAGAATTGCTTTTCGTGCACCATGCGCTCCATCATCATGCCTTCTTCGACATGGAAGACTTGGTTGCGCAGCTTGCCGCTACCCATACCCTGGTTCACAACCATCTCGCGGGCAAGTTCAGCCGCCTTCTGCAGGTCAGAACCAGCACCAGTTGTCACGCGGTCTGACCCGTAGATGACTTCTTCTGCAATACGCCCACCGAGCATGCGGGCCAATATATCTTTATATTCAATAATACTGTGGTAGCTCTTGTCCTCTGGTGGAATAAACCACGTCACACCGCCAGTGCCACCACGCGGAATTATGGTGACTTTGTGTACCATGTCACTGTCTGGTAGCACATGGCCAACAATCGCGTGTCCAGCCTCGTGATAGGCTGTCATTTCCTTGTCCTTGTCTGACATAATCTTGCTCTTGCGCTCTGGCCCAATTGCGACCCTCTCAAAAGCGCCAGTTACATCGGCCTGAGTGATTTCTTTGCGGTTATCGCGTGCCGCTAGAATTGCTGCTTCGTTGGCGATGTTTCCTAGGTCAGCACCGCTACTACCAGCTGTCTTGGCGGCTAGTGCGTCTAGATCAACTTTTTTGCCGAGTGGCTTTTTGTTGAAGTGAATCTTTAGAATAGCTTCGCGGTCTTTGCGGTCAGGTAGTCCTATATTTACGCGCCGGTCAAAACGTCCAGGACGAAGCAGGGCAGGATCAAGCACATCGGCACGGTTGGTTGCAGCTAGCACAATCACGTTAGCGCCTTGTTCGAATCCATCCATTTCTACCAAAATCTGATTGAGGGTCTGTTCGCGCTCATCATGACCACCACCCATACCAGAGCCACGACGGCGGCCAACAGCATCGATTTCGTCGACGAATATAATGCAAGGAGCATTCTTTTTTGCTTTAGCAAACAAATCACGAACACGACTTGCACCAACACCTACAAACATTTCTACGAATTCGGAACCACTGATACTAAAGAACGGCGTATTTGCCTCGCCAGCGACTGCTCGCGCCAACATTGTTTTACCAGTACCAGGAGGCCCTACTAGCAAGACACCTTTTGGAATCTTGGCACCAACGCCTTCGAATTTCTTAGGGTATTTCAGGAATTCTACAATCTCTTCTAGGTCTTGCTTTGGCTCTTCAGAACCAGCAATGTCCTTGAATAATACCTTGTTCTTTTCATTGCCATAGAGTTTTGCCCGGCTTTTGCCGAAACTCATTGCCTGGTTGCCTTGCCCCTGAGCGCTACGCAGCATATAGAATAGGATGAAACCAATTAAGATGACTGGTAACAGCGCGATACCAAGCTGAGCCAGCATTCCGCCACCGTCATCTGGTTTTTCGTACTCTACCTGCACCTTTTCGGTATCGATACCATCATCAGCGATAGTTGAGTTCGGATCCTTCTGCGAGATAATTGTTGCCTCTTCCTCGCCCTTTTCAGTGACTTCTACCTGACTACCAGAGATAGTTAGCTTTTCGTACTTGCCTTCGTTGGCCTCTGAGACAACCTGACTATAAGGCTTTTCCTCTAGTTTGGTTGGTTGATTATAAGCAGCAAATACCACGGCGGCGATAAGAACTAGCATGGCAATAAAGCCAGCATTCTTTAGGCTTCGTTTGTTATTTCCTCCACTAGAATTATTTTTAGGACTAAACGGTTTTTTCTCCATATGGCTCCATTATACAGATGTAATTGGTTCGTGACTACTGTGTAATCTTGATGAATTCTACGTTGTTTTTGCTGAATTTAACCTTAGAGCTTGAATCCAGCAGAAGTTCGGTCTGCGGTTGAGCCGTACGGATTGCAACCGTTAATCTATCTACCAGCCAGCGGTTAAAGCCGCGTTTGCCATTACTACGAAGCCACTCGGCCACCAATTCGGTGGCTACTTTGTAAGGCAGATGCACCACATCACTCCGCCGTAGTTGCGTACGTTTTGGCTGCACGTGCAGAACGGTTTCTAGTTGCTGATCAATTGCCGCGTTGAGCTCGCGCTGGCGGCGAAGCAAGGTTATCAGCTGGTGATAATCACGCGGTGATTTCTGCTTGGCTCTTTTAATCACACTATGGCGGATGTAATTACGACGATATTTTTGGTCGGTGTTGGTACTGTCCTCGTGCCAAGTAAGCCCATTGGCTTCGGCGTAAGACCTGATGTGTTTCTTTGGTACATGCAGTAATGGTCGAACCACGCCGTCACGAGATTTGAGCGATGACATGCCCTTGCGGCCAGTGCCGCGAAGCAGATTCAAAATCGCCGTCTCTACGACGTCATCATGATGATGCGCCGTCACAACCGCCTTTGCCCCGCTACTTGCCTGTACTTTGTGCAAGAACTCATAGCGCGCCTGACGAGCTGAGTCTTCGCTGGCATCAACGCCCAACCCGCCTTCTTCATAAACAAATGGCAATCCTAGATTATGAGCAATCTCGCTAACCAGCTGCCTATCCATGTGCGAATCATCACGGATTCCATGGTCAAAATGCGCCGCCGTGAACCGCAGCCCGCTGGATTTGTCATTGTGTTTTTGAGCCAGTAGGTGCATCAGCACCATCGAATCGACGCCACCACTAACAGCAATCACGTAGTGACCAGGCTCAAGTCTAATTATTTTCTCAATATTCATTACTTACATCATAATCCAAAACCCTAAGATTAGGCTTATGTTTTAGATTTATAGATCAGCTACTTCAGCTCTGAGGCTTCGAAATTACCCTCTTCTGGGATTTCTTCGTCGGCGGCCGAATCAGGTAGACCTCTGTAGGCAATGATGGCAGCAATGGCAATCATTATCGCACCAATAATTAGTGAGTAGCGATAGCCACCCAACCAAGCTTCTTTAGAAGCCCGAACCAGTGGTTCGCCAGCAGCACCAGCTTGCTCGGCAACAGCCAACGCACCGGCTAGAGATTGTTCCACGAAAGATTTGGCAGATTCAGGAACCTGAGCCACAACTGGCGCAATTCTGTTCGAATACTGTGACGCGAGAATACTCCCGAGCACAGCGATACCTAACGCTCCCCCCAGTTCGCGTGTAGTATCGTTCATAGCAGAACCCATACCGGCGCGGTTTTTTGGCACAGCCGACATCAGCAGATCAGTCGTTGGCGACATTGCTGTACCCATACCCATGGCCACCAGTACCATACAGCCAGCTAGTGCGATGAACGGCGAATCCAGACCAATCAGAGACAAACTGAAGGTGCCGATTGCCACCAGCAACATACCAGCCGCTACTACTCTTCTTTTGCCGAACTTTTCAACCAGCCTAGGTGACAATGGCGCAGCAATCATGATCGTAAAGGCCACTGGCAACATGCGTACGGCGGATTCAAGCGGCGAATAGCCAAACACCAGCTGCAACAGCTGGCTCATATTGAAGAAAATGCCCATCAGCGCAAAGAACACTAATGTCAACGTCAACGAGCTGATACCAAAGGCCGGTATTTTGAATAGCCGTACATCGAGCATCGGATTCTTGTGGTGAAGTTCCCACAGAACAAACAGGCCAAGCGCCAGCAGACCAAGCGCACCGATTCCTAGCGTCATCGCCGATGTCCAGCCGTGATGCGGACCTTCGATAATTGCGTAAACCAGTGACACTAGTCCGACAATAGACAGCCCGGCCCCGACTGGATCCAGATGCGTATGTTCAGGATCAGCTGTCCGCGGCACCAGAAATACACCGGTCAGCAGCGTGATTACAATCAGTGGAATATTTATCAGGAACACTGCGTGCCAGCTGAAGTGCTCTAAAACGAAGCCTGTTAGCAGTGGTCCCAGCGCCACACCGGCGCCACTAACACCCGCCCAAATACCAACAGCTCGGGCACGTTCTTTCGTAGGGAAAATATTTGTCAGAATAGACAGCGTAGCCGGCATAATCATAGCGCCAGCTAGACCCATGAAAGCCCTTGCCACAATTAGCGCCGTAGCTGTTTCTGCCAGAGTCCCAGCATAGAGCGAAGCCGCGCCAAACAGAACCAGTCCTGCCTGCAGTATTCCCTTGCGCCCAAAACGGTCGCCTATGGCGCCGGCCGTGAACAAAAAGCCCGCAAACACCAACGAATAGGAATCCACCATCCACTGCAACTGCGAGTTGGTCGCCGACAAATCACGCGCAAGTACCGGCAACGCAACATTGAGCGCCGTGTTCCCCACCATCACCACTATCAGTGACAGACAGAGTACACCAAGCGTGTACCAGCGACGAGCATATACTTTCTCCGGTATATAGTCACGGCGCTTGACCATCTTTAATTTTGAACGTAGAAATTCCATGTTTGCCTTTCTTTTATAAGAGATATTCTTGTGTTATACTATATTTAGTATAGTATTGATGTATTCAAGTATTACACACTATGCTATACAAAGTAAAGTATGAATATGCATAATCCCCAAGAAATATTAGACAAACTCCAAGCCGAACCAGGCCCTTTTCTGGAGATGAAAAGTGCACTCAAAATTATTGGTGATCGTTGGTCTAGCCTGATACTGATTTGCCTGTTCAATGGCGACAGCCGATTCAAAGATATCGAGAAATCTCTACCCAAGCTAAATCCACGCACCCTGTCCAAGCGTCTCAGAACGCTCGAGGAAGCCGGACTCATCACCCGCCAAAAGTTCAACGAATTCCCGCCACGCACTGTCTACAGCCCCACCCAGAAGGCACATGACCTCAAAAGAGCCCTGACAGAGCTCAAAAATTGGGCCCACAAATACTACCACGAGGATTGTTAGACTCTGGTCAAAGATAGTCAAAGATGTTATACTCACCCCTGTCGCTTTATCTGTAAGAACTCTACTACTCTTACACTTCGACGAGGCAAGGTAGCTCAGTTGGTTAGAGCACAGTGATTTGAAAATTTATTTTGGGGGCGGCGTAGCTCAGTTGGTTAGAGCACAGGACTCATAAGCCTGGGGTCACTGGTTCAAGTCCAGTCGCCGCTACCAAAATAAATTTTCAAGCAAGACTCATATTCGAGCGATTAGCGAGAATATATGCCGAACCCAAGGAATCCTTCCTTGGAAAAGAAATAGATTCCCTGGCGTGAAGCTATATAAGCCTGTCGCGCCTTCGGCGCTCAGCGCTATACAATCAGAAAAGCTTTTGCAACCACAAATCACTAAACAGTCGGAGACGCACATCTAGCGTGAACTCAGAAGCTCCCCGAGCTTCTTCGGGTCGCGGGTTCAAGTCCCGCCCTTGCTACCAAAATAAGTACCCGGATATACTCCGGGTTTTTATTTTGCCTACTGCTTTGGATATAGCTCGTCACTGCGGAGATAGAGTTCTTCGCGGAGCTTTCTGCGGGCGCGGTGCAGGCGTACTTTGGCTGCGGTTTCTGATATTCCAAGCTGTTCGGCGATTTCGGCGTGCGGCAGGTCATAAATATCGCGCAGAACTATAACAGCCCGGAGTTTGGTTGGCAGACTTCCAAGCACCCGTTGTAATTCCTGGCTGAGTTCCCTGTTGGCAGCTGATTCTTCCTGTCCACCAGACACTACTAATGATCTCTCAGGAATATCCTCATAATCCGCGTGCTCGTGACGCTTGCGGCGCCCCATATGGGTGTTCGAGGCATTGACAACGATGCGGTGCATCCAGGTTGTAAACTGTGCATCACCCTTGAATTTTGACAGGCCGCCCCACGCACGACGATAGGCTTCTTGGGTGACATCCTCAGCATCGTGCTCTCTACCAGTCATCCGGTAGGCGAGCGTGTACACGTCCTTGTACGTCAGCTCTACCAGATTATCAAAAGTCTTTCTAGCGTCATCACGATAGCTTTGACTCAAAGAGGATTCATTGCCCTCGTTTACCTCTATTGCAGATTGCTCGGCGATCCAGTATTCACGAACCTGTTGCACCAACCGGTCAATTTGGTCGTCTTCTGGATTTTCTGGCTGAGTAGCTTGAAAGGCTTCTGACATAGGACTCTATATTATAAACTATTCGGCTAGTGCAGCTATAGCTGGTAGTCCAGTGGATTGACCCGCTCCCAGTTTGGTAGGCAGGTATCAAACATATACAAACAGATATCTTTTGTGCCGGGGTAGATTTCGTTATCGGGCAATCTTAAGATTTCTTCTCTGGTAAATAATTGTAGCTGCTGTGATTCGCCTTCGCCAATCGCCTGGTTTGGCTCCTGAGTGGTCACAAATGCATATTCCAACACCGTATGGAAATGCTTGTCATTAAAAGGATGCGTATTCACATTCACAGGCTGCGGGTGCAGGTTTGCTAGTGTAACCTTCTGCATTCTGTCGCTAGGCTGCAACAGCTTTAACTGCGATAGCTCATAGCCAGACTCCTCTGTTAATTCGTGCGAAACCGCTTGCCATGGTGTCTCGTCCAGCTCGACATGTCCACCAAACTGCAGCCACTTGTTCAGTTTTTTGTGCATATGCATGAGCAGTTTTGGCTGATCAAAATCCGTACGGAATACATACGCACCTATTGTCAAATCGTGTTGTCCGGGCTCGGAATGTATATGTGGCATGAGTCTAGTATAAGGGGTAGCGTTCGTATTTTGAGCTTATTGTAGACAAAAATACTTTAAAATGTTGCGTAGACCTTCTATAATCAAGTACAGTACATCTAGATAAGAGAGTGGTTCATTCAGAATAACCGCACCTACCAGAGGGAATTTAAGCAAACCATGGGACTGTTTGACAAAATCAAGGACAACGCTCGGGACCTAAGTATGAAGGCTCTTGAGTCGACGCGTGAATATGACGAAGACTATCAGTCTCAGCAGTTCGTCACGCCTACAGATGAGACAACAGATACAACGACCGCAAACGAAGCAACAGTCGCTCCAGCTACTGAAGAAACTACCGAAGTAGCTCTAGAAGAACCAGCCTTTATTGACGGGTCTACAGAAGAGACTCCTCCACTAGAGGATGCCCCCGCTGAACCAGAAGCAAAAGAAGAGGTCAAACCAAGCACTCGCAAATCAAAGGTCACAGAGGTTTCAAAGGCCGATCACGAAAAGGCCGAAAAAGAGAAGCGACAAGCCAAAGCCAAGCAGGCCGCCAAGGAACGCCTGGCCAAGTCATATGTACCCTCTTACAAAAAAGACTCCGAGAAGACCGCAAATACAAAAGCCAAGGACGAAAGTTCCAAAAAATCAGGGGACGAAAAAGCTACAGAGAAAAAATCCGATAAGTCGCCTGTTGCAGGCAAGCCAATTGGAATCGTAGATGTCGCTCCAGGGAAATTTATTGATCCTACCAAGAAAGCCATCTATGCTCGTGAGCGCGCCGCACTAACCGCCCTTGCCTCTCAGCGCAAGCTCAACGGCACCGTGCCACTCTATGTCGCAACCCACATGAACTTCAAATCACGAGTGTTTGTTAACCGGGTTGAATACAGTGGTAGCTTCGGTAAAAATGTTCTTCCTATCGAGAAAATCGCTTGGGTCAAGCTTCGCTACGGCGGAACTGGAGTTATCATCGAAACTGTTGAAGGCAAACGAGTGGTCATGGTGGTAAAACAAGCAGATCGCCTAGCCTTTGCCGATGCAATCCTCAAAGTACAAGCAATGCAGCCTAAAAAAGGCAAATTCAAAGATACCAAGACAGTTCGTATTGATGAACTAGAAAAATTCGGCGACGGTGTCGACGAAATCGAAAAACTTGCCAAGCTCTACGACAAGGGAATCCTTAGCCAAGAAGAATTCGACGCTAAGAAAAAACAAATTCTCGGTCTATAAAAAATCGGTGCCTCTTAGAATATCTAAACCAAAGTTCAGATGTCGCAGGGCACCGATATGCTTTGTAAATATTAAAGACTTCTTAGCTCAACATCGAGTGCAAGTAGACTTGCGTCGCTGGTAGGAAGAAGTTCGTAGTCGAAACTTTTCATTGTTTTGTCCTTTTGTTTTTAGTGTTTGTTTGTCAGTCAATAGCTACATTGTAGCGTAGTTTTGCAATTTTGTCAATAATGTTTATGCTTAATCTGCCCTTCGCCTCTGTTAATTTACTTGCTATTTATTGCAATGCATGCTTTACTTTAGTTGCAGGTAAATCTGTTTAACTAGTAGATCAATGAATGTTCGCCTCAGTTTTTAAACGCAGGAAGAGTTCGGCAAGCGACTAGCAAGACGGAGAAGATAGGTCGAAAACTTGCGTTTAACAACCCAAAATCCTACAAGGATTCAAATGTACAAATTATTTGTAGGCGGTTTGCCTTTTTCAACTACCGAAGATGAGCTTCGCGATGTATTCGCTGCTCACGGTAACGTTGCATCAGCAATCGTCGTCAAAGACCGCGACACTGGTCGCAGCAAAGGTTTTGGCTTCGTCGAGTTCGAAAGTGACGACGAAGGCAAAGCTGCCGAGAAGGCCCTAAACGGCTCTGACCTCGGTGGTCGCTCAATTACCGTGAACGAAGCTCGTCCACGCGAAGAGCGCCCTCGCCGCGATTTCAATGGTGGCGGTGGTGGCGGCAACCGCAGCTGGTAATTTATTACCAAAAGCCTAAAACACCCCTCTAATCAGGGGTGTTTTTTTATACCCAAATACCGCATATGTTAAACTTGTAGGTAATAAAAGCGTAACGTCAGGACAGCGGTGGGCAATCAAAAACACATATACAACTTAGAAGTAGAAGATACTCTGCTGAGACTAGGCTCTCATCACGAGGGTATTAGCGATGCGGAATCTGTAAAACGGCTCAAAATTCATGGCCGCAACGAGCTGTCTGTCCAGAAGACTTCTCTGTTCAAGCGCCTAATCGAACCATTTACCAGCTATTTTGTGATTGTCATTATATTTGCAGCCATATTGAGCTTGTTCAAAAAAGAATGGTTCGAAGCAATTATTATCAGCATTATAGTTGTTATCAACGCGCTGATTTACTACTTCCAGCAGATCTCCGCTAGCCGAGCTGTCAAAGCACTAATGTCACAGGACAGGCAGAAGGTTTCGGTACTACGTCCAAAAGGCAAAGATGACCTTGTATATATAGAGGAGCTGGTGCCAGGTGATGTGGTGCGAGTGCATGAGGGCATGAAGATTCCAGCCGATGGCCGCGTAATCGACGCCAATCATATACAGATTGACGAATCGATGCTGACTGGCGAATCATTGCCGGTACATAAACATGCTGCAGCAATAAGCGGCACCAAGCAGATTTATGATCAAGAAAATATGCTGTTCAAAGGTACATATGTGCACGGCGGCAGTGGATTGATGGTTTTGTCACATACCGGTAACGAAACTCAGCTCGGTGCCATCAACACCATGGCCTCAGAAGCCGACACCGGCAAAACACCAATTCAGCGCAAGATTGATGACCTGACCAAGAAGCTTCTAATTGGTATTGGCTCAGTGACAGTTGTGGTATTTGGACTAGCTATCTACCGCGGGCTAGAAATTGCCGATGCATTGAAGTTCACAATTGCCTTAGCTGTGTCAGCAGTACCAGAGGGCCTGCCGGTAGCCATGACTTTGGTCTTGCTAATTAGTGCCCGTAAGATGGCCAAACAAAAGGCCCTGGTGCGCAAAATATCTGCCATGGAAACTATGGGTGCGATTACTATGATTGCCACCGACAAAACCGGCACGATTACCAAGAACAAGCTGTCTATCGCCGATACTTACAGCGCCCACGAAGAGACGCGGATCTTCCACGAGGGCATGCGCGCCACCCTGAATGGCGACGGCGAACACTCCGACGATCCACTAGACCAGATTCTATTCAAAGCAGTCGAACATATTCCAGTGCCCAAAAACTGGAAAAAGGTAAAAGAGTTCCCGTTCAACCAACAGTTGCGACTCAGCGGAATTCTGTGGAAACACCCTAGTGGGTATTTTTTGCATATTAAAGGAGCGCCAGAACAGATAATGTTCCACTCTGGCAGCGAAACTAAGGAAACCCTCAGGAGAGCCAAAGATCATCTAGAAAAATTCACAACCAAGGGCTACCGTACCATCGCTTTTGCCCAAAAACACCTAGACAAAGAACCGACTCGGCTCGACCACACAGTGCTAAGCAAGATGACATTCAATGGCTTTGTTGGGCTCAGCGATCAGCTGCGACCAAAGGTCAAGCAATCTATCGCCGAGGCTCAAGCAGCCGGCATCAAGGTAGTCATGTTGACCGGCGATCATGTCCAAACGGCTGGCTATATTGCTTCTCAGGTAGGTATTGCCAGTCAGAGCTCAGAAATATCGGACAGCTCAATTCTAGATAGCAAGAATCCAGAAAAAATCTGGAAATCACTCGAGAATATCAAGGTATTTGGCCGCGTACTACCAAAGCATAAATACGCCCTGCTCAAAGCCGTAAAGGGTCATGAAATTACCGCCATGACAGGCGATGGTGTCAATGACATTCCGGCGCTTGTCGAAGCTGATGCTGGTTTAGCTATGGGCTCTGGTACCGATGCCGCTAAAGACGCCAGTGATATTGTGCTGACAAACAGCAACTTCCACACTATCGTAAGCGCCGTGCGTGCCGGCCGAACGGTGCTGGCCAACATCAGAAAAATGGTTGTATACCTGCTAGCAACCAGCGGTGGTGAAGTGCTGACTATGCTGGTCGCTCTAATACTAGGAATCCCGCTGCCAATTACTGCTGTGATGGTTCTATGGGTAAACTTAGTAACAGATGGTATTTCTGTCATCCCGCTAGGACTCAGCCCGGCCGAGTCACATCATATGCAGCAGCCACCTAGACATCCACGAGCTCCGCTACTAGACAATGTGCTGTTGAGCCGCGCCGTACTGCTAGCAGTCGCTATCGCCGCTTGTACCCTGCTCATATTCAAGCTCAACCTCAGTAAGGGCGAGGCCTATGCCCAAACAGCTGCTTTCTTAGGCTTAATTGTCGTCCAATGGGCAAATGCTCTAAACATGAACTTTGAGTTCAAATCATGGGTACATAACTTCATTCGCCCTAACTACAAACTGATGCTGGCGATTGGTATTTCTATCGCTATCAACATCGTCGTGTTCAATACACCAATCCGCAAGTTCTTTGGCCTAGAAGTCCTAGAAAGTACCGATGCGCTGCTGGCAATATTCTTCCCAGCAGCAGTAGCTCTAGTAGTCAGCGATATGCACAAAATCATATCTGAAAGATTGCGCATTAGACGGCTCAAGCTCGACAAAAAAGCCGCCTGAGTTTAGGTGTATACTAGAAGTACAAACATAAGCGTCCAAGGAGACCAGACCGATGAAGACTATCTAGTATCCATAGCTAGTTAAGACAGAACAAGAAAGGTAGGTCTGTATGTCAAAAGATCGTGGTCGCAAAGAAGTTAAAAAACCCAAAAAAGACAAGTAAGCCACTGATTCACCCCGCGATACAAGCGGGGTGATTTTATTAGGAGTTTTAAACTGGAGAGTTGTTGAGGGACTGCCACAGGTGCAGACTGGCTACAGTGCGATAAGGCGACCATTTGGCCGCCAATACTTCTAGTTCTTTCTTTGGCGGCAATACTTCCCAACCATAGAGATTCATCATGGCACGCTGCAAGCCTACATCATCTGGTGCAAACACATCAGGGCGACCTAGTGTGAACATCAAAAACATCTGTGCCGTCCAGACACCAATGCCCTTTATTTCTACCAGCTCCTGGATTACCTGCTCGTCTGCCTGCTGATCCAGATGATTATAAACGGCTGGATCCTCAACAAAGTGAGCAGCGATATCACGAATATAGCCAGTCTTCTGGCGAGACAAACCAACAGCGCGAATTTCCTCGTTACTCAACTCAAGCACTCCTTTTGGCTCGAGTCTTGTTGCTGCTTCAAATCGGGCAAAAATAGCCGTAGCAGCTGCTACTGACACTTGCTGACCAATAATACTGCGACAAAGCGAAACAAAATAATCTGTTCGAGGTTCACGGCGGATTAGTTTTTGGTTAGAGATTAGCTCACCCAAAACCGGGTCAACTTGTGCAAGATGTTTCTCTGCAGCCTCGAGATTGTAATTCATACATGCATGATAGCAGCATTGACAAGTTTTACTTCTTAGGTTAGTATAAAACCTGCATTCGCACAGTCTGCAGTTTGGCAATCCAAGCCTTACACTTTGATGACGCGGGGTGGAGCAGTGGCAGCTCGCGTGGCTCATAACCACGAGGTCGCAGGTTCAAGTCCTGCCCCCGCTACCAAAATAAGAACCTCATCGAAAGATGGGGTTTTTGTTTTGGTACTGAGTCAGATTTGAATTTGTGACGCTAAAGAGGTCGCAGGTGAGAGCCGTAAAGCAAAAGTGAATTGCTTCACTTTTGTAGGCTCGCAAGGCCGGAGCCTTGTCTGAGTTTGAGCAAAGCGAAAGGCGAAGACGGCGAGGAGGGCCCGACGAATTTTTCCGTCAGGAAAAATATCGGTGGGAGAGTCCTGCCCCTACTAAACACTGAGCGAACTTATAACCCGTGGGGTGCCCTTGAGTATGCAAAATTACCTAGTAGTAGTGTCAATAAGTCTATTTTCTTGGATAAAATCGACAAGTTGCTGCTCAAAGTATTGTGTGAAGGCTGCGGTACGCAACACTGAATCAGAGAAATGACCTCTGTGGTTTTGGTGTGGCAACATGCTTGCCATAGCTTCGTCAGCACGATTGTACTTGTACAGAATACTAAACTCAATCGCGGCAGTTGGAGAGGTACATACGAGCTGTGGAAGTTCACCAGCTCTTATATTCCATACAGGACCATTCGATGCCTTAGTATCTTCAATCTCTCCATAGCCATCGCTTTGAACTAGCTCACCATTTTCTAACATAATTATACTAAAGTGAGATATAGTTGACGAACCAAAAGATCCGTAGCTAGGCTCTGAATGACTAGTGTACTTAGTGCTAAAGATTCTCCAACCCTTAGCTATGGGCATATACTTTCCTGCATGTTTGTTAAAAAGCTTTGGCGTACTTTGCCATTCTGTCACTGTGACCGGAGGTTCTATTCCTTTGGCTACTAGCCTATTTCGTACTTCTTGTATATTCGGATGTAGGCTAGCAAATCTTTTAGATAGAGTGTCTATTCCCAATTGGGTAGCGTCAGGTATGGCTTCTCTTTCCAGACGCTCTCTGCGCTCAGTTTGTGCTCTTCCGAATAAATCCATAATTTAGTATTATGCACTTTTTATAATATTTTACAATACCTACTGTTAGACCAGCTTTCCGCGAGCAATTAGGTCAAGTCCTGCCCCTACCCCATTTTTCGGTGGGGTATTTCTATTGCACATAAGCAGATTCAAAGTTTTTGCATGACAAATTGAATTGCTTAGACGCCAACGGTTCCGTGAATAGGGTCTTCTAGAGTCTGCGCTAGTTCTTTGCGCATGACGACCCGCCCAAACCCCAAAGAAGTAATTGCAGAAATCATATCCTCATAACCAATGCCCTTATTTAAGGCAAAACACTTTGACAGATAGCCATGATTGGAAAGACCGGGCATAAGATTGGCTTCAATAAAGCTGGGCTTGCCCGAGCTATTCAAACGCAAATCAATTCTGCCATAATCACGTGATCCTAGAGCAGTGAAGACGCCCACTGCAAGCTCATTTAGATTGTTTTTTAACTCTTGGTCATGGACAGGCAAGACCCGCTCAGAATCTGCCTCTTTTATTGCCGCGCTCAAGAACCGGTTACCCTTCCGATCGGCTTCAGCCAGTATTTCGACCGGCATTGCAAGGAGTTCGCCCGATCCGGACTGTCTTATAACTGCAACACTGAATTCCCGCCCAGGCAGATATTCCTCTATAAGTGCGTCCGATCCGCAATCGCGGTGTATAGAACGTATCTTTGCATTCAGTTCAGAGCTCGTGGAGACAACCGAGAATTCGTCGATCCCCTTACTGTCACCACGGTTGCTTGGCTTTACAAACAGGGGGAATGTCAGTGAATGCTGGAATCGAGGACGATCTAGAGGTGATATGAAATATGCTGAACTCTCTAGTCCAGCCTCAGTTACCTGCTGTTTTGCATCTTGTTTGTCAAATTCAAGCGTTAGCGCTTCTGTTCCGGAGCCAGTGAAGCTGATGTCATGCTGCTCAAGATAATCCGAAAGCCATACCTTCTGACTATCCTCATAGCCTTTCTCGGGCTCGGTCAGGACGAGCTTCATGCCGAGTATCACCAGATCTGGATTCTTGGCAACCAAACGATCTAGATCAGCCATGTCATTGACAATCGTAATGCGGACTTTGGTATATCGCTTGCGCAAAGTAGCGAGTATGCTGAGTCTTGAATCTTCTGCCATAGCGTTCAATCGTGGGTTAGTAGATCCGACGATTTCGATATAAGCGCGCGTTTTTTTGAAACCGGACGGACGGACAAGCCGGCCCGTAATGGAGGAAATTTTCATAATTTAGGTCTTTCTCAGCATCAAGGAGCGCTGCTCATAAGAAGCAAGTGAGCTTCGGTTACTATGGTTTTTGTGATACCAGACCTAAACGTCTTTTTTACGTAAGAGGAAAATGTATGTTATATAACTATACAATACGTTAATGAAAATTGCAATACTTCGGGAAGGATGACTATCACCTTTGAGCATTTCTGCGAGCAAGAATTCTTGGTACTACAGCTCCAACAACAAAGGCGATGCTAACGCCAATCAGCGTATCAATAACTCGTTCGCTAAAGTGAAAAGCTACGTTATTACGTGTGGACTCGCCGTAGAGTAACGCCCACAGTATGAGGAAAGATGTAAATATTGGCGTTGTGTACCAACGGCTCTCTGAAGTTGCAGCCATCATCACAAGCACCAGCCATAGAACAATGGCAATCGTCACATAAGATGGGTCAAGAAGCAGTAACAAGGCAGACGAGGTAGCACCCACGAAAACCGAAATAGCACGGCCAGCACTTCTTAATTTGAGTGCATCCCAATTAGGCCGCATGACCAATAAAGTAGATCCAACCAGCCAGCCAACGAACTGCACGTCCAGTGCAAATCCCACTGCCGTAGACACTGCAGCCGCGATACCGAGCGTCAGACCATACTGTTTTGCCTGGTCTTTGGTTAGCCAACCTTTGCGAACAATCTTGCCCTTGTACTCAGGCAAAACAAGAGCCCAGATGTAGGAACCGATCGAGCTAAGGGCAAACAGCCCGGCAATTTTTGCTGACTCACCGATACCGACATAAGTCAGACCAATTGCGGTGAGCGGCATAATGACACTCAGAGCCAGAACCCCGAGTGGCTTCTCTGCTGCCACTTGTACTGATATGTAGGACATAAGGAACATCCCCACAACAGCCAGAGGCGGCCAAACCGCCAGAATCGAGCCAACAAGTATAGAAGCACTAAAAAGCAGTCCGACAACTAAAACCGCTTTTCTTTCCTTGCGTTTGGGTGGCAAACCGACTATTGCCGCTGGAATTGATCCGATCAACAAAGAAGTACCAGTCAGAACTTCACCTTTAATAATCAAGATAAGCGCCAGTAGCGCCATAACCGCACCAAAACCAGCATAACGCCAGTTCCAGCTAATATTTTTGGTCCACATTTTCTCTCCTTGAACTTGGAATGATGATTTTACTATGCTGCAAGAATCATACTACGAAACACTGCTGGCTACACGTTTTCAGGCAGAAGTAGAGGCAACCATTTTCTAAGCTAGCTATTGACTATTTGCAAAAACCATGCTAATATGTAGCTAATTGTTTATTGGATCCTGGTTTTGTTAGGCGAACTACTAAGGCTTCACTACACAAGAAGCCAAAGTAATAAACGGATTCTGCACTTGAGCTAGTTTTGGTGCGAATCTGCGGAACGCAAGGCTAACTGTATTTAAATACTGTTGCCGCGTACCGTAAAGATTCAAGCCAAAAACAGCCAAGAGGCAAGCAGGTAGCCAGCTTTGCTGGATAGCAGGTTTGCCGATGCAGGATTCGTAAATCTATAACTACAAGGATCTATTTTTATGTCTTATTCTTATCGTGGGAGCCGTAGCTCCTCTGTTGCTAGCCGTTATGCCCGTACAAATACGGGACAGCGCCGAAGCAGCCAACCCCGCAACAAACAACGCCGAGGCCAATATATTGACCCGAGCCGTTTTGTACAAAAAGCATCTGTGGCAGAGGCAGAGGTCTACACACCTCAGCACGCCTTCACTGATTTTGCCTTAAATCCAACCCTGCAAGCTAACCTGATGGCCAAGGGCTTCGTCACGCCATCCCCAATTCAGGACCAGGCTATCCCTGCAGCACTTGCTGGCCAGGATGTTATTGGTATTGCCAGCACTGGTACTGGTAAGACAGCTGCTTTTGCCCTACCTATGCTAGAACGTTTGATGGCAGATGCAAATTCTGCGGCTTTAGTCGTAGCACCTACCCGCGAGCTGGCTCAGCAAATCGAAGCCGAGTGCAGACAGCTTGGCAAGGGCAGTGGCGTATTTGGCGCTGTACTTATCGGCGGCACAAGCATGACCAACCAACTGCGCGACCTTAAGCATCGTCCACGTATAGTTATCGGTACACCAGGACGCATCAAAGACCATATCGAGCGCGGCTCGCTTAGGCTGGAAAACTTTAACATGATTGCGCTTGATGAAGTCGATCGCATGCTAGATATGGGCTTTGTTGATGATGTCACGACCATACTAAGCCATGTTAATGAGAACCGTCAGTCACTATTCTTCTCTGCTACTATGGATGCCCGCATCCGCAAGCTTATTGACAATTTCAGTAGCGACCCTTTTACTGTTTCACTCAAGCCAAGCACAACCAGCGACAGTGTCCACCAGGACGTAGTCCGCTACCAGACCAATACTGACAAGATGGAGAAACTCCACGACATTCTCAACAAAGAAGAAGTCGCCAAAGTCATATTGTTTGATGAGACCCAACGAAGTGTAGAACGTCTGAGCAACGAGCTGATTGCCCGAGGTTTTGTAGCCGACGCAATCCACGGTGGCAAGACCCAGGGTCAACGCCAACGCGCTCTAAACAAGTTCAAGAAAAACGAGATTACCATCCTGGTTGCAACCGACGTTGCTGCCCGCGGTATTGACGTGTCTGATATCACCCATGTGATTAACTACTCGATTCCACAGCAGTACGATGATTACATCCACCGTATTGGACGTGCTGGACGTGCCGGTCAAGTCGGCTACGCCCTGACGTTCGTTACTCACTAAGCTCGCAGCAGCAACTCCAGGCGATTGAGTTGGCTTGAGTAGCCCTCTTCTATGCCCATTTTGATGAGCTCTTCTATTTGTTCTACACTGTCGGCGACGCTGCGGCTGACAATCCTTGTCTTGCCGTTTTCCTCTGTAAATTCGTTCGTTACTACCATTGAGGGCATTTCTTGATTAACTGTTCCTGTCTCGTCAGAGAAGGAGTCTTTGTACACAAAGCTATTGCCCTCATCTATGTTTTGAACCTCCATCAAGCCCCAGGAGTGCTGGTCAAACCATTCGCCCTGGTTTTTGTCGACGCAGTGCATGTCGTAATGGATTCGTCCACCCTCACGGAAGTCAAATTCCTTGGTAGTTGTCTGCCAGCCCTCTGGTCCCCACCATTTTTCAAACCATTCCTTATCAGTATAAGCCCGCCAGACCTTTTCCTTCGGTCCGTCTGCTAAATACTCGATAACGAGTGTTTTGTTGTCTAGATCTTTAGTTACTTTTACTTCTGCCATATGATCTCCTCTATGCGCGCAGTTAGTTATCGTTAGTTCTCATCTTGCGACAATACACTCTCTAGCTTATCGAAACGGCTCTGCCACATCAGCCGATACTGCTCCAGATATTCGTCGGCACTCACGAGCGCGCCTGGAGCCAGTGAAATCATCTGTTTTTTGCCCTCCCTTCGTTTGGTGATTAAGTTTGCTTGCTGCAGAATTTTCAGATGCTTAGATATAGCCGCAAAGCTAAAGTCGTACTGGCTAACCAGCTCACCGACAGACAATTCGCAGCGGGCAACCCTTGCCATGATATCTCTCCTAGTCGGATCTGCTAGCGAGCCGAAGATTGTATCTAGTTCAGAAGTATATTCAACCATATGGTTAAATGTTAATCCGACATAAGCCATTTGTCAACCAGCAGCTTCCAGACTGAACTCAGTTCGCTTTTTGTACTACTTGGGGGCAGGGGAGGCTAGTTGCGAAACAAGAAGTCTACCCAAGCATTAAAGTTCCGCTCATACCATGGACCCTCATCCTCAACAGTCGGTGCGTCTTCGGTATTGCGTACAGTTGGCTCTACGGTATGCGCTAACGCCACTTCCCTAGGTACAATCAGAAGCTTTTCACCAGGCAATGCCTTGTTGTACTGCCGCCTAGCTGTCAGCTCAAGGTATTGATCTGTGCCGAGGTATTGATTCTTGAGCGATAGGTTAGAATTAGCTAGCTTCTTAAGGTCATTCTCCTGGCGCATAACAGAGATCTGCTTTTGCAAATCATAGTTGGTCTGCACTACCCTGATTCCACTCCAGGTCACCAGTAGTGAGGCGATTACAAACACCACCAGACCGACGTTACGGACGTCGCTCAGCCAGTCTATGTATGACTTTTTTGGTAGTTTTTTTATTTTTTCTAGCATTTACCTAACTATTATACCGCTTTTTGCAAACATAAGCTTTTGTTAGCTAACTATAGCAAAAATTACAATTTTAATTTGCCTGATTTAGGCATAGGCTAATAGTAAATGTAAGGGAATATAGACTATGCGCCCGGAAAATCATCTAATAATTACTACTAACACTGTGAGCAGCCAGCAAGAGCATATGGCATATCTTGAGGAGCAAAGAGAGATATTTGATGAAAACGCCAAGAGAAAAAGCGCTGAAGACGCTGCTAGGATTGCCGGTAGTTATGCAGCAAGAGATGCAAAGCCCGTTCTGATTGATAAAACAAATTGGAATGATTTCGGTAACTGCGACGGTGTCGATCCCGACCTATTCTTCCCTACTCAAGGTGAATCAACAAAGGCAGCTAAAGAAATTTGCAGAGGCTGCGTAGTACGTATGGAGTGTCTAGAGTATGCTCTTACGAACGGAGAGAAATTTGGTATTTGGGGCGGCATGAGCGAGCGCGAGCGCCGACGTATTCGCAGACAGCGTATATTGGTCCGAAACGAAGACGGCAGAAGTTTTCGCTGGGAAGAGCCTTCTGCTTAAAGTCACCTGCTGAGTTTTTGGTGGAGATTGGGTAAGCTTACTTGAAACCCGTCCACTTGAAGATATCCTAGCAGATATAGCGGTTGGCTGGAATGATATGCAGCGCTGCATCGGTAAAGTTAGGGCTGGCGTAACTACCGAGGTGGCGTATGTTCTTTAGCCAGCGCTTGTTCTAAGACGCAAACATTTGAAACATATTATGTCTATTTCGCAGGGCAATAGCTAAAATGTAGGTATGCCCTTTATAGACGGAGTATTTATCAGATATAAACCAGACGCCACCCCATTTAAGGTTGAGCCTGATATTCGTCTAAAAACCAAAGAACTTATCAAAGAGCTTGAAAAAAACAGTGACCAAAATGCGGTCTTCAAAGGCTTAATAAAAAACTTTGATGATAATTACACTATGGGTGTGCATCCTGAAAGTACATGGTTTCAGGCTGCTAAAGAGCTATTTGCAAAATACGAGCGTTACGATAGTCAGCCAATACAAGAGCCTACTAAAAACGCTTTGATTGGTTTTATGAAGTTACTTTGTGACAACCATAAAAGGATAGATTGGGATAAGATACGAACCTACATCCTAGATAACATCCAACAACTCAGTCCAACTTACCCCGGAAGATTTTCAGATTTTGATGGGCGTGAGGTACAGCGAGATGAGGATGGAACATATTATTACTACGAAGGCGATGATAAAGTACAAATCACTGGCTTAAAAACAGCAAAAGAGGAAGAAATTGAGTTCTACTCTGGCGATGCATACAACATGTATGGTCGCCTTTATTCGGTCCTGAGGTATGTAGCCTTATTTGATATCGCTGATGAAATCATTAATAATCCGCAAGATTTTCCAGAAAGATTGTGCTGTCAGCTATTTGATAATCATGCATACGATACTGGGTATCTAAATTGGAAATGGGCTATGCCTATTCCTTTTGATTACGTCCCTTTTCAGTGGCATCCAAGAAGTTCTTATTCAAACCCAGAGTGGTTAGCATCAGATTTAATTATGCATCTCCCGCATATACATGATGTGCCAGAAGACCAAGTTACCCTAAGACCGACTGAGGCGGAGTTTAACACTTGGAAAGATGCATTTAGTGGGTTTAAGTGGCAATTAGAAATACCTGTACAAAGTAATGTGCTGATAGGTGACGAGAAAGAGGCTTACTTTGATTTCATGGGGCGAAAGGTGCGCTGGATAAACGGCAATGCATTTATGCAGCCAATAATAGTTGTCCCGAGCAATGATGAGGAGTGTAACGATGCAATTGAAATTGCTCGGAAGTTCATGAGCTTATTAAACGTTAGCCTTGATGTTCAGCTTTCCGAGCGGTTAATTAGTATACAGCGACCCAGATTTGTTCCAGTATTTCGTGACAGAAGAATGCCTACATTCAGAGGTGTTACACCCGAGTACGCTTTGCCATTTGAAGATTATGAAAAATACAGTACAGAAAAGTGGGCTGCACTCGCCTTTAATCGTGAGGCATCAAGTGCAAGTAGTATCATGTATACCTTTCTGAATTATTACAAAATTATTGAACTCAACAAGGATGAAAATCAAACGAAAAATTGGATTAGAGAAAACCTAAATGATATTGGGGAACTTTCGGCTTCGGATTGGTTCAAACAGCTAGAAAGTGAGAAGAAAGACATTGCAGATTACATTTATCGTAAAGGTAGGGTTGCAATAGCACATGCTAATTATCATTTTGGCAGTAGCGAGCGTCAGATACATAATCCAGACGACCCAAAGGACTACAAAATCACACAGCAGTTACTGCCTATAGTAAGGCATCTCGCAAAAAAGCGATTAGAAGAGTTAAGTTAACGAATTTTGCTTAAAAGCTCAGCCACTCTTCGTCTTGAACAGCACCACGATTTTGGATGCGGATGCCCGGTTCGTCAGTTACATGACCAATTGGTTGCGCAGTAATGCCTTGCAACTCGGCTTCCGCTAATACCTTTTCAGGTTCAGGTGTAGCGATAACCATGCCAGCACCCATGTGCCATTTGCCATAGGCTTTTGCATCGTCAAAGCCTCTCAGTCGTTGGACTTCAAGCATCACCTTTGGTGGGGCAATTGGACTATCAATCGTAACCCCTAAACCAGATGGTTCAAGCATTCGTCCTAGCTTGCTTGGCTGACCACCGCCAGTAATATGTGCGACACCAGTGACTTTAGCCTTAGGCTCTTTCTCAATATCGTAGCCGCCCGTAAGTTCACTTACGAAACCAGAATAGATAACAGATGGCTTTTGCACCAACCTACCTAAACTAAGCTCGCCAAGCTCTGCAATAACTTCGTGTTGCCATTCTGGTCCGTAATGTTCCAGCATTGCTTTGCGTACGTCAGTTATACCATTGGAACGGAAACCATGCTCTGCCAAACCTACCAGCGTATCACCGGGCTGAATTTGATGACCGGTTAACATTCGTTCTTTGTGTGCAAACCATAGAACAGATGCACCCCAGTTGTAGTTAAAGTCGCCATAGCCACCAACTCTATCACCCAGCTCAGCAACCTCACCGTTCACCACAACAACTTTTGCGGCTTTAGCAGCATCAACATAGCCCTGACCAAGCTGGCGCACAGCGTTTCGGGTTTGCTCGGTATCATTAAGCTGCCTTACATCCAAGATTGAGCCGATAGCAACTGGCTCAGCACCTCGCACAACAGCGTCATCGCAAACCATAGCAAATAAGTCGTGGGCAACCATAGAATGGTCATCAAGTCTTTCGGAAACTTCAACCTTCGTACCAACACCGTCAAATGCTAAGTTCATGTACATATTGCCGAAGTCTTTTAGGACAGTAGCAGGAATAGCCCGCAAGCCAGAGAATGACTGATGGAACTCTACTAAAAATCCCGGTCGGTTTTCATGAGTTAGTTTTGATGCTTCATAAAGCATTCTGGAAACATCATCTCCAAGTTCAATATTTACATCCTGTATCGGTCCACGTTGTTCAGCCATAAAACTCCTTCTCATAAGATTATAAATACCGACCACTGTAAACCAAAGCAATAGCACTTTTAATAACCCTAAAGACGGGGGGCGGGTCGCCCTTGACCCCTGTTATAGGCACTCCGCCGTATAAATGCCGAATTTTTGGGGGCAGATTTGCCAAGCATTTTTTTGGGCAGAAAAAGGTAGTACCGAATTTTTGGGGCTGACTTTGAAAATGCGTTATAGTTAAAGCACAATATTAACAATCTATGTATTTCATGTAGCAGCCAACAAC
>CAZXYN010000001.1:0-286903 GCA_964644965.1 uncultured Candidatus Saccharibacteria bacterium | reverse complement strand
GAGGTATAGTTAATCATCTTATTTATCTATATCAGAGTCGCAAAATATACATTGTGCGACATGAAGTCGATATCTCAATGTGGTGCTCTCGCCCGTGTTTGCTGGCCTATATTTGCGCTCAACTTTCAAAAATTTTTGTTAACAATTTTTATTTTACTTGTCCCTGCTTTAGCGCAGATGTATTACATGCTCGCCATTAGACTTTTGATCATTACTGGGCTTAACCACTTGTTCGCTATTTGTACGCTCTGCGAGATTACTATTTTTTTTGCGCCTAGAGCGGGTACGCTTCTTCTTGACTGGTGCTTGTGCAGGCTTGTCGCCTGCCTTTGATTTATTAGCGGCTTCTAACACTGCCTTTAGGGTTCTGATTGCCTGCCCTTTCGGGGCATTTGAGGTCTCTGGCTGTGTTTTAGGCTCGCTTGCAGGCGCGTGCTGGCTCACAGCTGTCTTGTAGGCAGGAGAGCTATTCATGGCGCCATGAATGCGGTCTTCGACTTCCTCTTTAGTTAGGGCATAAAGCTTACGAGAGTGGGCTGTGATGGCATCTAGGTAGCTTGTTGCCCGAGCAGGGTGGTTTAGAGTGGTACCGCTGAAAGGAATCGATTTCTCGCCGTTAATTGTCATGGTGGCGACGAAGTTGCGATTATGGAGCGTCATAATGTCGGTTGGCTCAAACTGGGGTGCGTAATATTTAGACAAAAAGGCTGCATCATCAGCACCAACCCGGAAACTAATCATAGAGCCAACATTACCAAACACAGCGTCACGCACAACAGGATTCATCTGTGAAACATATTGGTTGGCAACAGTTAGGTTTAGACCGTATTTACGAGCTTCTGACAAAATTACAGCAAATGAATCAGTTGCGAAGTTCTGGAATTCATCAACATATAGATAAAACGGCGTTCGTTGGTCTAGTGGTACATTGGCACGACTCATAGCTGCTAGCTGGATCTTGGTGACCATGAGAGCTCCCAAAATTGCAGCGTTGTCCTCGCCAACCAGCCCACGGCTAAGGTTCACGACCAGGATTTTGCCGTCATCCATGATTTTTCGGATGTTAAAGGTGCTCTTGGTCTGGCCGACGATGTTTCTAATCATTGGGTTGGCTACAAAGGCGCCAACCTTGTTAAGTACCGGTGCGACTGCCTCAGCGGCAAACTTGTCGTTCCAGCTGGCAAATTCGGTTGTCCAGAAGGTTTTTACTACTGGATCAGTTATATGACTGATGACATCATCACGGAATTTTCTCTCTGTTAGCATGCGGGTGATATCAAGCATAGTGGCATTTGGGTAATCCAGCAGGGCTAGGATTGTGTAGCGCAAGATATATTCTAGGCGTGGTCCCCATGACTCAAACATGCGCTTTAGTACGCCGACTAGCTCTGAGCTGATGTGATTCTTGAAGGCCGGGTCGGTGACTTCAAGAGGGTTAAAACCAATTGGAAAGGCTGTATCGGCAGGGTTGAAGTACATGACATCCTTGACTCGCCTTTCTGGGATGAATTCCAGTATATTCTGAGCATAATCGCCATGTGGATCGATTACACAAAAGCCCTGGTCGTAATAAATGTCTGACAGAGTCATTAACTCTAGTAGGCCGCTCTTCCCTACCCCTGTTTGTCCGATAATATAAATGTGTCGGCCGCGGTCTGCGCGATATGCACCAAACACGGTATTAGTACCCCGAAAATTAGTAGCGCCAAATAAGCTGATAGTTTCTTCTTCGCCTGGTTGCAAAATAGGGATGTTCGATGGTGGTTCGGCTGTCTTGGTGGTGGCCCAGACGATATTCGGTGTCTCCACAGAGGTGTGCGGCAGGTGAAACAGACTGGCAAGTTCTTCAATATTCAAGATATAACCACTGTCGACAAAGAACCTTGTTTGGTAGGCTAGCATCCGTTCATTACTAAAGCTACTGGCAGAACCCTGGAAACCATTAAGGTTAGTGGTATTGAACTGCTTAAACGCACCCTGAATTGCCTGCATGCGGAGTTTGGCTAGGGTTTCGTGCGGGCCTGCGTACATGATTCGTATCTTCACCTGATAGCCAAGCTTGGTACCCTTCTCTTCTATGGCTCGGATGCGAGTTTTGTCACGCTCTGATAACTCTGGTGCGGCCTTCTCAGTTGGTTCCGGTGGTGCATTGAGTGCGCCAAAGGCCTGGCCAATATACGAACCAGTGTTGCCACCGAAGAGACCTCCTCCACCCTGAATGCGCTTAATCATCTTGGATCCGCGTTTGTGCCAGTCGTCTGATATTGGTCGGGCCATGATTTGAATCCAGGCTTCTTCGCCTGGTTCATCAAGCTTGGCTAGAGTCGCGGTGATGGCGGCTAACGGATCAACCTCAAAACTTGGAAAAGTTTTGATAGGAATTGTTTCGTTATCTGTTAGTGTGAGTTCGCTAGAGTAGACGACGTCCTGAGTGAGCTTGCGCTTGGAATAATCCTCTGTTTGGACATGAATCTGCACAGTTGGGTATTGGGCATAAATCTGACCCTCTACGAATGCTTGCAAATGTTTGGGCGCCCAGATATAAAACCTAATCCGCTGGGCAATTGCCACAACCTCAAGTGATATATGATCTTCTATGCCACCATCGTAGCGAACTTCTTTTTTTGACCGTAGAATACCGTGTAATGCGGCAAGCATTTGCTCGGCGGCCAGTTCTTTTTTGTCGTTGGTTCTAGGTACCTCTAATAGCAGCAGGACATCTTCGTCATGTATCTTGGGACGTTTGCGGTTAAACATCATTGGACTCCCTCAAGAAATGTACTCTAGCACTTAACATAAGCTTTACTGACTAATTATACATACTTGGGCGCTCAGAGGCGAACAAGTAGTAGTTCTTGGTTATTTTCATTTCTATAAATTTAGGGTGACAAACCAGTGCCGAAGCAGTTTTTTAAGCCAAGGGTAATTTTTGACATATCGAGGCTTCCATTATTGAAGCGTATGACTATATACGGTGAAATAATGTCCCTGATGTGTCGGGAATTACCACTCTTAAAAACTGCGCTATTATTTCTTATCGGCGAGAGCGTAAGTAGCCTTAGCAACGCGCTTGAACTGTGCTTTGCCCTGTAGATTCAGCAGAATCGTAGTCTCTTTGACCTGTCGTTTCTTGAGTACGCGCTTGACGATTTCGTCACGGTGGAGAGGTTCGTCAGACTTCTTGAGAACTTCGATGATAATATCAGCAACGGTTCCCTTCTTGTAGCCCCACTCCTTGAGCGCGTAGATACCACGGCCGATTAGTACAAAGCGATCGTCCTTGATGAGTTCGTTGTGAATAGCTTGGGTTGTAACGTCTTTGCGTTTGAAGCTCGAACCTTTGATAGCGCTAGCGATTTCATTGAAGTGCATTGGTTTGCCGTTTTCGAACAAGATTACGTAGATTTTGTCGCGGATGTTCTTTGGGTTGACCATTGGCCATTTGATAAGTCCCCAACGACCGTTCAGGGTAGCAACTTGCTTGCTGATGCTAGCTAGTGCACGGGTGTGTGCAACGCTCTGTTCTTTGACAGATTCAGCAATTACGTCAATACCAGATGGTTCGCCGATTTTCTTGATAGCGTCTACAACCTTGTTAACCTGCTCTTTGAAAGTCTGATTCTCGTGGCCTTCGCTGATTGCAACGGCGTGGTAATAAAAATCGTTTTCGTCTAGGACAACTAGCTTAGGGCAAAGCATAGCTAGGAAGGATACCTGAGCTTGATCGATCTTGGTGTTCTCTTTGGTAAGTTTGGCGCTAAGGTCGCTGATACGAGCAGCCATGCCCATGCTATGTAGCTCCTGGACATAAGTCTCTTGTAGCTTCATGAGTTCTGTGAACTCGCCCTTGCCTGCACTTGTCTTTAGCTTAGTGACAACAGCTTTTTCTAGCTGCCTGACACGTTCGCGAGTAATACCCAGTAGTTCGCCGATTTGCTCTAGTGTTTCGCGGCGGTCGTACAACCCAAAACGACGTGAGACAATTTCGCGCTCACGCTCTCTTTCGATACTCTTAAGAACCTCAGTCACGGCTGTGCTGATGCTAGGAGTTGCTTTCTGGGCAGTAGATTCGGCCATAGGGTTAAAAACTCGCTTTCTTTTTTCAATAGAATAACTCTTTGGTTAGTGCTATTGTAACAGTTTAATTTTTAATTGTCAAACAAATTCCCTCACAGGTATATTTAGACTTATTGTAGCACCAAATCGCATGATTTGCACAAATTGTTTATGGTAATTTACTAGACCAGCTTTTTGATATCACTGTTAAACCAGTGGATAATTGTAGTAAATTTTGCTGTTCTTTGGCAAAGAAACAAACTTCATGATATTCATCTGAAGAACATCAGTGGCCCGCTTCTTTGGCAAAGAAGTCCAAAACTATTTGTTGGCAGTCTTTTTACGCCGTGGGAACTTCTTTTTAGCTGGCGCATCCTTCAGCATCTTCTTGGCCTGAGCTTCTGTAACGGTGGTTGGATCAGTTTCTTTAGGTATACGGGCGTTCTTTTTGCCATCTGTAACATACGGGCCATATGGGCCGCGCAGCACCTTAATGGTGCCAAAGTCAGCTACGTTGCGCTCGGCAATTTGCTTGAGTTTTTCGGCGTAGACTTCTCTAGATTCTGCTTCGGTAATCGTAAATGGACTGTGGTCTTTGATAGATACAAAAGTCTTATCTACCTTGATATATGGGCCAAAGCGTCCGATGTCAGCCAGGATGTCTTGCCCATCTTCTGTCTTGCCTACTAGTCTTGGTAGCTCAAACATAGGCAGCGCTTGTTCTAGGGTGACATTGTCCATGGTTGTGTCGTCTGGCATAGGGGCAAACTCTGGTTTTTCTTCGTCGGAAGTTTCGCCGCGCTGCAACATTGGGCCATAGCGGCCAAAGCGCACAACAATAGGCTTGCCTGATTTTGGATCGTCGCCAAGCTTGCGTTGTTGGCTAGTTTCTTCCCTAGAAACATCAGCTGAGGCCTTGATGAGCGGTTTGAAATCATTGTTATAAAATTCGGCGATCATTTTGTTCCAGGTGGTCTTGCCTTCGGCTATGTCATCGAATTCTTTTTCTGCGTCTACCGTAAAGTCGTAGTCGACAATTGGCGCGAAGTACTTGGTCAGAAAGTCGGTAGTAACTTCGGCCACAGGGGTTGGTATTAGCTTGTTCTTGTCGGCTCCGGTGATGACTTTTTCTTCCTTGCCACCCAGCTGGTCTCTATCGAGTATTAGTGTATTGATAATCCGTTCGCTGCCTTCTAGGTCACTCTTTTCGATGTAGCCGCGGTCTTGGATTGTGCTGATGGTTGGCGCGTAAGTACTTGGTCGGCCGATGCCCATTTCCTCGAGTGCCTTAACCAGGCTGGCTTCAGAAAAACGAGCTGGTGGTCGGTTGTAGGTCTCTGTGGCCTGCAAGATGCCAGCGGTTAGGCTTTGGCCTTGCTTGAGGTCTGGCAGGATGACATCATCCTTACCGCCGCCGTAGACGCGTAAGAAGCCATCGAACAGCAACACTTCGCCCTTAGCAACAAAATGCTCTTTGTGCGACGAAATAGCTATTCTTACCTCTGTTTTGTCAACTTTAGCTGGAGACATTTGGCTGCTGAGTGCTCGCTGCCAAATCAGTTTGTAAAGCTTCTTTTGTTGCTCGTCATTACCGGCCGCTTCTTTCTTAAAATCAGTTGGGCGGATGGCTTCGTGAGCTTCCTGGGCAGAGCTATTCTTGGTCTTGAACTGGCGAACCTGATGATACTGGGCACCGTGGTTTTTGATAATGTATTCTTCAGCGTTTTTGATAGCCTGGCCAGATAAAATTGTGCTGTCGGTACGCATGTAGGTGATGTGACCTGATTCGTAAAGCCTTTGGGCAAGACTCATTGTCTGGCGAACCGAGTAGCCCAGGCGGCGCGAGGCTTCCTGCTGGAGAGTACTAGTAGTGAACGGTGCACCAGGATTACGAGTACCGGGCTTCTTCTCTATAGAATCTACGTTGTATTTGGCGCCGATACACTTCTTTAGGAAGGCTTCGGCGGCCTTTCTATCATCTAGCTTGTTTTCTAGTTCGGCTGGGATTACATCCTTACCGGCCATGAAGTCGCCGGTAATCTTATAAGTACTAGTGGCTTCAAAATCTCTGATATCGCGTTCGCGTTCTACGATAATCCGCACTGCAACGGACTGGACACGGCCGGCGCTTAATCCGGCTCGGACCTTTTTCCAGAGGACCGGTGATAATTCGTAGCCAACAAGTCGGTCCAGCACACGGCGAGCCTGCTGGGCATCTACAAGGCGAAGATCGACGGTACGCGGTGTCTCGATGGCGCTCAAGATTGCTGGTTTGGTGATTTCGTGGAAGACAATTCGTTTGGTTTTCTTGGGGTCAAGCCCTAGCGCCTTGCAGAGGTGCCAGGCGATCGCCTCTCCTTCGCGGTCTTCATCAGATGCTAACCAGACCTCGTGGTTTTTTGCCAGTTTTTTGAGCTCATTGATGGTTTTTTTCTTGTCGGGGCTAATTTCGTAGGTAGGTTCGAAATCATTAGCCTTATCTATAGATAAGCCCTTTTTTGGTAGATCACGAATATGACCAAAACTGCTTTTGACCGTGAAGTCTTTGCCGAGATACTTCTCGATTGTTTTGGCTTTTGCCGGGCTCTCTACTATTACAAGGTTCTTGCTCATAAATACCGCAGAACAATATCACGGCCTACTATATATATGCAAACTTTACCCTGCCAAGGACCCTCTACTGGCTGTCCATTGCCTCAAAAACTTCCAAAAAGTTGATATACATCTTTTTTAGTAAAAGATGTATATCTAAACTTACAAAATGCACAATTCCGCCTCTGTAAAGGGTCAGACCCTTTTTTTCTAGCAATCTCTAGGGTGTAGTTTCTGGTCTCTAAGTCAGTGACCAGTTGTTGGCGCCCAACGGACGGATTTTGCCCATGATCTCTAGCATAGTTAGGGCTTGGTTGAATTTTGAGGCTTCTAGTTTGGAGAGAATAAGTAATTCGTGACCATCGCTAATTCCCTGCTTGAGCAGGTCTATCACCAAGCGTTCTTGGTCGCTGTAAGCGGCGGTGTCGCTGGATTGCTTGGCAGTATCTTGCCATTTTAGCTCGTTCAAAATGTCTTCTACGCTTGTGACTGGAATAGCTCCGACCTTGATGAGATTGTTGGTTCCTTCAGAGGTAGAACTGGTAATTGGCCCTGGTACTGCAAACACCGGAATCCCTAGCTCCATGGCAAAGCGTGCGGTGTGCAAGCTACCACTGGCCAGAGCGGCTTCGGTTATCAGCAATCCCTCAGATAAGGCTGCAATAATACGGTTGCGGGCAATGAAATTATGCCGCAGCGGCTCGGTACGCTCAGGGTATTCGGACACTAATAATCCGCCCTTTGTAACGATATCGTGCGCCAATTGAAAATGTGAGGATGGATAAATCTGATCGAGTCCAGCGGGTAGTACGGCAATTGTGGAACCTCCGGCTTGCAAACAGCTCGAATGTGCGATCGAATCGACACCGAGTGCGAGCCCACTGACCACCACTACGCCTTTACTTGCGAGATCGCTGGACAGTTTCGTTGTCACCGCCCTGCCGTAGGCGCTAACCTTGCGGCTACCAACGATTCCGATCCGAGGTCTTTTGAGTAACTGAGCTAGAGAATCATCACTCAAATATAGTTGTTTTGGTGGAGCGTGCAGTCGGTGGAGTTCTGGGGGGATGTTTTTGGCAGTAAGCTTAATCATGTTGACTTTTTTGCATTATGGTTAAATAAGTATTGACATAATCACATATATTTGCTAAAATAGCAATCTGTAGTTACCCGAGGTGGTGATTACGTACCTTATACCCCTATGCTAACGTCCGTCAGTTGGCGGACACTGAACTTTGCATTTGTATGCAGGTTCACATTTCTTTCTTCCGAGCGGACTGAGACGTATTCTAATACGTTGAAGGAGCATCGAGAAGAAAAAATGTGAAGATGCGCCAAAAGGCGGCCAGCAGACAAGCTTTGCTTGGCTGGTGCCGCAGGTGCAATGTTCAGGATGTTAGATTGTTTTAGAGCGTGCTTGATTTTAAGTTGTTACCCTCCACTTATCTCTATTGCGCGTTGGTTCTTTGAACCGTACAGCGCTCTAAAACAAACTAACCCCTTTAACCCCGCACTCCCACCGCGTTTTATTTGCGGCTATTTTGGCGAAGTGACGGACAACCTAGAGTGGGCCGTTTTGGATATCTTTACGAGAATACCTAAAACGGAGGCCTTCAAGGTGGGTTGAAGGGTGTAACTTAGGCTCGACTTGTTCGAGCCCAAATAGAGCTTCCAGCGGTGCCCACCCCCTCTGGAAGCTCTATTTGTTTTGTATTTATTTTTCTCCTAGTAGTATGATTTACAGATGACTGATAAAGAAGCGCTAGAATATATCAATTACCTCGAGAAATACGAAGGAGTTGGTAATAACGATCCAACTTTTGATAGCTATGCGCAGTTTGCGGCAACGATTGCGAAAGATTGGTATGCCGAAAACAAAGGAGCTCTAAACATTTCTTTAGGAGAATGTATTACGGCTGCGAATACGGGACTTGTAATAGCTGCTCGACTTTATAAAAAGAACAATAGAACCGAACAGTTTAGGTTTTATTCAAAGCCAGTAATTTTGGCAGAGCTCGACAGACTAAAAAACTAGAGAAAAGTTCGGGTGTCGGCTGGTAGCTGCCCGCCAAAGGCAAAATCGTTTATAATCGAGTTTACTTCTGTAATTAGTGTTTTCATCTGTTCTTGCTCGGGTTTTGAGAATTTTTGCAGGACAAAATCGGCCGAATCGACATTGTCGCTAAACTCGTTCTTAATACCTATACGTACCCGGCCAAAATCTTCACCACAGTGCTGGATTAGTGATTTTATACCGTTGTGGCCGCCTGCACTTCCGCCGATCCGACTGCGGATTTGGCCAAAATTTATGTCTAATTCGTCGTGAACCACCAGAGTGTCAGCGTTGGTCAGCTTGAAATAGCTCTGTACGGCCTGTACGGCCTCTCCACTGAGGTTCATATAGGTTGAAGGCTTACAGAGTATAATCCGCGTCTGACCAACTCTTAGGTCGGCTACGAGGCTCTTGAGTGATTTCTTCTCGCTCCAGTTGCCGTTCTCGGCTTCGGCTAGTGAATCCAGGCATGCAAAACCGACGTTGTGCCGGGTCTTGTCGTATTTGGCGCCAGGGTTGCCTAGTCCTACGACCAGCTTGGTTTTCTCCTGTGAGGTACCAACCTGATATAAGATCTCGGTATTCTCTTCTTCTCTTCGGTAAAATAATCCCATTGCTAGTAGTATAGCCGATTATTTCTGGTAGACATCACGACGGGTAAATACGTACCAACCGATAGCTGCCATCAATAGCGTTACGCCCGCTAGCACGATGATGTTGCCGGTATCGAGGCCAGTTTTCATGACACTAGGTGTATTAAAGTATCTGAAAGGTGATATGTAGTTGATTGTCTTGAGTACCTCTGCGGTTCCAGCTAAGGTCGTAATCATAAATGTTACGAAGGCAAAGAAGCCAGCTACAATGCCAGCCATACCCTTTTTGCCAGTAACAGCGCCGACTACAAAAGCCATGACGCCAAAAAGCAGCGTGATAAGCCAAGTCATAAAGCTGGCTTGCAGTAGTCTGGTTTCGTTGAGATTGGTCGTTTCACCAATCATCAAAGCACCAACGTAAGTGCCAATGAATACACCGGCGGTAGCAACTAGCAAAAGCACGCTCATGGCGGCTAGTTTTGACAAGTAAATCCGGGTCCTGCTAACCGGCTGGGCTAGTAATGTCTGCAAGCTTCCACTGCTCTCTTCGCCAGATATTAGCCCTGTGCCCATGATGATACTCATGATGAGTGTCAAAAACACCATCTGATTAATTACTTGAATGTCTATGAAGCCGTTGATGTTCTGATAGTCAGAGGCTTCGCCCAGTAGTGATTTGAGGCTTTCTGGCGTGTCCTTGAGTGCCTCGCCGAATGAATCACGGAAGGTTGGGAACAGAACCACAACAAGTAGACATGACAAAGCGATAGCAATCGCCCAAATAATGGTAGACCAGCGCTTGTCAAAGATGGTTTTCTGGAATACGTCCTTGAGCATCATTAGTCCTCTGCCTCTTGATTATCGTCCTCGTAAAACGCCATAAAGGTGCTTTCCAGATCGGTGTTATTTATCGTCAGGTCGTCTATCTTGTGACTAGCTAGGAGTGATAATAATTCACTGGTTTTACCGTTAAAAGTGAACGCAATCTTACTGTTCTTAACCTGGAGTTGGTCTACGCCAGCCAGTTTTTTGATTTCGGCCGGTAATTTTTTGTCTGTGGAGATAACTAGGGCGACTTTTGGTGCTGATTTGGTCAGCTCGTCCATGGTGACACTGGTGATGAGCTTGCCTTGTCTGATGAACGCCACATGGTCGCAGAGCTCCTGGATTTCACTTAGTACGTGTGACGAAATAAAGGTCGTGTTGCCAGCTTTCTTGTGCTCCGCAATAATCTGGTTAAACTCGGCCTGAATCAGCGGATCAAGACCACTCGTAGGCTCATCTAGTATTAGCAGTTTTGGTTTGTGCATCAGAGCCTGGATTAGTCCGACTTTTTGTCGGTTCCCCCTAGAAAGTGTACGGATTTTCTTGTTTAGATTGCAATCCAGCCGCTTGGCTAACTCGCGGATGTAGCTAGCGTCGTAATCACCACGTAGATTCCCGAAAAACTGTAATTGCTGCCAGCCTGTCAGGTGACCGTCGAGCGACATATCGCTGGCGAGGAATCCAATGTTGCGGCGGATTTCTAGACCCTGTTTCTGTATGTCCTTGCCGAATATTCTGACTTCGCCACTAGTTGGTCTCGTCAGATTGATTAACATGTTGATGGTAGTTGATTTACCAGCACCGTTTGGGCCTAAGAAGCCAAAGATTGTGCCCTCTGGGACGGCTAGAGTAATATTGTCGACACCACGGCTGTTGCCGTAGCGTTTAGTTAGGCTTTGTATGTCAATAATCGTACCCATATTTGACCTCTATTATACCCTACTCATCACTGTTAGCTGCCTCGGCGGCTTCCCATATAATCTGCTGACGCTTAGCGTAGCGGAACAGGGCTACAAATATCAGGCCAATCATGATGATGAACGGAACTGTCCAAAGTGCCTGTGATACCAAAGGCGGCCGATTGTCGTGAAGGTTCCGGGCGTAGTTTGGGTTGTTGGGGTGGTAGCCAATTTTGATAATCTGACCGCTGCTATAAGTCAGATGGTCATCAGTAATCTGGCGGACACTTTTTTGCTCGCCCTCCCTGGTTGTGAAATCAAAGGTAATAAATGTTGATACGGTGCCAATAGAATCTGTCTTGCCGTTACTTATAGATGCAACTGTGCCTTGAGTCTGAATCAAATTACCTGGATTAGCATTGGCAAACCAAACTAGTCCACCGAGTAGAATTGAAATTGCCGCTAGCAAACAACAGACGGCCATGGTCGAGTGTTTGACCAGTGGGTCGTGCTCTATGGTGTCGACAAGATGTTTGTAATACGCCCGAGATATGTTGGTCTTGGGGTATGGTTTGGCATACATACCATAAGCATAATGCATTTACCCCTTCAAATGGAAATCCATACTAGGTGTTGGCTATTTTTATCAGTTTACTGACAATTGCAGATGAGATAGGTAGTTTAAGTAGCTCTTGTATCCACATATATTGCCCGTTTGGATTGCATTCGAGAAACTTTATCTCGCCATCTTGGTTTTCTATAAAATCAAAGGCACCAAAATTTAATCCAAAATGTGTTAAATATTCTAAACACCGTTCTTTCTCGTCATCTGGAAAACGTTCATGTTTAAAAGAGACTCTACCTTTTGTGTTTTGATGTTTTCTCCAATCATCTTTAGCATCTTCGCTTGTGTATATCGCTGCGTCAAAAAAATCATCACCCACTACTGTTATGCGCCATTCACGCTTTTTTGCAATCCGTTCCTGCCATATACCCGGGTAGGGATTACTTTCTGTAGGTAGTGATTCTATTAAGTTATCGTAAGGAGTAGTAAAAACAGATAATACTTCATCTGCAGAGTAAAGCAAGGGGTAAGATGATTTGTATATGATGGATGACGGTAGATCTCGCTGAATGGTATCCCAGCCGTTGGTTACTACAGTTGTAGGTATATTGAAACCAACCCTATGCGCAGAAGTGAGCTGAGTTATTTTTCTTCCTGCTTTAAGCATCAGATCAGGTGAATTTATCCACTTTTTATCAGGCACTTCACTCCAAATGGCGCCCAGCGCCGCCTTTCTTTCGGTGTCTATACCAAGTTGCCGCGTGGCATCTTGAGCGCTATCCGCAATAAAACTCGTTCTTCTATACCAAGCAGCCTTAATGGAATCTACGCAAAGTTCAACATCGTCATATGAGACTATCAAACCTTCTTCATTGTTGACTTTAACATCAAGCGAGGTGCTACCTAAAGCCACTCGATCTGCTTCGAACACGCACACCTCATAACCAGCTTCAGTTAGTTCAGAAGCGACTGGTTGCCAGGTTGGCTTATCAAAAGAACTTGAAGCTATGAATATGTCACTTGTTTCAGGTGTTCTCATACACTATGCTCGCATTTTTTAGAATCGGAAATTCCAAACTTTCTCAACCTTTTTGGTAGATTGACTTTGTCTTTTATTGGGTATCTTCCTGATTTGCTTTTCCCTTTGTCATCTCTAACAAACCAGTTCTGTGTACCATATAATTGCTTAGTATCGTGACTGTATTTACCTGAAACTATTGCTAATCTGTCTGCCAGATAGGGAATTCCAGGATAAAAAACTTCATTTGGGTTTCTATAATAAATTTGTCGCATTTTTTTTAGTACCCTTCTACCTAAACCCCGATACTCCATGTTATGAAGTGCGATCAACCAAACGGCTCTTGAACCATCAATTCCTATATTGCGGGCTGTTGGGGTTTTGATTTGATCCATGATCCTCAGTACTTCATCTGCTCTCTTATCTTCCCTTAATTTTATAGCAACAGCTGTATTCTTATCTGAGGTAAAAAAATTAGAGGAAGATCTTTCTAGTTGATCTTCCTCGGCGATTTTTAATAGTTTTTTACGATTTTCTGGAAACCTAACTTTTTCATTTTTAGGTAATGGTTTGGTTACGACGTCTACCGTACAACAAAAAGTCATTTGACTACTCGTAGAGATGCTCCTGATCTTGATCGTCATTAATTTGTGCATAGCCCTCGCCTGAACGTGTGTGTGTTTGGAATGGTACTGGTGGGGTGGACTGTGGGCCACCATCTGCAACTATAGGTTCAACTTTTGTGCCACTGAGCTCGAGAACCGTAATAGCTGGGTAAACATTTTTTACTAATTCTTCCCTAGTCTGACTAATAGCTTCTTGCATTGACATCTCTGAACCTCCTTACATTGTAATTCTATTATTAACTAATGTAGCTAAAATATCAAATACAGTAACTATTCTTCGCGCTTGGTGCCGTGTTTTCGTGGCGTGTGTTGGTCGATAAACCAGAATTTGATACCAGTCCCTTCGTAGCCGAAGGTCTCACGGAAGGTGCGTTCCATGTGGCGGCGGTATGACCAGTGTAGGTATTTTAGCTGCGAGCCAAACACTTTGAAGCTTGGATACGGCATGCCTTCTTCCTGGACAATATAGCGCAGCTTTGGCTGGCGGTTCTTGAGGCCAGCTGGTGGATGGCGATCGGTAGTTTTTTGTAACCAGTTGTTGAGCTCTGTCGTTTTGACGCGGCGTTTTCGCTCGGCGTCGATTTCTAGCACTAGATCAAAAATCTTAGTGACATTATGGCCAGTTACGCTGCTGGTGACAATCATCGGTGCCCAAGGTATGAAATCGAAATCTCGCTTGATGGTCGGCGTCAGCTTGTCGTGCGTGAAGGCGTCTTTGTCTTCTAGGCTGTCCCATTTGCTGACGACGAGTATCAGGCCTTTGTGGCCTTCTTTTATCATGCCAGCGATTTTTTGGTCTAGGGCGACACTTGGTTCGTTGACATCGATGAGTAATAGGCAGATGTCGGCTTGTTCGATAGCGCTAAGGCTTCGGATAACGCTGAATTTTTCGACACCACGCTCGATTCGGCCGCTTCGGCGAATACCAGCGGTGTCCATTAGCTCGATCTCGCGTTGCATGTATTTGACGGCAGTTCGGTTGATATCGCGGGTTGTGCCAGCAACATCAGCGACTACGGCCTGCTGTTTCTTGGCTAGGCTGTTGAACAGATGTGATTTACCAACATTTGGTCGGCCTAGGATGGCTAGATGGATTCGATCCTCGGCTTCGTTGATAGTAGTTGTCGGCAGTGTTTCGACCAGGTGCTCAAATAATTGTTCGATGCCCTGCCCTTGGGTTACTGAAGTTAGGAAAATGTCTTTGATGCCAAGCTTGCGGTAGTCATCAATGGTGGCTTTTTTGACCTTGTCGGCTTTGTTGACGGCTAATACAACGTGTTTGCGAGTCTTAAGTGCCATCTTGGCGACACGGCGATCTTCTTCGGTGATAATAGCGTCGGCTTCGATAGTCACGATGATGCTATCGGCGCTATCGGCAGCCTGCATGATTTGTTCTTGGATGGTAAATTCGAACTCGTCCTCGGCTACTTTTAGCCCGGCAGTGTCGACTAGCCAGAAATCTTTGCCGTCGTAGGTGCCCTTACCATAGATACTGTCACGAGTTGTGCCAGGTTCGTCAGCGATAATTGCTTCACGGGCGCCGACGACAAAGTTAAATAGGCTGGATTTGCCTACATTTGCACGGCCGACGATGGCAATAATTGGTACTTTGGTTTTGCTCATTACCGAACTATTCTAACAGATGTCAGGAGTATTGACAATGGGCAAATATTATTTCGATACTTTATTTACAAACGTGGAATAAGTTGGTTTGGCCAGTACTCAGGATTAGTACCAGCATTGCGCGCTGACATTACTTCTATGGTGTTTAGATAGCTCTTCATACCCTCTTCGCCGCAAAAGAATGTATAGACATCTTTGGTCGTGTCTGGGTCGTGAAGTTTTCTAGTTTCATAATCTGTAAGTATTTCTAGATTGTCTTCAAAATTGTAACGCAACTGAGTAATGCCATTGCTAGTTAGTAAGTCGGGCATTAATTGTCTTAATTCTGTCGACGAATGGCTTAGTATCGGATATTCTGCAGTGCCGTAATATTCAAAGCTTAGCCACTGGTCAAAACCAGTTACAGTGCCGTCTTCATCTTGGATTGCTGACTTAGCATGAAGGTATTTCTCCCTAAGTAGTTCATCGCGGTTGCTTCTAGATGTCTCTATGACAGGTACGCAGGCTACGATTCCGTCGAGAACCCTACCCACAAGCGATGCGATAGCCGTAGAAGAAACACAGTTGAAACTGCCTCTTTCGATAGCAGCATCAAGGCTTAGAAAACTGTCATCATAGCCGTTTATGGTATGTTCATCCATGAAATCGAGGACAACTCTTGCCGCGCGCAAGCTAAGACTCACATCTTCGGCGCAATTCTCTGTTAGTTGTCCGTCAAGGTCGTCCTTATTAATGTCAGGTATGTTACTTGGCAAAAACAAAGACAACGGAATGGTTTCCTCTGCTAAACTCATAAATAATATCTATACCATAAATTTCTAACAGTATCAATCATTATGCTAAGTCGGCGGCGAATAGTCTAGGATCGTAGGCTGATTGTTCTACCATGTTCTGCCAGATCATTGGCAAGAAGTGGGCGGCTGGACAGACTTCGTATGCTTCACCACGCGGAATATCTAGGGTTTCGCGTATTGCACTTGTCATAACATCAATATTGAACATCATGTATGGTTTGTCTTCTTTGTCGCGTTCGAAGCGAAATGGGAAAGAACCAAATTGTTGGTGTAGATAATAACCACCATCACGAAGTCCAGCCCACTCTTCCCATACACGATTTCGGTCATTGTCCATGTTTGCAAGAAGTACGATGGTTTTGTTGATCGTTTCCTCGTGCATTAGCGCAGAAGTCAAATCTCCTACAGATTGTTCCTGAACAGTATTCTTGTAGGCCATTACACCAAGGCTAAGTGTGTAACCACAGACCAAGAAGCCATGACGGACTCCACTAGACTGTTCAAGTTTGTTGGCTACGGCTTGTTTGTCTCTCTGGCTATGGCTTTGTGTTTCGTCATAAGCTGTATGAGGTCGATCTCTCATTGAGCTCATAAAATCTTCGTAACGAGCCATAGATAATCGGACGTAATTGTCGCCACGATCTGTCGGCTGATCTTCAAAATCTGCTCTGTCAGGCTGTCTTAGGGACGAAACAATAAATTTACCAGCGATGCTTTTCTGGTATCTGTGTATTTCCTCGGAACGCTCACGAGGAACAAAGGGCGTAACTAGCTCGGACATTTACAGTATTATACAATAAATGTAGTTAGATAGAAAGAATTACGTAATTAATTACGTAATTCTTTTGTAGGCTCAGAAATTGTACATTCGCCAGTTCCGAGTGCGCCTAGCTGGTACGACCCAAACTGCGTGCGGTGGAGCTTTACGACCTTGTACCCGAGTGCAGAGAACGTACGGCGAATCTGGCGGTTCTTGCCTTCGCTCATGGTTACAGTTAGTTTCTTCTTGTCTACCGATAGGTCTGTAATCTCAAGCCTGCTTAGGTATAAGTCGTCTATCACTACACCTTCTTTTATCTGTGATTCATCGTTCTTGTGCAGTGGTTTGTCTAGAGTTAGTTTGTATACCTTCTGTTTTTCATAGCGTGGATGAGTAAGCTGGTTGGCAAGCTGGCCGTCGTTTGTTAGCACTAGTAGCCCGGACGAGTCTTTGTCTAGCCTGCCTACCGGGTTGAGTCCTTGGTATTCGCTTGGTAACACGTCATAGATGGTCTTGCTGCCCTGTCCATCTCTGGACACGACAACTCCTGCTGGTTTATGAAAAAGCACTGTCAGCGAGTCTTCTTGCGGCTTGACGCTGGCGCCATCGAGAGTTACTCGGTCGCTGTCTATGACGGTATCGCCCAGGCGTGCTTGGACACCGTTAATTTCAACTCGTCCATCAGTTACGGCCTTGTCAGCGCTGCGCCGACTGAGCTCGGTGTGTCGAGCGAGGAACTGATTGAGTCTCATGATGGGCTTTAGAGCGCAATGGCGTTTGGATCGTTTGGCTTGTTGTCCGAGCTGGTAGGTTCAGCTGGAGCTTCTGGGGCTGGCTGCGGCGCTGGACTTGCTGCGTTAGCGGCGTCAGTCATAATCTGTTGAGCAGCTTCTTTTTCGGCTTCTTTGGCAGCCAGCGCTTCTAGGTCTGGGGTTGCTGTTGGGTCACCAAGCGGCTGAATGGTTCGCTTGTTTGCACTAGGGGCATCAAGGACTGGAGATTCTGTCTCGGGTGCAGCGGGTTCTGACTGTGTTTCGACTGGAGCCTCTACTGGCGTCTCAGGTACATCTACCGGTGTATCTACGACTGGTTCGGCAGGAACCTCTACTGGTGTAGGTTCTGTTACGAAGCCATCTGAAGTTGATGGTTCGACGGGCGCTTCTGTAATAACCGGAGCAACCGGAGCGGCTGGCTCTCCAGAACTATTAGCAACAAAATCATTAATCTGAGACTCAACGGTGCTAAGCTCGTCACTGCTAGTCTGAGCGTTTTCGATTTGTGGCTCGGTTGGAGTTTCTACAGGTGCCTCTGGAGCTGGAGTCTCTACTGGCGTCTCAGGAGCAACAGGCTCAGCTGGTGTTTCTAAAACCGGCTCGGTTGGAGCTGGCTCGACAACTGGTTCTGCAGCTGCTGGCTCAGGAGTATCTACTAGAGGCTGAGCACTAGGATCAGCTGCCGGAGCGGCTGGCTCGACAGGAGCTTGTGAAGCATCGTCCGCTGGAGGTTGTGCGACTGGCATGTCAGCAGCTGGCTGCAGTGGAGTTTGTTCTGGTTCTGGATTAGGTGCTGTTGGTGGCATATCGGTGGTTATTCCTCCTATCGGCGCAATTGGTTCGGTTGCACTATTATTTGTTTCTGTGGCACCAGGTCCTTCTAGGACTTCGCGGGCGACGCGAATGACATCCTCTAGCGTTACTTGTGATTTAACAAGATATCTATCGGCACCAAGTCTGTCAGCACGTTCTTTATCCTCTAGCTGTGACAGCGCTGTCATCATGATGACTTTGGTGTGTTTGGTCTCTGGTGAGCTACGTAGGATGTCGAGCATGTCAAAGCCGCTGATTTTTGGCATCATGACATCGGAGATAATTAGTTCAGGCTTTTCTTTGACAGCAAGTGCCAATGCTTCTTCACCATCATGTGCCGAAATAATCTCATGACCCTCTGCCAGCAAACGCGCTTCGTATATTTCGCGCAGGTTGTTGTCGTCTTCGACGAGCATTATTTTTGCCATGTAACTATTTCCCTCGTTTTATGTTCATAATGTGCTTATGGCTTGTATTGTATCACGGTTATTTATGATTAACAGTCTAGGGTACTGTATCTGTTCAAAGTTTGGTGTCTGAAGCGGAAAGTTCAGGGAGTCTGGATGATTCTTGTTTTTGGTGTTCGGCGGCCTGGGCGCTGCTGAGTCTAGGTAGGTTGATATAGAAAGTACTACCACTGCCGACTTGGCTTTCTACCCAAATTCGGCCGTGGTATAGCTCGACAATTTTGCGGCAGATGAATAGCCCTAGCCCAGTGCCACCGATGGTACGGGTGGCTGAATTATCTACACGGTAGAATTTCTGGAACAAGTGAGGAATGTCTTCGGCCGGAATACCTGGACCAGTGTCCTGTACACGGATTTGGACCACCGAGTCATCGCCAGTTAGTCCTAGGCTAACCTTGCCGCTCTCGGTGTATTTGACGGCGTTGTCGAAGATATTTGTGATGACTTCACGCAGACGATCGGCGTCTACCAGTACGTAATACAATGGTTTGATAGTGCTGGTATCGCTAGCGTCAATCACACTGCCCTGAGCACCGAGCACAAACTCAATACCAAGCCCGCGCGACTCGGCACTGAATTTTAGCGCGTCTGTTAGACTTGTTAGGAATTGACCCATTTCGACTACGACGGGATGGTTGGTTAAGCGGCCGTCCTCAGCCTTGGCACTGGTTAGTAGATCCTGGAACAGCTTGCCAAGGTGCTTGGTGCTGTCGTGAGCTTTGTCTAGGAAACCTCGGGCTTTGTCGTCAATTTTGCTGACTTTGTCGTTGAGTGCTAATGACAGATAGCCTTCGATTGCGGCTACGGGTGTGCGCATTTCATGGCTAGCGGTACTGATGAAGTCTGCTCGCTGAGCTTCTTCCTTGCGCTGCTCACTAACGTCGCGGAACACCACAGCGGCGCCAAAAACATCGCCGTCTTGATCTAGTAGCGGCGTAGCTGATATATCTAGTGAAATAACAGCTTTGCCTTTGGTCATTAGGTTAGACGTACGGTCCTGTATGGCGGTTTTTTCGTTGAAAGCACGGTAGAATGGTGTTTCGTTCTCTAGATATGGTTCGGCTTTGTCATTGTGTAATAGCAGTACACTTTTAACGCTGATGCCAACTGCTTCTTTTGGATCCCAGCCGGTGATTCGACCGGCTGCTGGGTTGAACAGCTGGATGTTTTGCTCACTGTCTAGTAGGATTACACCGTCACCGATGGAGTTCAGGATAATTTCTGACTTCATCTTTTCGTTGCTGAGATTGCTAGCCAATGCGCTGGCTTTACCACCTTTGTTTTGACTACCAGATTTTTGGGATCTCAGAAGCAGCATAGCAATGACCACTACGACAACAACGCCCGCCAAACTGATTACTAGATATGGTGCCACTGAGCTTTCTGCTTATGATTTATAGAGAACATTATAGCGTAAGCGGTATGTTTACGTAAGATGAACCATGGTTAAAGCGCTTTTGTTTAACTTGCAATTGTCTGAGAAGATTGTCGTAGTTCTTCAAGAAATGCTCATTCAAACACATGGAGGTGCTGACATGGCACAGAGAATGAACTGGAAGTGGGTTCTTGCCGTCGTCATGTTGGCGCTTGTGACGCACCCGGCCTACCACTATCGCGAATTCAACCTGCTTGTCTGGCGAGAAAGTCTCGACTACAAGTTGTTCGCGGGAGCACTGTTGGTCATGGCGACAATCATGGCTGTAAGGTATTTCGTACAGCTGCGGTTCGAGTGGTCAGAGTGGTGGCTGGGCACCCTCTTCAAGAAAGAAGCACCTCGTGAAAGCCTAGTCGAGGAACCGATGATGCTGCACCCTTTGTGGTGTGTCTTGTATGCATCGGTCTTGCTGTTCACGCTACCAGCGTTCGCGGCCTATGAGGAGTTGATATTCCGTGAGTGGGTAGTCACTGACATGGTTAGCGTGATTCTGTGGAGTCTAATATTCGCAGTAGCGCACCTACTTATGATGGTGAAACTCAAGACAGTGGTTGCATTGTTTCTGACTGGATTCATCTACGGATTGGTGTTCCTTTACGAGGGACTCGCTCAAGCCGTACAGCTTCATTTCGCGTTCAACGTGATTGGGGTCAGCGTGGGTGCATTGGAAATGCAATATCGCCGATACCGGCAACGTCATCAACTCGAACCAGCAACACCCTGAAGAACCTGGCCGCGATGCTGACAGATGTTGTTTCCTACCCGGAAACTCCTGTCAGCATCGCGGCCCTTAACTTTTATCTAAAAATAGTTTACAAAACCTGCAACTTTTCGTCCTTCCGGGCTCATCAGTATGAAACACATTCATAGAAGTTGCGGAGGCGATGAAAGAGAAAGGTAGCTTTCTCAAAATCATGCCTCCTAGTCGGAGAAGAAACCCATGACGACAATACCCGCAAGAAGCGCGCAGAACGCGATGACTGCGAGATATACAGCAACGACGAAGAGTATTACTGCTATCGTCATTACTCCCATCCCCACTCCGACGATTGCGCCCAAGGGTACCCCAAGAATCAAAGCACCTTTTGATTCACTGGCTGCAAGCCAGTTATAGAAAGTACAGAAAGTTACGTGGACCACTGAGTAGGTGAAAATACATCCCAGCACCAGAAATACTGCTATCATAAAGCCCATCTTCTCATCCGCCCCATGCATGACCAGTAGTGCTGATGGATAAGAGGCCGCAATAAACCCAATTGCCGCAAACCCAAAAGCAGCAATTCCTGCAAAAATAGATCCTTGTTCGTCGATCGTCCTGCTAAGCGTAAAGTTATTCATTAGTTCTCTCCCGATGGTTGAAGGTACACCCCTAAGAATTTCCTAAAAGTATATTAATTATTACATAAAAAAGCAAAAAAGCAAAAAAGCAAGAAGCCCTCCAGTAGAAGAGCTTTTGCGTGGTAACCTCACGGGGAATCGACTCACCTTCGGCGAGCCCGAAACTTCTCTATTGGCAACCAGTTGCCATCGGAAGGTTTCCTTGCGGCCTGCCACTGGCAGACCTCACCCGATTGTGGCAATCGTACTTCGACTCTCAAGAATTTACCAAATTAAAAACGCCAGCTAGGCTGACGTGCTTAATTTGGTGACCTCACGGGGAATCGAACCCCGATTGCCAGGATGAGAACCTGATGTCCTAACCGTTAGACGATGAGGCCAAATTTTGAGTGGTACCAGCAAAAGTGTTTACATTTTTGCCCATAGCCGAAAAATTTGTGGCTCATACAAAGTATGAGGCCGTGATGAACTGCTAAATACTACCATAACAGAGGTGGATTGTCTAGGCAGCAAGTTTATTTACGAAATTTACCAGCTCTTTTGGTGTAATCGCGGCTTTGATTAGATAGCCGTCAGCTTGGCTTTCTACCTCGGCTCTAGTTTCGTCGTCTTGATCTAGATTGGTGGTGATAATAATCTTGCCATGAAAACCTGGTGATTTTTGCTGATCGCGCAGGATACGTAGGATTTCCATACCAGTCATGCCCGGTACCATCAAATCTAGCAGCACCAGGTCGTAGCTGTTTGTCTGAGCTATCTGTAAACCATCTGTGCCGTTTAATGCAGTTGTGACGTCATAACCAGCTTTTTTGAGAGCACGTTCGTATAATTCGCTAATAAAGTATTCATCCTCTATACAGAGAATCTTTTTTGCTTTGGTTGGTTCTAATTCTGTTACTACATCTACCATGATTTACCTTCTATATAGTGAATGATTTTTGATCCAGCCGCTAGCCTGTCTTTCGATTCCATCCTGTGTACCTGTCTTGTCCTCATCGTTAATCTGGTCGTAAGGCTGGATGCTAAAGCCAAAGGTAGTGCCCTGGCCTTCCTTGCTCTGTACCCAAACATTTCCGCCATGAGCGGTGACAATGGTCTTAACCAGGTACAAGCCTAGTCCACTACCACTGACAGCATTTTTGGAGCGGTGTGAGCGGTAGTATTTGGTGAATAGCCCACTGATGACATTATCTGGCATACCGGCTCCGTGATCCTCTACAGTTGTCTCTACCATGCCTTCTTTGCCAACTTTGGCGCTAATTACGATGTCGGGATTCTGTCCACCGTATTTGATGGCATTATCTACGAGGTTGTTAACGACTTCGTACATGCTGATCTTGTCGATGCCGACCTTTGGTAGGTCTGGTGCAATGTCTAGATGCAAAATCTTGCCCTTTACCTGAGCTCGAATATTTAGGCTATCAATGATTTCGTGGAGGACTTTGTCCCAATTATCTTCGTGCAGAGTCAGCACAAATTGATCCTCGTCGATACGAGCGACGTTGAGAATGTTACTAACAAACGCTGCAAGGTTCTGGGCTGCAACGCTCATCTTGCGCATAAATTCCTGATGCTCTGGGCTGAGCTGGTCGCCTAGCTCGTCCTCGAATAATTCAATATAACCACGCAGCATTGTTAGTGGTGTGCGTAGCTCATGAACGGCCATCGCCACGTAGCTGGTGGCTTGTTCCTGTACTGAGTAAGTATCACCCCTGCCGAATAGTGCCAGAACAACTTCGTTTCCGTTGCTGCTGTCTTTGCTGTATGACGCTGCAAGATCGAATAATTTTGAGTCTTTGCCGCCGATATTGAGCTTCACGTGTTGCCAGGTATGGCTGTCTGTGGCGCGGTTTTCACTAGATTCTTTGAGCCAGCTATCTAGCGTGTCTTCGCTGTCGAAAGCTAGATGCAGTACATCATAAACGCCCTTGCCAACAACCTTTTCTCGCTCTAGTTCTACGTACGCACAGGCCGAAGTATTGGCGTGCTTAATCTTCCAATCTTTATCAAGCACAAACAGCGCCAAAGGGATTGATTCGAGCAGCTGATTCTCGTCTGGCAATGGCTGTTCACTCTTTGGGCTAGCAGAGTTTACTAGTGATGGAGTTGTGCTCGCCAGCTCGTAGACTTGTGCCACCATAGCATTTACTAGGTCGTGGCCAATTCTGATGGCCTGTAGATTTGGCGGTGGTACGTCTGATTTGCCCGGGCTGACATGCCAGATTGCCTGCCAAACCATCTCTAGTGGCTGGATGCTGGTCTTAAACAGTCCAAAATAAGCCAAACACACAGCAACAAGGTATATCGTGGCAGCGCTCAGTGATGCCAGTAAAACATCAAACTCAGCCATCTCACGCAGCAAAGCGTAGGAAACAATACCAACAATACCAGGGAGCGATATAGCCAAGAACATCTGTATTGCTAAGCGTTGTTTGAACTTATTAAAGTGGTTCATCCCGTTACACTCCACATATTGTTCGAATAACTAGATGTACAAAGTGAAATATTCGGGTCTTCAACCGTAGAAAACACATTAACAATACTCAGGAGTGTAACGAGATTCATGGTGTGTAGCTTACCCTGTCAGCTGATTCCACCATGCTGAACCAGGTTTGGCCGGGATTGAGTTCTATCGGTTTGCCAGCAGCGTCGGTCAGTTTCCACTGAGCGTTGCGAGCGGCTTTGGTCCAAGTGCCTTCTGTAACGACACCGTCTTGGAATACGTAGACCTTGCCTGATCCAACACTGCCGTATTGGGTGTGGACACGGTCTGGGTGAGTTGACCTGGACATGATTGGTACGACAACAACATCTGGTGACAATTGCTTGCCGGATTCGGCATCGACGTGTGCCCCTCCACCCTGCGAACGCAGGTATTTGTTGGTGGTTGGGTCGTATACAAAACCAACATTGTATAGACCGCTAGAAATTCGTAGCGAGATATTACCGGCTGTTGGGGTTGTGGCTGGCGCAGCTTCTTTCCGTGGTAGACCTGTGAATTTTGAGCTGTAGCCTCGCTGTCTCATCAAATCAAGTGCCTGAGAGCCGGTAGAATACAAGTTGTGCGGCGAGTAACGCTGGCTAACGCGTCTAAATATACCGCCAGCGCCGTTGTCTACGTCCTTGATATTGAGTGTCCGCACGTCGCTAAGAGCTTCGCCAGAACCACCAGCATGAACAATCGCGGCGTCATACGGCAAGAACCAGTCAATATAATACGGTCGTAGGCTCCTAATTGGACCGATGTTGGCTGGTATGTTGTCATGGAATATAGCGTTGAAGCGCGTAATGCCACCTTCGGCGATGGCTTCGGATACAATATCGGCTTCCATAAGACCTGATTGCGGGCGAGCTTCCGGGCTGTTCTCTATCTGGACTGCGTAAACAGGACGCTCGTTAATCTCTGCCGTAACCTCTCTACCAGTGACGGTGCTTAGAATCGGCTCTGGCTCGGCTTCTGGCTCCGGCTCCGGTTCCATCTGTACAACTGGAGGTGAATCATCACGAATAATAAAGTAATAAACCGCGTACGAAGCCAATCCTAATAGTAGTGCCATAACAACCCCAGCAATAATCCACTGTTTTTTGGTCTTTGGGGTTGGAACTTTGAAATTCTTCGGATTGAACGAAAACTTTGATTTCTTTGGTTTGGGTGCTTTTGAAACACTTGGCGTTGGAGCGGCTGCCTCCAGCTTTTCATTTGCTTCTACTGGCTCAGGTACTACTTGTAGAGGTGCTTCGGAAGGCACCACTTCTTCTGGAGGTGTTGGATTTGAATCAAGATTAATTTTGGGCCCTTTTGGCCGACGAACAAATTCATCCATACTTGAGACGTATTTTAACACAATGCTTATGCTCAGTGCTACCTTCTGCCAAACCATATCGTTATCTGTTACAATCAGTAGGAAATGTATTCAGAACAACTCATAGAACGACTTATTGGGCTAATCGCGCCGAGCGGCTACATGGATCGTAGTGAAGCCGAGCAAAAGTACGCTGAGCGTGTTGACCTAGCAGGCGGCGCCGAAGTCATGCGTGTACCGCCAAGCCCGACTGGCTTTGTACACATCGGAACTATTTATGCCGGGCTAGTTAATGAACGAATTGCCCATCAATCTGGAGGCGTGTTTATTCTGCGCATCGAAGACACCGACAAAAAGCGTGAGGTAGAGGGCTCTACTCAGCAAATCATTGAAGCCTTCCAGGCTTTTGGGCTTAGTTACGACGAAGGTCCAGACCGCGATGCTGCCTATGGACCCTATTTTCAGAGTCAACGCCAAGCGATTTATTTGGGCTACGCCATAGACTTATTAAAGAAAGGTCGTGCCTACCCATGTTTCGCAACACCCGAAGAACTCCAGGCAGCTGTCAAAGACCAACAATCCAAGAAGCTTCGACCTGGCTACTACGGTGATTGGGCGCTGTGGCGACAAAAATCAGAGGGCGAAATTAGTATCGCACTCGATGCTGGCAAACCGTTCGTCTTGCGATTCAGATCAGAAGGCTCACATGATAAGCGGATTCAATTTACCGATGTTTTCAAAGGCGGTATGGACGTCCCAGAAAACGACCTAGACGTGCCGTTAATCAAGTCTGACGAGACTCGCCTGCCGACCTACCACCTAGCTCATGTTGTCGATGACTATCTGATGCGGGTCACAAAAGTATTCCGTAGTGATGAATGGTTGCCGTCAACTGCCTTGCATATTGAACTATCTCAGGCGCTCGGTCACGAACCATTTGTCTATGGGCATTTTGCACCAATATCAATCATCGGCAAGGAAGGTGGCAAGCGCAAATTATCAAAGCGAAAAGACGACGAAGCCGATGTTCGTTACTGGCTAGAAGCCGGCTACCCGGTCGAAGCAATCAAGGCCTACCTACTAGGTCTTGCCAACTCGAACTTCGAAGATTGGTACCGTGCAAACCCAGACGTGCCACTAAACGATTTCCCTGTTAGTCTAGAGAAACTAGCCGCCAGCCGAGCTCCGCTGCTTGATATGGCCAAGTTAGAAGATTATGCCCGTGACTACATTGCTCGCCTACCACAAGACGAGTTTGACCAACAGGTTTTTGATCACGCCTCGCCTGATTTCCAGCAGGCTCTGCAAACCGATAGTCAATACACAAACAAAGTCTTGTCTATAGAGCGTAGCGGTGACAAGCCGCGTAAAGACTTGGCAAAATGGGTGGATGCCTACGAACAGTATGGATATTACTTTGATGAGTTATTTGGAAGTGATTTTTCGGCACGAATTGGTAATGAGCTTGCCGACTATGACCATGAAACAATTCAAAAAGCACTGCTGCGTTACTTAAGTGACTATGCTTACGGCGATACAGCCGAGGACTGGCTTGCAAAAACCCGCGCAGGAGCCGAAGAATTAGGCTTACATATGCGTGACTACACAAAGATTATTAGAGTGAAATTGACAAGCAAAAGTCGTACCCCAGATCTGTATGAACTCCAGCAAGTTATGGGCGAAGACAGGGTCAACAAGAGGCTCAACTAAGGGCATCTACCCTTCTGTTAATATAAAAAAGTGCAAAGGCAGACATTATTACAGAAATGTTTTTATGACAAGGAAAACAAACTTGTTGTTTTTCAGTTTCCGAACATTCCAATAATTATTGCGTTGGTTGCTTGGCTCACGAGCCACCTACCCTTTTTATCAGATATCAAAGCCGAACTGCAGATAGTAACCAGCCTGTTTTTGTTTATCTGGGCATATCTAGAAGTTACTGGGGGCGCAAACTATTTTAGGCGACTTTTTGGCGCTATTGTCGGTCTGATTGTTTTCATAAATCTAATAACCTCTATTACATAGAAGTTGCGATTCGGATCAGCTGGTCGCTATTGAGCTGCGAGTTGCCGTTGATGTCGTACCAGACGCCGCCATTTACCCAGGTGGCATTATTGTCGCCATAGAGATAAATAGTTCGGCCACGGTCTTCGTATTTTTGGACTTTGTCAGATTGGTCATCAACGTAGTTGGTCTTGAGCGCATCGCTGTTCCAGGCGGTTTCACGCTGAGTTATGCTAAAGGCGCGGTCATCTGTTGTAGATGAGAAATTAATTGTTATTTGACCTGGGTTGTATTGAATCCGGTTGCTGAGTGCAAAACCTGATGGCTGGTAGCCGGGTAATGATGCATTTACGCCTGAACGTGCGGCTGCATAGCGAACAGACATGTTAGGAACGCTCTGATAAGCGATAAAACCAAATAGTAAGACTGCAGCAAGTGTGCCAGCCGCATAGCTGGCGACCTTTGATTTGCCGCGCTTTTTGGATTTTTTGGCATGCTTTTGTTCTGGCTTAAATGTTTCGGTATGACTTTGGGCATTCTTAAGGCCGCGTTCTAGAACAGATTGAGCCTGCGAGGCAGCGTGTTTTATGGCTGGAGCTGGTCGTACTGGCAGATGCTCGATTCGTTCGGTTACTGCCGCCTGAGTTGTGGCAATTGGATGCTGTAAAACTTCTGAATTATGGAATTTGCTGACAAGCCTGCTCTGCTTGATAGTTTGGGCACGAGTTTGTCTGGCGGCATCAAAATGTTGAATACGCGGTACGGTATTTGAGCTACGAACTGGTGCAATATCGGCTGCTGCGCGAGCTTTGGCTGGCTTGGTTTGTGGCACGACCGCTGGTTTTTTGACACCGTGACGCATGAGCGTCTGGCTGCGAGCTGTTTGGCGGCGTTTTGCTGGCGCCGCAGCTAGTCGGGCAATATCTTGTACAGGATGAGACTTAGCCGGGGAATGTGTCGATGGGATTTTAGGTTTAGGTTTGGCTGTTTGATGAGACGACGAATGGCCAGCGGTTATTAGCTGACCTGTACGTGCGTCGTAGCGCTTGCCATTGATTTCGATTGTTGCCTGTGTTGGTTTGCCCACGAATAAAACCTATAAAGCTCGTGCTCTTGTTGTTACCCTGTTTTTTGAAAAGAGATACTTTCCAGAAGCGCATCAAGATTAGATGCTCTCACAACATCTTACTTGGTTTGGTAGGGTTATGGCAAGTAGATGATTACAGCCAAATCACAGAGTAAGTATGGTATAAATAAAGCAAGTATTGGTTCAAACACACGTATTTATGCAAATGGATTTTCTCGACCCTCGACGTAAAAGAGCGCATCGCCGCCGACTGTTTCTTGGCTATGCGCTGATGTCAATTGTGGTTGCCTTGGGCACCATGATTGTTCTCTATCTGGCATACGGTTTTGATATTGACCGCAAGACTGGCAATTTGATCCAAAACGGCATCGTGTTTGTTGATTCTAAGCCGCAAGGTGCCAATATCTATTTAAATGAGGTAGAACAGGGCTCGCGGACTGACACACGCATGGTGTTGCCGGCCGGAACCTACACCATCAGAATTGAAGCCGAGGGGTACAGGCACTGGGAACGCACTTTTAATCTGTCTGGTGGGCAGATACAACGCCTAGTCTACCCATTGTTGCTTCCTAACAATCTAGAAACGTCTGACGTGCAACAATACGATTTATTGCCAGGATTTGCTACTCAGAGTCCGGATCGTCGTTGGGTGCTGGTACAGAGGCCGACTACAACCTACCAGTTCGATGTCTATGATCTTAATAATCCAGAAGCCAACCCTAAATCTATCGTAGTTCCGCCAAATATACTCACCGATCCTTCGGCCGAATCTAGCCTGTCGCTTGTAGAATGGTCTAATGACAACCGTCATGTTTTATTTAAGCGAACCTATGGGGCAATCACAGAGTTCTTAATGATTGACCGCGAGCAGCCGAGCGAGAGCTTTAGCATAAATAAGACTTTTGGGATTAGCCCCGAAGTCATTAGTCTGCGCAACAAGCACTACGACAAGTTTTATTACCAAACCGAAGTTCCTGGCGTGCTGCGTATCGCCGATCTTGGTAACAAAACCATATCTGCACCAGTTCTCGAAAACGTTATAGATTACAGTACCTACGGCGACGATATTATTGTCTATGCTACACAAGAAGATGTTGAGCCGGGCAAGACTGATTTCAGGATCCTAGAGGGCGACAAAACTTATGTTCTGAAAACCATCAAAGAATCCAATAACTATCTTATGGATGTCTCAAAATATGATGGTGAGTGGTACTACGTTGTTGGCAGCTCTTCGGAAAATATCACGTCGGTTTACGAGAATCCACTATCAGCTCTCAAGAACCAAACAAAGACTCCACTGCTCATCACGGCACTGATGCGTTTAGATAATCCGCAGTTTGTTTCGTTTTCCGCTAATACACAGTTTATTGGTGTACAGAGCGGCAACGAGATAGTGACGCTTGATTTGTATGAAAATCATCAGTATCGACTCAAACTAGACCAGCAGATACCTACAGCTCAACAGATCAAGTGGATGGACGGTCATCGCTATATATACACGGTGGATGATCAGTCATACATTGTAGATTTCGATGGATCGAACGTGCAGACGCTTGTAACCTCTAGGCTTCGCTCAGGACCATTCTTTGACCGCGATTATGACAATGTGCTGACTTTTGAGGAGTCCAAGGCAGATGGGAATAAAAAGGCTCTAACAATTACAGTTATCGACGATTAGCTTATGAGCAAGTATGAACAAGAACAATTATCGCCAGAGTCCACTAGCCGAACTGTGCAGGAGGTATTTTCTCCGCTTATCGAAAGTATTGCCGGTATAGGGTCGGTTGTGCTCGGTGCAGAGGTGTTTAAAGTCGCTGACACTCTCGAGAACGAATCTATAGGGGTGCTACTCATAGGAGCTGGCGCATACGTTGCAGTACACGGTTTAGCTAAATCCCTTAGATCGATACAAGAAAACTTTTAGTAAGAAACCAGACACTATAATGTTCTTCCAATGAAGAACCAACCTCATACTTTCTTGTATCGACAAGAAAGTATGCAAAGAAACTCGGCACACCCCTACCCTTGACTTGAATTGCTGATAAAAAACACAATACGCAGGGCGGACTCCCTGTGGTCGGGTCATGAAGTTCCATAATAGAGTTCATGACCTGACGCCCTGCTATCTATTGTGTTTGTTTACAGCATTCAAATCAGGAGTAGTGGTGAATGCCCATAGGACTGCAACGGTTTATATAAATGTTTATATAAACCGGAAGAAACCTGACTTATATAATTAATTATATAAGTCATATATATTGCCACGGCTAAGCCGTGGCGGCTGAGTTGCCGGTCAGTTTTTGTCCAGATCTTTTTGCTGACTCAAAAATGGAATAAGTTGGTTCTTTATTTAAAGAACGTGTCTTTTGACCCAAAAAAACATAAATCTAGAAAATTGAGTTCCAAATACGAGACCAGAGCGACTCGGCGTTACCGGCAAGGGTTTCTGGGCTGGTACTGGCGTCCTTGGCTGTACTGGCGGTGTTTTCGGCTGGATCTGGGCTGACTTGCTCACCCCACACCACAAGACGGTTAATGGTGGTTCCTGGAGGGTCACAGGTTATGAGAGTTATGGTGCTGGTTTTGCCCGGTACGTCATTGAGCACGCTGACTTCGCTCGGCGAAACAACTTCCTTCTGGAATACGCGGTAAACGTAGCGCACGCCGTCCTTTTCAATATAGAACGTATCGCCATTTTCCAGTCGGCTTAGTAGTACAAATGCGAACTTATATTTGCCCTTATTAAGGATGTTATTGCTAGAGTGTCCAAAGATTGCGCCGTTGCCCTTCTCGCCTGGGTGCGATGTTGTGGCGTAGTGCACGACACCTTCCTCTAGACCTGCTTGGACGGCATGTTCATCCACAGATTCGACGTCATAGACTACCGGTAGCTCAACATTGATTTTGGGAATAATCAGCCGTGATTCATCGCCGACTTCCCCGCTCAAATCATCAGCGATGAGTGGTGTCGAGCTAACAGTTCGGCTTGGTGTAATAAATGGTGCAATAAATCGCTCGTTGAAGAAGCCAAAAAGCAGCAGGATGACTGTAAATGTTCCGACTCCTACTCCGAACAACAGTGACTTCATGTGCTGATTTTTTGATAGCTTGCCCTTGGTCTGAATACGGCTGGTCAGCTGCTTTTTTAGATCGGCGACTGTGTCTGAGCGCTTAGATTTTGCCTGAGCTGGTTCGGCTGCTTCGAACATACCTCCAGCAAGAGCTGCTGGACTTGATTCTATATTTAGCTTGTCTTGAGATTTGAACTGTGGCTTGTGATTCTGGGCACTATAAAATTCGTTCCAGACATCATGCTTCTCTTTGTTGGGGAGAGATTGGTAGTAGTTGTGCCACTCGGTTTGAATCTGCGCAAACGGCTTGCCGGAGGCCGCCAAGTCAGCCATAAATTTTTGGTGTTTGCTCCGCTTGGATTCTTTTTCTTGGACACTCTCAATTGCCTCGGTGACGGCATCTGGTTCGCTATCATAAAGTCCGGCAAGTTTGCGACGAATTAAATCAACAGCCTCGTTGTTTTCAGGAGACTTTTGATCGTCTGGCAAGGGGTTTAGCGGGTTAATTGTTTTCATTACAAGGTGGTCAGTCCTTAACCATTATAGTATAATTCCCTCTGTTATTCGAACCTGACATGTGCAAGTAGGAGTCGATTCATCTGGGTGAGTGGCGGAATTGGTAGACGCGCTAGACTCAAAATCTTGTGAGCATTAGCTCGTGTGGGTTCAAGTCCCACCTCGCCCACCAATGTAAAAAACCAGCATTTCGCTGGTTTTTTACATTGGTGGGTTTTTACGACAAGGCTAGAACCTATTTTGAGGAAAATTGTTGAACGAGGCAAGCCACGCCGCCTAGCGGGCAGGCTTGCCCGCTGCGCTCCGCCAGAAAAAGCCTTTGCATATTTTTTGAGATTTTCCCCGCCTAATTTCTTTTTTGATTTGGAAAAAGTCTGGTCGGGCGGTTCGTTCACGCTGTAAGCGTGATATAATTACACCTATGAGTGAAACCAATAGCAGAACTGTTGAAAGTTACAATGCGCATATACAAGAATATATTGACGGCACGCCTCACGAAGTTTCGGGAGTTGTCAAAGACTGGCTAGATAGTTCGCTGGCAGATGTACCAAAAGACGCACGAATTTTGGAATTTGGAAGTGCCTTTGGTCGTGATGCCGAGTATCTTGCGGGGCTTGGCTATACTGTTGAGTGTACAGACGCAACACCAGCGTTTGTTGATTTGTTGCAACAAAAAGGCTTTGACGCAAAAGTACTAAATGCTATTACTGACGAACTGCCGCAAGGGCTTGATTATGTTTTAGCAAACGCCGTATTGCTACATTTTACTCGTGATGAAGCCTCGCAAGTTATCAAAAAAGTTTTTGACGCATTAAACACAGACGGTAAATTTGCGTTTACACTAAAACAAGGTGAGGGCGAAGGCTGGTCGGAGGAAAAACTGGGCGCACCACGTTTTTTCTGTTACTGGACAGAGCCGCAGATTCGTGAAGTGCTGGAAACTACTGGTTTTGGCGATGTTGAAATAAGTGGCGATAAGGCAACCGCAAACGCAACTTGGCTACAAATTGTTGCCAAGAAGAGCGTAGATAATGCCTAGCGTTGTTCTGCCAACTTTTGATGAGATAGAGGCGTTGCATAGAAAGTATGCGCCAACTGATAGCGTATTTGACCTTGTTTTTACCCATTGTCAGATAGTTAGCGAAATTGCGGCGCAACTTGCTGAAACATCTGGCGCAAATGTAGACATTGAACTTGTAAAGGTAGGTTGTTTGATGCATGATATCGGCGTTTATCCATTATTTGACAAAAACGGCGTTGAGAAAGACACAAGCAAATATATCACGCACGGTGTTCGTGGAGAGGAAATTTTGCAAAACGAGGGTTTTGCAAAAGAACTTTGTCGGTTTGCCTCGCACCATACAGGCGCAGGAATAACTAAAAAACAAATTGAAGAAAATAATTTGCCGCTGCCGCATGACGACTATCTAGCCGACACACCAGAGGAAGAATTAGTGATGTATGCCGACAAATTCCACTCAAAGATAGAACCGCCTGTTTTCAATTCCCATAAATTCTACACGGGATATGTTGCTCGTTTCGGCGTAGAGGCAGAAAAAAGTTTTGCTCGTCTGACTGAAAAATTTGGCAAACCAGATTTAGGACTATTGATGTCCAAATACGGACAGGCTTTACGCGACTAGATAGTTGCCATTTTCAGAAAATGCGCTTTTTAGCGTATTTTCTGGCGAACCGCCCGCTCAGACTTTTGCATATCTTTTGAGATTTCCCCGCCGAATTTCTTTTTTCAGTTGAGAAAATCCAGGTCTGTCGGGTCGGCTGCCCACAAGGGCATAAACGGCGTGTCTGAGCGGTGGATTTTTGAAGGCTAGGCTTTAGGAAAGATGGCGTTGTCACCCTCTGTCAAATCTCTGTGAACAGCAGCATTAGCAATAATAAAGTCGTGGTTTTGGTAGTCATAAGTATCTTTGCCAATGTTCGCAGCCACACCGCCTGCCTCGCTGACTAACAATGAGCCTGGCGCAAAGTCCCAATCCATACCGTAAGGCTCTAAACCAATACGCCCATCGAGTTTGCCGGATGCAATCATAGCGAACTCAAAGCCGCAGTTTATAGTTGCGATAATTCCTGCTTCTCGCCGTACGGCGAGATATCTTTCATAATTCTCTGGCTTTTCTAACTTTGTTTCAAAGGAAATCAAACTCTGTTTAAGTGAACGCTGGCTGACGGAAATTCTTTTGTCATTACAATATGCACCACTACCCCTAATTGCCCAGTATGTATCATCATTAACAAAGTCGTGAATTACAGACAACACTACTTCGCCGTTTTCTATCAAGGCAACCATTGTAGTACAGAAAGGTATGCCTCTGACAAAGTGCGCCGTTCCGTCAATCGGATCAACAAGCCATGTTGTATCAGCGTGATTCTGAACACCAAATTCCTCGCCACGAAAACCAACGTCAGCAGAAAACTTACCAAGCTCTTTTTCTAGAAATTGCTCGGTTTTGCGGTCTAGTTCTGTAACTATGCCGCCAATACTATTGCCGTCCCCTTTGCTAATCGCCTCTATGTTGCCATAGTACTGTTTTAATTCTTGCCCAGCTTCGGTGACCGCTTGGCGGGCTATCTGCAATGCGTGTTCAAGATTCCTCTCTGTCATATCAGATATGAGTATAGTATTATCTGTATAAACCTGCAATTGGCGCATTTATTTTTTCAAAATAGACTCTAGCCTCGTCTTTTCTAATATTAGTCTGAAAAGGCAAAGGACGAAGTGATGGCTTCGAACGGCTTGTTTGGGTTTTGCATCCAAAATACACTGGCCTGTGCAGCCGCCTTGGCGCGCCAGACTTCTTTGTCGGATTTGAGCTTGGTTGAGCTGACCTTGCCTTCATAAGCCACAACAATTTGGTCTAGCTCCTTGGTTACGATAATTACGTCGTGTTTCAGTGTGAATTCGTGCAGCGCTTGGGCTAGCAACATTAGCCCCATGCCCAGTAGAAAAGGTGTTGGGAATTTGAGTGAAGTGCCAAGTTTTTGCAGTTGCGCCATGCTGAGCACAATCATAGTCTGCGGTCTGTCCGCTAACAATTCCGGCTGAGCGTAAAAATAGTCTACTGCATCTTTGGTTACAGTTAGCGAACCCGAGTATTTTTGGACAAAGCTTTCAAGTAAAATCGCTGTCTCGCTGTTTCGACCTAGATCACCGGCCACAAGTACGCTGTCAGCCCAACTAGCATGCGCTAAGCACTCCTGCAAGGCTTCACGACCAAAACTACCACTAGGTGTGCTCGGCGCAAAGTCAGTCCCCTCTAGCAGGCTACCAACGATTTTCCTTAGTGCCTCTGGCAGTAATGATCGGACAACGCCTGCGCCTGCAGCGACAGAACCCTGGTAGGCCTCGCCGACCGACGAGAAGGCGTGGGCATTGCCGCCAATTATCAGAAGCTTGCCTGCCCGAGACTTAGACTCTGGCCTACTCCACAGGATATCTTCGTACAGCGGTTTGTCGCTAGTTTGTTTGTGCCAATAGTCCATATTACTTTTTAGTATCAAGAAACCAATACCAAATAGCAAGCAATAATATGTTCTGATACTCAGCGATAACTCAGCTACGATAGGCTACAATGTAAACATTATGAGAGTACTTGTCGTAGAAGATGAACCAAAAATCGCAGCCAGCATAAAAAAGGGTCTAGAGGCTGAAACTTTCAGCGTTGATGTGGTAGGTGATGGTGACAGCGCTCTCAGCTATGGTCGTAGTTCTGAGTATGATGTTATTGTGCTGGACTGGATGCTGCCTGGCTCGATTGATGGGCAAGCCGCCTGCGAAGCATTACGAAAAGAAGGTGTTAAAACCCCTATATTGATGCTAACTGCTCGCGATGCTACCGAAGCCAAAGTCACCGGACTCAATAGTGGTGCTGATGATTACCTTGCAAAACCTTTCGCATTTGATGAGTTAGTTGCGCGGCTGTACGCCCTCCTACGTCGGCCGCGCAACTTACTTGGCAAAATCATTCAGGTGGGCTCTCTGTCTCTGGATCCTGTTACCAAGCAGGTCTTTTTTAAAGAGACAGAGGTTGATTTAACAGCCAAAGAATTCGCTCTGCTCGAATACCTGATGCGCCACCAAAACATGGTTGTCAGCAAAGACGAGCTTATTACACATGTCTGGAGTGATGAAGACGATGTGCTGCCAAACACGGTCGAAGTTTATATTGGCTATCTCAGAAACAAGATCGACAAAAAGTTTAAAACTGACATGATCAAGACACGACGCGGCTTTGGCTATATAATACAGCCATAACAAGGTGTAATTTCTAAGAATGTCCCTGCCGCATATAAGTTTTAAATCAGCCAGAATGCGACTGACACTGACCTATCTGAGCATCATCATGGTGCTGACAATAGGTTTCAGTACGGTGTTTTATTTTCAATCTATCTATGCTGCTGATTCTGGACTGAGCAAACAAATCAACGAACTGCGTGAAAACCTATATTTCACGACCAATACAGGGCTTGATAGAATCCATGATGCTGAGCTAGATCGCTTTCGTGACAGCTTGTTAGCCAAACTGGCGTTATTTAATGCTGGAATGCTTGCCGTTGGTACGGCCGCCAGCTACTTACTAGCGCGCCGAAGCCTACGGCCGCTCGAGGAAGCACTGCGGACTCAGAGCCGATTTACATCTGATGCTGCCCATGAACTCCGAACTCCACTAACTGCAATGAAGACAGAGATAGAAGTATCTCTGCGTGACAAAAATCTAAAAGCACCTGAGGCAAGAGAAGTTCTCGCCAGCAATCTAGAAGAAATTGCCAAGTTAGAGACATTGACCGCTGCCCTGCTACGGCTGGCGCGCAGCGACGAAAAAGTTGATCGGTCGCACTGGCAGGACTATAAACTGACAGATATTTTTCAGGCTTCGTACTCTAGGCTAGAGGCAAAGGCCAAGAAACGCAGAATTAGTTTTAAATTGCCCAAATCTCAGTTGACAGTCTGGGGAGACCCCGATCAGCTCATTGAATTATTTGTGACACTGTTTGGCAATGCTATCAAGTACAGTCACGACAACAGCGAAGTCAAAGTTACGGCTTCAAAGCGTGACAAGCATTTGCAGATTCAAATTATAGACAAAGGTGTTGGTATCGCAGAAGTAGATTTGCCGCATATATTTGAGCGATTTTACCGAGCTGACAGATCACGTACGCGTTCTGCTGCCGAGGGTTATGGACTGGGGTTGAGCTTGGCAGAAACGATTGCGGCTGTCCACGGCGGAGAAATCACCGTCAAGAGCACCTACGGCAAGGGATCGACCTTTACGGTCATTTTGCCGCACTAATTTAGATGAGTTTGTAATCGTCATCAGAAGATTCTAATTCGTAGACAACGTTCTTGCGCTCGACAACTATTTTCCAGCCTTGCGTTCTAGCCTCATCGAATAATTTTCTCTCTGGATTGAAAGCAATCGGCTGGCTGACAAGTTCTAAAAATGCCTTGTCGCTAATGGTGTCACCAACACCTACACTGTCACTCATATCCAGGTCGTGTTTTTCAACAAATTTGCGCAGGTAGCTGGCTTTGTCTTTGCTCGGAACAGATTCTTTGCCAGTGTACTTTCCGTCAGCTACTTCATACGTGCTGCCAACAAAATCATCAAAACCATAGTGTTTGGCAATTTCTTCGATCATCTCGTGGTGCGAGCCTGAAATGGCTAGTAGAAAGTAGCCCTCTTCCTTTAACTTGCCGATTAAATCGCGTGTGTAGACATAGGCTTGCTGCTTGTATTCGTCGACTGTCGCGGCCGCAGCTTTTTCGAACTCTTTTACAGGCAGATCTGTTATTGCGGCCAAGTACATTTTGACCAGGTAACGTTCGTAGTCTTTGAACGCCTCTGGATGTTGGCGGTGCTTCCATGTCTTTCGGACCTCGCGAAGCTGCTCGTAGGCCTCTGCACCAAGATGACCATCCTTGGCCAGTGTGTTCACCAGCCCGTGGTACAGCTGCCAGCGGATGAGCGTGCCATCGATATCAAAAACTGCGAATTTTTTACTCATAAATCTTGAGTCCTCTCGCTACAAAGTGCCAAATATACAGCCATGGCTGATGCATGACGACGATCAAAACGTCCGGCTAGCCAGCCGTTAAAGCCTATGCCTTTACCTGCCTCTTTCATACTAGTTTTTTCTTCCATGATTTCGTTTAGATCTTTGCCCTGCTTTAAAAGTGGCACAAAAGACTCTGGTACAGGATAGGATGGCCCGTAGGCAATGGATATTCGACCATTTCTGCCGGTTACTCCTGCACAAGCCACCTCGAACCATCGGTTTTTTGTTCTGTAACAGCCGCTTTCTATGGCCACAAAAGTCGAGAATCTGCCGATCTTCTGAGCTCTAGCGTTGCCTATCCGGTTGTGTACACCCAAAGCAATTTCTTGCAGACTGAGTGGCTGATCCCTTACGCCACTTCTAATTTCCAACGGTGAAGATACGACTACTGGAACATCTTCAGGATAAATCTCCGTGTAAGCATCCACTACAGCAAGACGCTTAATCTCGTTCTGTGAAGCAACTAGTACGGACATATCAGTCAAGTAGCTCCATAATCTCCACCTGCTTATTTATAATTTTGTCATTCTCGCCAAGTTCAAAGGAAGCCTTAATTTTTGAGCCCTCTAGAACCTGCGGTAGCCAGTACGGATCATCTGGCCACATGTCGTCATACGGAATCTTATCTATATCGAACCATTTTGGCGCCATTTCTTCGGTCTCTTCGGGTTCACCCGACCATTTACTGCAAGTGAAAACATGGACCTCTAGAGTGTTACGCGAACCTTGGTGTTGCTCGTCGAATACAATCCTAGCTACCTTCTCATAAGCCTCTGGCGTGACCATAATTTCTTCTTGGCATTCGCGAACCAATGCTTGTTCAATAGTTTCGCCTGGTTCTAATTTACCGCCAACACCGTTCCAGCGATTTGCGCCAAAGCCACGTTTTTTCATGGCTAGCAGTACCTGCCCTTCCTGAACTAGAAATAATAGTGTAAGTTGTTTCATGATTTATTGTAATAACTATTTTTTTGTTGGTTATTTCAACCGAACTTAATCAAACTGGTGCACCTCTTCGCTAACCTCTTTATTGTATCACTAGTAGCTTTCGGAACGCAGAAGATAAGCTTCAAGCTCGTCAACTCCGTAGTGTGCATCACAGGTTGTCTCGCGGTATACATACAATGTACGTCCGTCACCTAAAGTTTTTGTGCCACTGAGGCTCAGGCTACCGCTGTCACCAAATTGCTCTGAAAATTGTAATGTGAATCCACGGGAACATGCCTGGGTACCAGGTACGACCTCAAACAAATCATCCATATTTCGCTGGACCAAAAGCTGGCTCATTTCTCCCAGTACAAGCGATCTGCTTGTAACTTGTGCATAATCGGAGTTATGCCTCGAAGATGAGTTATTAGAATCGAATAACATATACCTAATACCCTCTACATCCTGATTATCCTGGGGTAGCTGTAAACGAAGCTCTTCTATGCGGCTGTCGTCTCCGAGATCTGTTTTTAACTGGTCAAGGTTGTCTATAGCAGTTTTTATTAGAGTACCCATCTTGAAAGCTGACTGCTCCTGGGTAACATCCCAAATGTATAAGTTGTACCAAGCCTGCGCCGCCATACCGGCTACCAGTAGTATTCCTGATGCGGCTAGTGCAGCTATTTTGTAGTTAAATTTAGATTTCTTTTTATTTTTTGCCATTTATAGCGGAATTATACCACAAGCTCTACGCTGACTGGGCAGTGGTCGCTACCCATGACATCGGCGTGGATTTTGGCAGTCTTGAGACGAGGTTTGAGGGCTTTTGATATAAGGAAATAATCTATACGCCAGCCAACATTGCGTTCCCTAGCTTTTGCCCAATGGGTCCACCAGGTGTAGTGACCGTTGCCTTGTACGAATTCGCGGAGTGTGTCGATGAATCCGGCCTTCAGCCAGTTGTCGAATCCCGAGCGTTCCTCATCGGTGAAGCCTTTTTTGCCCCTGTTTTCCTTTGGCCGGGCTAGGTCATCTTCTGTATGAGCAACATTCATATCACCACAGTAGATGACTGGTTTGGCGAATTGCTGCGTTGATTCATCCGCTACTTCCTCACCGTATTGGTTATACGGCTCGGTCCGTTGCTCTGAATCGCCTTGCACTTCATCCAAACCAGCACCTACTTTTAATTCTCTAAGATTAATCTTGCCTTCTTGCAGTGAGTTGCAGTAGGCGGTCATGGCCTTGTCCCACTGTTGGCGCAGCGGAATCCGTGACAAGTCGTCCTTGGCGTTTGGTGTATAAGCAGTCACTACATAGAAATCATCGAACTCAGCTGCAATCACCCTGCCCTCGTCGTTGCTATGGCCATAATTATCGAGCACTAGTCCGGCTGACTTAACGAACTCATCCGGGATGTCATTGACGACTGCAATCGGCTTAATTTTGCTAAATATTGCAGTGCCGCTGTAGCCCTTTTTGTTTTTTGACGAATTCCAGTATTCTTCGTAGCCAGATAAATCAACCACGGCCTGGCCTTGCTCGGCTGCAAGATTGACGCTGTCCAGACTTTCGGGCTGCGATTCCAATGCAGCGGCCAGCCGCGACTTTTCGCTTCGCGACGTAGCTACGGCTACGTCTTGTCGCGATAAAGATCCCTGCTGACTCACTGCCTTGGCCCCTCGCCATTTCGAAAGCTGGACAGCGTCAATCTTGGTTTCTTGCAGGCACAAGATATCTGGATCGTGATCTTTGATGAATTGCTGGAAAGTGCCCTTCTTCACGACGGCCCGAATTCCATTCACATTCCACGAATACACCTTCATACACCATAGTCTAACAGACATTAAAAAATACTCATTAAAGTTATATAATGTGTTTATGATAAGTCAACGAACAATAACTTCGCCGGAAGTAATGTCGCTCAGCCGCGGCCAGCTGCATGCTGATCTGCCAGGGCAAGTTCCAGAACCATCTTTTCGTGCCGCAGCCTTCGAGACAAATGCGCGAGCCAAAAACAACCGGCTTCGTTTCGCTGACCTTTATAACTCGCAGGATTATCGATTGCCGGCACACGGAATGATCGAGTGGCGAGCCGAAAATAGCGGTTCGCTAGATGTTATATTTGCCTGGAACGAACCTACCTACGGGCTTGATATGTCCATGACTCAGGAATACCCTAGCGCCGCCCGAGCCGATTTTGTTGAACCCTGCGATGCCATGCGCGTTGAGTCTTTTCGTAGCGCCACTGTAGTCACTTTTGGAAGATTTATGCTCGGAGCTGCCCGCGCAACAGTGGAGCCGGTTGATGCCGAGTGGCATGTGTCAGAACGAAACACACCAGCAGTTCATGGCCGCTTGATCTGTGAACATATTGATAAGTTTGTAGCCCGCAAAATATCTGAGATTATGCAAGGTGAAATCAGCGTGGCAGAAGTCAGGTAGCATGTGGGAGTACCGTCACGGCTGTAGTGTCGATGTCGAAAATAGCGCAATCCTCGACGATACCGGTGTACAGTCTGTACAATTTCCCCGGCTTAACTTTGTAGCCGAACGGATTGGTAATGCAGCAATTATTAGTGGTGAGCGAATGATTCGAGGATTGCGTTTTGGTATTAGTTCCGGCCAGGAAACCAGAGATCTCCCTGCCAACCATAAGCGAGCTCGCCAGATCGGGACTATCTGCATGACGGCTTGTCTGCTGGCTACGGCGCCTTTGTTGGCCGACTCCGCAGATTCTATTCTTGAGAGCGGGGTTAGAGCCACAGAAGAAGCCATAGATAATTATATTGCCGAACCGCTATCTTCGCTGAGCCGGCTGTCGATCAGCGCTCAATAAATTCGCCGCTACTGAGCCGCTGGTATGCCTTGCCGCTCGCCTTACAGGCGTCCTCTAGGTGTTTGTCGTAGGCGGCTTTACCGACGTCGGAAAGTAACGCGTCGTGTGTCGGTATAACAAGTTTTGCAGGAGTATCTTGTACAAAGTTGCATGCCGCCTGGATGTGTAGCCACGGCGCAGAGGTTGGCGCCAGCAAAACCTCTACGGCTGTCGGTGGAAGCTCGTACGAATCGCCGCTGTAGGCAACTTTTCCGTTCACGACAACTCCAACATTTTCTACCTGGGGAATATCGTCGCGGGATTTTTCGTGTAGCTGGCCATAGAATTCAAGTTCAAATGCTCCAGCCGAAACCTTCTCGCCAGACTTAACGTGTTTAGCGTTATCCACTTCTGAAACCACACTTCTAGTGGAGTAAAGAGCTGCTTCGGGGCTCGATTGCCTAATTCTCCCTATCTGTGTTTTTGAAAAATGATCGGTATGTTCGTGGGTGATAACAATTGCGACAACCGAACTCAGATCTTCCGGTAGCTTGGTGTAGCCGCCAGGGTCAATGATAAGCCTGCTGCCCTGCTCCTCAATAATCACGCAGGCATGGCCGTATTTTGTCAGTTTCATAGTAACCATAATACACGAGCTAAGTTGCCCAGACAGACAAAATGATGGCATAATGCGCTTTATGAGTGAGCTTGGTTGGAATGGACGAGCGAGTGGTGTCGAAATCTGCGTACTGCCTGGAGGCCGGATGCCCGAGCGTAAAACAGACGGTGCAATTGGCTATGATGTCTATGCGCGCGTAATAGTTGCAGAGGATGGACGAATGGATCCAGATGATAACCGCCTGCGTCAGACACTTTTTGATTTTGAAACTGTGCCAGAGGGCGCTTCGTTACAGGAACACATTGTGCCCGACCCAGACGATAAAAGCAGATGGGCATACCAACTAGAACCGGGCGATCATTGTTTGGTTGGCGTCGGGTTCGCAACTGCACTTCAGGATGACATGCTGTATTGGCTTACACCCAGAAGCGGTTTGTCTATGCGCAGAATCACTCTCACAAATGCTCCAGGCACAGTAGATCCAGATTATCGTGGCGAAGCAGGCGCTCTACTGGTTAACCAGTCAGACGAAGCATTTATTCTGCAAAAGCATTCACGCATCGCACAAGCGGTGTTTGCACCGGTGTTCCTACCTCAGCTTGTAGAGGTGGATACAATAGATAAACTTGGCCAGACTAAGCGTAGCGGCGGCGGGTTCGGCTCGACTGGTTTACACGGTTAAGCCCAGCTAGAAGTAACCCATTCCCAATCTGAAAAAGTTAACTCAAAGCATATATAATTGACTAATTTATGCTTATAGTGTATAATAAATAAGACTATGAATGAACTTCAAGAGAACAGCCTCGCAGCTGATTTATCAGAGGTGCCTGCATCTCATCCTGACCTTTTTGTGTTATCTGAAGAGAGCGCAAAATTTTATCGTGATTTGGGCAAAAGACCCCTGCCTACCAAGGAGAGACTCTCTGAATTACTTGAAGAAATACGAGGCTATAATCGTACCCAGGAAGACCACAACAACAGACCGCTTCTCACTGCAGCTGAAAATGAATTGATAGAAGGCAGTGTGCGTATGGCGCTGCATTTTTGTCGTGTTAGCTGTGGCATTGGAGTTGATAACGACCCAGATAAGGACATATTTGCTTATGGTAAATTGCCGGTATCTAACCTCAGAACTTTACCGATAAGCTTTGATGACCGCTTTGGCTTGGCCGTTGAAGGCTTATCCAATGCTGTCCTCGTACTCTCTACAGGGATGGAACTATCCTGGCAGTCAATCGCATATGGGCAAATGTACAGTAATGTAACGCAAAAAACTCAAGATTACACACCTGCCTCAGTACGAATCCCAGAACACATGCAAAACAATACAAGACTCGTCACGAGGGCTATAAGTGAGCTTGAGGATAAGGGTGTTACGTCTCCAACGAGGCAGGAAATAACCGACTTCATGCTTGAGGTTCCTGAACGTGTAGAAGCTGCACTCTCGGCACTTACTACGAGCCGCACCGTGTCCTTGACCGCAGTAGACGAAGTTTTGCAGTCAGCAAGTTATTCGTACGAAGCACCTTATGAGCTAGATGATGATACCCCTCCTACTTGGCAAGAAACTATTGCCGCACCCGATAGTGTGTATGTGCTTGATGAAGACTGTAGGGAGCGTGCCGTATCAAAGCTTCTTTCGATGTCTAATATCGATGTGAGGCAAGCACAGGTTTTAGGCATGCGTATTATGAGCGAAGAGCCGCTTACTCTAGATGGGGTTGGGCTGGAATTTGGTGTTACAAGAGAGCGTATTCGCCAGATAGAATCTAAAGCGCTTAAGAGCATGCAGAATGTAATTGATAACTACCTACTTGAAGGTGAGTTAGTTGAGGCTATGGGTGTTGAGTATACGGATAATGCGCGTAACGACGGAGTATTAAAAATATCTGACCCTGGCGCCAAGCTGAAGTTGCAGAATAATCTACCAGATATATGCGCCGGCACTTCTGAAAAAGTGAGCGACAAAAGCCGGGTACAACGGCCTGCCCCTAAACGATTTGGCAAGCGACCAGCGCCAATGTGGGATGATTAATACCTAGTTAACATTTCGAGCTGCGTCGCGGGCAGTGTCGCGCTGCTTGATTACTTGGCGCTTGTATAGCTTCACGCCAAGAAACCTATTTTTAAATAAGGAATGGCTTTCTTGGGTTCGGCATATAATTTTCCCTAATCGGTCAAATTATCATATTTTTTCTCTGCAAATCTCTCTTAGTATCACGCTCTTTTATCGTTTGACGCTTGTCATAGCGTTTCTTACCGCGGCCGATGGCTATCTCTAGTTTTATATAGCGTCCTTTTGTCAGGAGTTTGGTCGGCACAATAGTATTTCCCTGTTGCTTGGCCGCTATCAACTGGTCGAGTTCGCGCTTTTTAAGCAGGAGTTTGCGGTTTCGGTTCTGAACATCACTCGGTAGATTGGCTTTGTTTGTCTTCAGAGGAGTGACCAATGAGTTCACGAGCCATGCCTCCCCGTCTTTGATCTGCACAAAAGCGCCCTGCAGACTGCCGTGATGTTCGCGTAGACTGCGTGTCTCTGCCCCGCTCAGGACAATACCAGCAATATACGAATCCTTAAGATCGTAGTCGAAACTCGCCCGCTTGTTGCGAATAGTACTGGTCTGAGACTGTTTTTTGGTCATGCGAACAGTATATCTTAAGAGGTGGCTATTGACAAATGCAATAAAGTGTGCTACAATGAGAAGATAAGGTGTATTTCTCTTTTATAGCGTGCTATTCTCGGCGTCTATCTCTTGCAGTTTAGTCTTGGCGGCATCCCACAGCTCTGGCGCATCGCGCTGAGTTTTCATCTGATACCACCACTCAACTCCCCACAGGTAGAACGAGCGCATACCAGCGGCTTTGCCGTATTCAATCCTATCAACCAACCGGTCTGGGTTCATGGATTTGTAGAGCTCGTCTATTGGCGCATCTGGCATCTCAAAGCCATTCGGTAGCCAAGCTTCTGTCTGGAGTTCGTGAATAAATACTTCCCTGTCTCTGGTTAGTTCGGTAAACCCAGCCCGGAAAGCATAGTACCAAGCTGGAATCGGGTACTCAAAGTAGCGGTGGGTAATCGTGGTGTCCCAGACGCGTTTGTAGACCGAGATTGCCCATTCATCTGGTCGTGGCTCGCCGACTGGCGTACCGATGGCGTTATTACTCATACTGATGATGACTGGTGTTGCTGGGTCGAGTCGTTTGACTAAATTGTATTCTGATACTAGCCTGTCGCGGTTGAAATCATAGCAAATACCAAAGGCCTTCAAGAAGAACTCGTTCTCAAGTTGATAGCTCTCTAGAGCTGGGCTGTGCCGGTAGCGCTCGACAACTGCCTGAATGAAATCCTCAAGCGGATCATACCAGCCATTGCCTGGCATTTCTTGTGCCCAGGCTGGCATGTGGCACTCTGGCCAACGTGGTTGACGAAGCCCTAGGGCTAGTGAAACTTTGGCGCCCTTTTGTTCGGCCATTTCCATCTGCCAGTCGAGCTCGTCAAAATTATAAATACCAGGCTCTTTTTCGATGTCGTTCCAGTAGCTAACCAAACGAAGTTGTTTGACACCAAGGTCGTCTATAACTGCTTCTAGGGTTTCTCGAGGGTCTAGATCATAATACCGAGCGTAGTTTGGAATAAATGTCGCTCCAACTGTCAGTGGTGTGTCTTTGTATTTGTTGATGTACCACTGCGCCAGTCCATACATACTGCCGACTGCAAGTAGAACTAGAACTATTAGACCAATGCCGAACTTCTGCCAGAACCTGGTGCGCACTGCCCAAGCAGTCTGTTTGTACCAAAACTGCTGCCAAAAACCAGCGTTTGCCGGTAGTTTCTTAAAACTCGGGGTATGTTTGATAGGTTGTTTTTTCTCAGCTGTTTCTTTGGTTGCCATGCTAGTATGTTCTTATAATAATGAAAAAGCTCACGCTTAGTATAGTTATACCAGTTTATAACGAGCAAGACCACCTGAAACAGTGTCTTGATGCGATTAGCTTGCAGACTGTTATGCCTGATGAGGTGCTGGTTGTTGATAATAATTCTAGCGACAATACTGTCGAGATTGCAAAGACCTATTCGTTCGTTACTGTAGTGTACGAATCAAAACAAGGTGTGCTTCATGCCCGTAACACCGGTTTTTCGGCCGCCAAGAGTGACATCATTGGGCGGATCGACGCCGATACTTTGTTGCCGCCAAACTGGGTCACGCAGGTAAAAGAACTATTTGCCGATGCCAGTATTGATGCAGTTACTGGGCCAGTATTTTACTACGATATGCCACTAGGCGAGTACAATCGTCATCTAGACCATTTTTTCCGCAATATTATGAACAAGCGGATGGATCAATTTCCGTTCCTGTATGGCTCGAACTGCGCCGTCAGGAAAAGCGTCTGGAATGTCGTGCGACCCGATGTATGTGATGACAAGCGGATTCACGAAGACCTAGATCTTGCGATTCACATGCAGGAAGCTGGCTATGAGATTATCTATGATCCGAGCTTGTGCGGAGGTGTGTCTGCCAGACGTTACGACGATAATTTCGAAGACTTCAGCCGCTATATGAAAATGTTTGTCGAGACATACAAATTGCACGGTCGCCAAGGGCTATTACCTTATGTTGCGGTTACTGCCTACACGACTGGCTATATTGCCCTGCAACCTATGAGACTAACCTATGATGTTGAGAGCGGCCGTCATAGTCTGCGACATGTGCTGAAATCACGCAAATCTCGCGGCAATCCAAACGCTTCCTAGGATTCTATTCAGGGTTTGACGTATAACCGCCGTATTCATTTTGGGCTGGATCACATAATGACCACAGACCAAGGCCGGCTTGTCTTGCCTCTGATTGATAGCGGCTAAATTCTTCGGATTTTGTGAACGGAAAGCTGGTGTAGGCAAAGCCGTAGCCCTGTTTGATAATTTCGGCGTTTACAAGTGTGCCATCTGGCAAATACACATAACGCAGTAGTCGGTTGTAACGGTCGCGGTTGGTGTTTGTAGGATCAGTCTCTAGCCGTACGGGATTGTCGCCAATAAGATCACGGGTGAACTTGCTGGCGGCCTTGCCGAAGCACTGCACTGGCTTGCGGGGGTCGTGAGTCTCTGGGGTATCAACGCCAATAAACCGTATGCGCTCGGCTGTTCCATTCATGTCCACGGTTATAGTGTCACCGTCTTCAAATCTAGCTATGCTGTACATCCCAGGTTGGTTTTGCTTGGCGGTGGTAGCGACTTGATCGACCCAACCATAACGTTGCCCTACGAAAAACACACCTAGTATTATTAGCGAAATAGCAATCGAGATAAGTTTTTTCTGCTGACGCTTGGTTAGTAACTTGGCCATAAATTTACTAGACTGCTTTCGGCTTACGCGGATCTTTGATAACTAGCGAACCAACGATACCAAGAGTCAGTAGCCCGCCAATTATTATCAGTGACCAGCTCGTAGAAATGTGAAGGTTGAACCAACTATGCCCAAAGATTTCGCTCGGCGCGATAAACATCTTTATGCCTACAAACATCAGTAGTAGTCCCAGTGCGTAATTGAGCAACCAGAAGCTTTCTTTGATATTGTCGAACACGAAATACAATGCACGCATACCGAGGATTGCCGCCGCATTGCTGGCAATAATAATAAATGGCTCACGCGATACTGCCAGGATTGCCGGTACCGAATCCACCGCAAAAACAACATCGGTGAATTCTACCACCAGCAGTGCCATAAATAGCATAGTTGCGACCCGTTTGCCGTTTTCGTGGGTGAAAAGTTTGTGTCCATCCAGGTGGTGGCTAACCGGAATAAACATTTTGGCTATGCGGAAAAAGCGGCTGTTGTGCGGGTCGTACTCGTGCTCTCTGTTGGTTTTGAGTAGTTTGATTGCGCTGTAGATTAGTAGTAGCCCAAAGAAAATCAATATTGGTTCAAACCGTTCAATGACTGCGATGCCAGCGAATACAAAGATTGTCCTGAGGATAATTGCCCCAATCACACCCCAGAAAAGTACGCGGTGCTGGTATTTTTTTGGGATCCTTAAGTACGCCAGAATTAGTGACCAGGCAAAGACATTATCTATGGACAGTGATTTTTCTACTAGATAGCCACTAAAATACTGTCCACCAGCTTCCGAACCGAAGGTTGACCAAATAACCCAACCCAAGAATACGCCAAGCAACACCCAGCCGATACTCTGGACAACCGCTTCCCTAAGCTTTGTGACGTGATCGTGACGATGTAGTACGAAAATGTCTAAAAAAATCAGTGTCATAAACCAAGCACCGAGTAGAAACCAATGCCACCAGTAGACTGTGATATTGAGCTCAAGCGCTTGAGTCGCGTCGGCAAATAAGTACATTATTGGTTTAAGTATATAATTTTCAATTTGCAATTATCAATTTTCAATCAAGATTCAATGTGCCAATGGCTCAAAAATTCAACATTTTTAATGATTGAGTCATTGAAAATTGTAAATTGGTACGTTTGAAAATTCTGGTCAGTAGTCGATTCCTTTGTTACGGCTATGCCTTATGAGAGGGGAACATCCCCTCTCATCGCGCGGGGCAGCGGAATAAATCCGCTTGCTCCGGCTGCTCTCCCCTAGCTGCAGCAGGACATTCATATCAGTAATCGATTCCCTTGTTAGCCAGAAACTTATCATCGAAGTGATGCTTCATTTTGGTCATGTGGGTTGCGATATCAGCCTTTTCAAGAAGTTCTTCTGGAAAATTGCGTCCCGTCAGACACAGACTAGTTTTTTCTGACCTATTTGCGATGAGCTTCTCTAGCTGCATCTTTGTAAGCAGGCCGTCGTGGACTGCGTTGTTTATCTCGTCACAGATGACTAGGTCATAATCGCCACTGTTAGCGGCGTTCTCGGCTACCTTGAAGGTTTCTAGTGCGGCTTGTTTGTGTTCGGTTTCGGTGACGTCTTTTTCGGAAATCTCACCGGCGTTATAAAAGCCTTTTCCACCCTTGTAAAAAAGTAGTTTGTCTTCGTAGAGCGGCTGAATCTTTTCTATAAAATCGTGTTCGCTCACCTGCCAGTATTTGATAAATTGCACAAACGCTACACGCCAGCCTGCGCCGAGACTACGTGCCAGCAGACCAACAGAGGCCGAGGTCTTGCCCTTGCCCTCTCCGGTGTAGACAACTACAACCGATTTTTTGGTTTTATAATCCTCAAACGCCATAGGTAAGCAAAGTATAACAGTATTTAGGCTGCAGAATGATCTTCGGCTGCGGCGTGAAGCATGTATGCAATAACTGTTCGCCGCGCACGCATGAGATGAGAGTAATCTTCATCGCCTGTGTGCTGTTGTCGCATTTCGATGAGTCTGTCCATCAAAGGGTCTTCGTAAATAGCATCTTCAATGTCGTCCCCATACATCGCCGAGTTATTACCGGCAAGTTTCATGAGCCGTGAGTCTTCTTCGTCTTTTGGTCTAGAAAACGGCTGTTCTATCAGCTTTGCTAAAGAAATAGCTCCAAGTCGACGTTGATGTAGATCGACGGCGCGAATCCACTCATTGCGAAAATACCCCAGTAACTCATCAGGCTGGATATCTTGACGCTCCGCAAGCTCGCGCGCCCACCGTTCACGCTTTACGTCGTCATGAATATAGTTTGAGTGTCCTCCGCCACGCATACTAAAAATTTAAAACAAAACAGCAAAAAAAGCTGTGATATTTCGCACGCCGTTAGTCAAGGGGTCGGTTATACCAAGTTGTGGGTTTTGAGTGCAGCGTCTATTTTTGGACGGTCAAAACCTACAACAATATCGCCTTTGATATCAATTACTGGTATGCCCATTTGACCTGATTTTTCGACAGCTTCTTCGGCGTTGGCGCGATCGGCCTCAATGTCCTTTACTTCGTATTTGACGTTGAGTTTATCAAGATATTCCATTGCTGCATGGCAAAATGCACACCAGGTCGCGCTATATACGGTAATCATAAATTCAGGAATCCTTTCGTTTTATGGATGATTTTATACGTTCAACTGCATTAATTCGACGACCAATAATAAGCATTGACCCTAACAACAAACCGATTGCGGCCCACATTAGAATAGAGCTGGTCAAGATGTGTCCGGCTGCTTCTAGATTGGTTTGGTGGTTTACTCCCTGGTGTGAAAATAAATTCATCATGTTAGGTATTATACCACTTCTACGGTTATGTTTTTAGGGTAAAAAGAATTATGTTTCAGAGTATTGTGTAACCTACCCCCAATCTGTTATAGTGAGGCAAAGTATGGGTAAAGCCGCCGCACGCAAGCGCACGACGACGAAGTACAAGGGTGATCCGGTTTTGGATCAGCTTACTGCTATTGATGCCCGTAGTATGTTGATGGGTGGTCTTGTTGGTATGGGTTGGCGACTTGCACTGATGGTGCTAGTCCCGATTTTCATCGGTGTGCAGCTAGACAAACGTTTTGACTCATCACCCTCATTGACACTAGCAGCTTTCTTTGTTGCTATTTTCGGAGCCGGGGTACTCATCTATAACACTTATTCAGAAATAAACGCTCAACAAGCAATTGAAGATGCTCGTCAGGCAAAACGTACAAAAAAACGAAAGAGGATGAATAATGCTTAGTGCGCTAAAGTTTTTCGCTGCTGAAGACAGTGGTCCCGCAATCCATATCACTCCCAGTGAGTTATTTACCATTGGCGGGTTATCAATCACTAACTCGATGCTTTATGGTTTGATTTCATCGATAATTATCATCATTACGCTTGTTGTCGTGGCTCGCAAGATGACAATCAGCCCTCGCCGCGGGCTAATCCAGTTGGTAGAGATAGGCACAGAGTTCATCATCAGCACTATTCAGAACTCTATGGGCTCGCGCAAAAAAGCCATCAAATACGCGCCGTATTTTGCTACGGCGTTCTTCTTTGTGATGTTCTCTAACTGGCTGGGGCTGGTACCTGGTGTTGGCGAAGCGCTGACATTCAACGACAATCCTGTCCTGCGTCCGTTCACAGCCGATCTCAACGGAACGCTAGCTGCCAGTATCGTCATGATGTTTTTGGTTCAATACTTTGCAATCAAGGAATCTGGCATCAGGAAGCATACTCGACACTATTTTGCTGGTAGCCTCAAGAATCCAGCTACGTACCTGCTAGGTATATTTGAGCTGTTTTCTGAATTGACTCGTATCGGTAGCCTTGCGCTTCGACTATTCTTAAACGTTGCTATTGGCGAGATTATCATCTCAATTTTTACCTACCTAGGAAGCTTTGCGGCTCCAATCACAGCTTTGCCGTTCATTATGCTCGAGCTGTTTGTCGGCGCGCTGCAAGCCTATATTTTCACCATGCTTACTATTATGTACCTGTCCGCTGCTATCAAACATGATCATGACGCCGAAGAAATGGAGCGTTATGAGCTTGCCAAAGCAGCCAGTGCTGAGGCAGCTTGATGGTAGATAAAATTAAGTTAGTAACAAGAACGTAAGGAGAAATAACAAATGGACACAGAAGTACTAGCCAAAGGTATTATGATGGGCTTCGGTATGCTTGGCCCAGCAATCGGTATTGGTCTAATCGGCTCAGCTTTCATGAATGCTGTTGGACGTAACCCAGAAGCCGCCAAGTATTTTGGTCAGGTTTTCGTGATCATCGCTATCGTCGAATTGATGGCCTTGCTCGTTTTTGCATCACTCTTCATTATTTAATAAAAGGAACTACACGTTAGAATGCTACCAATTTATTTAGCAGCAGCTGAATCAGCAGAAGAGTCTGGAATCCTGGGCTTTAGTTTGCAAGCGCTGATTATTCAGATAATCACCTTCATTCTGGTGTTCTTACTGCTGAAAAAATTTGCTTTTGACAAGATCGTTACCCTTCTAGACAAGCGCCACAAGGTGATAGAAGAAGGTGTGCGACATGGTCAGCAAATGCAGCGCGAGCGCGAGAAGTTTGAAAACGAAACCTCTAAGATTGCCCGCGAAGCTCGCCATCAGGCCGATGCGATCATCGGAGACGCACAGAAAGAAGCTCGCGAAATCGTACGTGACGCCGAAAAAGCTGCTCACACCAAATCAGAAATCATGCTCAAAGATGCAGAAGCTCGTATTGACGAAGAAGCCGAGCAGGCCAAGCGCCGACTCGAACGCGAAGTTGCGGAGCTCGTTTCGGAAGTAACCGAGACTATAGTCGAAGAAAAGGTTGATTCCCAAAAGGATGCAGATCTAATCGACAAAGCAATCAAGAAAGGCCGCAAGAAATAATGCAGACCATCACGCGCAAACAGTTGGCTGAAGTTATTGGAGAGAAAACTCTTCATATTCAGAATACAGATGACCTAGTGGCGCGTGTGGCTGCATATCTTTCGACCGAACACCTAAACATCGACCTCAATTCGTTGGTTCGCGACGTTATGCAGTATCGTCAGGACCGCGGCATTGTCGAGGCAGTAGCGGTTAGCGCTCACCCGCTGAACAGCACAGCTCTGAACGACATCCGTGAACTGCTAAAAGAGCATTTCCCTGACGCAAAAACGATTTTGGTTGATCAACGAATTGATGAGTCGATTGTTGGCGGTGTGCGTATCGAATTACCTCAGGAAAACTTGGATTTATCAGTAAAGTCAAAATTGAATTTGTTTAAAAGGCTGGTCGCAGAGGAAAGGAATTAATTCATGGCAACAAATATGAAAGACGTATCTATTGCAGAGCTCTCGGCCGATATTCGAACGGCGATTGCCGAGCTCAAAAAACGTCCAGAAATCGAAGAAACAGGCGTTGTTACCCGCGTTGGTGACGGTGTTATTTGGATTTATGGACTAACATCAGTTGGTTATAACGAAATGGTCGAGCTGGAGTCTACCGATGGTAGTCCAGTGACTGCGTTCGCGTTCAACCTGGGGCAAGAAGAAATTGGCGCTGTGTTGCTCGGCGAAGACACTCAAGTGAAGGCTGGTGCCAAGGCTCACCGAACTGGTCGTGTCGTAGAAGTGCCAGTTGGACCTGAACTAGTCGGCCGCGTGGTTGATCCGCTTGGTCGTCCACTAGACGGCAAAGGCGCAATTAAGTCTACCCAAGTCTCGCCGGCAGAACGAATCGCCCCAGGTGTGCTGGCTCGTAAGTCTGTTCATGAACCATTAATGACTGGAATCATTGCCATTGACTCCATGGTGCCAATCGGCCGTGGCCAGCGTGAGCTGATCATCGGCGACCGTCAGACCGGTAAGACTGCCGTGGCTGTCGACACGATGATCAACCAGCATCAGCAAAATACCGGTGTGATTAACATCTACGTGGCTGTTGGTCAAAAGATGAGCAAAATTGCTCGTCTTGTCGAACGACTAAAGCGCGAAGGTGTTATGGAGCAGTCTATCGTCGTCGCAACTTCTGCTGCCGACCCTGCCCCGCTGCAGTACCTAGCTCCTTACGCTGGCTGTGCCATGGGTGAATATTTCCGCGACAACAAACAGCACGCACTGATTATCTACGATGATCTTTCTAAGCATGCTGCAGCTTATCGGCAAATGAGTTTGCTTCTCCGCCGTCCACCAGGACGCGAAGCCTACCCAGGTGATGTCTTCTACTTGCACTCTAGATTGCTAGAGCGTGCTGCAAAGCTCAGTGACGACCTTGGTGCTGGCTCATTGACTGCCCTGCCGATTATCGAAACTCAGGCTGGAGACATCTCTGCCTATATTCCGACCAACGTGATTTCTATCACCGACGGTCAGATTTTCATGGAAACTAACCTGTTCTACCAAGGTATTCGCCCGGCCGTGTCAGTTGGTCTATCAGTTTCACGCGTGGGTGGTTCGGCTCAGACAAAAGCTGTCAAGTCAGTGGCTAAATCACTTCGTGTTGATCTGGCGCAGTTCCGCGAGCTAGCGAGCTTTAGCCAGTTTAGTACCGACCTCGATGCTGACACTAAGCAGCGTATTGAGCGTGGAACTCGCCTAACTGAGCTGCTCAAACAGCCACAATTTAGCCCGTATGCCACCTGGCAGATGTACGTCATGTTGCTTGCAGCTACCAGTGGTGCATTCGACAAGGTTGAAGTATCCAAGATCAAGACAGCCGAGGCTGCTCTGCTCCGCGAATTCAAGAACAAACACAAAAAAGTTCTGGAGCATATTGACGCCGGCAACGAACCTGATGACAAAGACCGCGAGACAATCCTAAAACTTGCTAATCAGGTTGCTGATAGCTATAAACCTACGGAGAAGGAATAGGGATGGAATATAGAAGGCAGAAGACGGAAGGCGGAATGGGCTCAGCTGCAGCTTCTCTACTTCCTGATCTCTGTTTTCTTGATTCTAGAGCAATAACCAGCGGAGTGGGAGAAGTATAGTATATGGCTGAGAATGTTCATACAGTTGAAGTTAAAGTGCCAGCTATGGGCTCAGACAGTGAACGCATTCTTACAGATAAAGAACTGGGTATGCTAAGGAAGTTGCTTGTAGGTGAACAAGGAGACGTGGAAGGCAGCGACTATCTTCTTGCCGTTTTTTCTAGCTACATGGCGCGCGAAGTACTGCGACGTGCCGACATAGACTCACCTGAGCAGCATGCCTTTCTTGGGGCTAGTTATGCATTAACTATGAAGCGCAATGCCGCGGCTAGCGAATGGCCCGAAGAATCAACTCCCCCAGGATTTATATATGATTTTGTTGAAGAATGGCTTGATTCTAAGGATGTCCAGCGTCGTCATACTATCGGCGGACTTAGTGTGCGGGAATATCTAGAAGGAGAAGTTGATGTTTAAACTACTTTCTACTTTCTACTTTCTACCTTCTACTTTGACCGGAGGTCACTATGGCTAGTACCCAGCAGCTCAAGCGCCGGATTGGCAGCGTCAAGAATACTAAGCAGATTACCAAAGCTATGGAGCTTGTTGCCGCGTCAAAAATGCGTAAAGCAACCGAGGCGGCTCATCGTGGCCGTGCTTACCGCCAGGCGGCACACTCTATGTTGTCTAGGCTAACCTCAGTGACGGAAATAAACGAGCATCCACTGTACAAGACTAGGCCTATTAAGAATCGTTTGTACATAGTAATTACTTCTGATCGCGGGCTGGCTGGTGCTTATAATGCCAATGTAATCAAGCTCTTGACCCGAGCGGTTGCTGGTGACCGCAAAGAATCTATCAACAGTCAGGTCATTGTTATTGGTAAGCGCGGCGCACAGTTTTTAAACCGGGTCGAGAATATTGATATCGTAGCCGCCTATACTGATTTTGGCGACAAGCCTGATGCTAATGATATTCGTCCAATCTTGGACACAGTAGTTGAGCAATATAGGACGGAATCAACAGACGAGGTTCGTCTTATTTATACAGAGCACAAGTCAAACATTACTCAGATCGCCCAAAGCTTAGCAATACTGCCTGCAATCTTTGACGAAGAAGATGTTGAGGAGCAGCCGCTTAGCGACGTGACTTTTGAACCGTCAGTTAACGAAGTGTTAGAAAATGTAACCGAACGTTTGCTAGAGGTTCAGATTTGGCAGGCACTACTCGAATCTATCGCATCCGAACAGTCCATGCGTATGCTAAGTATGAAAAACGCGACTGATAACGCGACCGAAATTATCGACGATCTCACGCTGGAATTCAACACGGCTCGCCAGGCCAAAATTACCCAGGAGCTTGCAGAAATAACCGGTGGAGCGGAGGCAATGAAATGAGTAGTAGAGATACCATGGCCCAGACAGTTGAATTCTATCATCAGGCTTTTGCAGAATCACGCCAATATCTTGGCGTGGATGCCGGGGATGAGGCAGATAATTTTCACCAGCTATTAGAAGCGGCCTGGGATATGGGGATTATTGGTGAGACCGAAGAGGATCTCAAGGAAGCCTTAGGCGACTATGGTTTTGATTTCAATACTCAGCGAGGCTTTGATATACATTACATAGCAAGGTCTATGCTAGAGCGGAGCATTCAGGTCCATTCTGTAAAATCAGCGGAGGCAATAAAATGATATCAGCATCAGAAGCAATGAAAGTGCAGCGTGTTGTGGATGCACGAATTGCAGCAAATCAGAGACCAGACAATGAAAACTCGATACTTAGGTATCGTGAAGCGGTTACCAGTGATGCGGCTGCACTTATGTGCAGTGATATTTTTCCAGAACAGCTAGAATCAAACGAGGAAGATTTATGAGCGAAGTAGCGTTGCCTAAACAGCTGCCACATGAGGCTACCGTTCTGTATCATGTTAATCAGGAGATTGAAAATAATAAAAGCATTCAGTCTTTCATGTCCGAATTATCCGATTCGGAAAAATCTAGGTGCCAGGAGCTGATGCATCACATTGGCTATATGATGTTTATGAACGGTTTAGTAAGACCGCCCAGACAAAATGAGTTGTCGGTAGAGGCTCAGGCTGTGATTTTAAATAAAGAAACAGATTTATTCTTGCAAGGGGCTGCAGAATTATTTGATTACATGGAAGGATAGGAAAGGATTTTATATGGCAGTGAGTGAAAAAGTGAAAACAGGAACCGGTGTTATATCGCAGGTTGTCGGAGTGGTTATTGACGCTGATTTTGAGGGCGGGCACTTGCCTGCTATCTATAATGCGCTAGAAGTCGACCTGGACGGTAAGAAGTTGCTGTTTGAGGTCGCTCAACATCTGAGTGAATCATCAGTCCGCGCAATTGCTCTTGGTACCACCGACGGACTAGAGCGTGGCACAAAGGTATCAGATACAGGCGCACCTATTAGCGTGCCGGTTGGTGAAGAGACTTTGGGCCGTATGTTTGACGTAGCTGGCGAGCCGATTGACGGTAAGGCCGGTACTTTTAAGAAGCGAGCGCCTATCCACCGCGAAGCCCCTGCCTTTGTTGAGCAGTCTGGAGCGGTTGAAATCCTGGAAACGGGTATTAAGGTGATTGACCTGATTGCGCCAATTACCAAGGGTGGTAAGGTTGGTTTGTTCGGTGGTGCTGGCGTAGGTAAGACGGTTCTTATTCAGGAGCTTATCAATAACATCGCCAAATTCCATAGCGGATACTCTGTATTTGCCGGCGTTGGTGAACGTACTCGCGAGGGTAACGACTTGTATCACGAGATGCAGGAATCTGGTGTTATCGACAAAACATCACTAGTCTTTGGTCAGATGAATGAACCACCGGGTGCACGTTTGCGTGTTGCATTGAGTGGTCTTACGATTGCCGAAGGTTTCCGTGACAAAGGTTCTGACACCCTGCTGTTCATCGACAATATTTTCCGCTTCACCCAGGCTGGTGCTGAGGTGTCTGCCCTACTCGGTCGTTTGCCTAGCGCTGTGGGTTATCAGCCAAACTTGGCTACCGAGATGGGTGCGTTGCAGGAACGTATTACATCTACCCGTAAGGGCTCGATTACCTCTGTCCAGGCCGTCTATGTGCCAGCAGATGACTTCACCGACCCTGCCCCAGCTACTACTTTTGCTCACCTTGACTCAACAATTGCACTTAACCGCGCTTTGACCGAGCTTGGTCTCTACCCTGCCGTCGATCCACTAGATTCTAGTTCTACAATTCTAGACCCTGAGATTGTAGGTGAGGATCACTACAATGTAGCCCGCGAAGTACAACGTATTTTGCAACGCTATAAGGACCTACAAGACATCATTGCGATTTTGGGTATGGAAGAGCTCAGCGACGAAGACAAGCTGACTGTAAACCGAGCCCGCAAGATTCAGCGATTCTTAACCCAGCCATTCTATGTTGGCGAGCAGTTTACTGGTAAACCTGGTAAATATGTTTCGCTGAGTGATACGATTGCCGGTTTCCGTGAAATCCTAGATGGTAAGCACGACGACAAACCTGAGTCTGCCTTCTATATGAAAGGCGATATCTCAGAGGTAAAGGAAGAAAAGTAATGTCAGAGTCAAAAAGATACCTTGACGAAAATGAGCGATATTTAGCTTCGCACTGGACGAAGGTGGTGGGTCGGTTTATTGAGGGAAATGAAGTTGTTTCTTACGTACAGCGTAGTCAGGTGGCTTCAGAAGAGAAGTCTACATACATTGAGTCTGACTATATCGGGGCATACCCGAACCTAAATGATCAAATGACCCCAGAACAGGCAGAGGATTTTCGGCGCTATATGCAAACCAGTGAAGGAGTTGCAGAAATTACTGACGATGGTCAGGCGCTTACATTTGTTTTCCCTGATCAGCCAACCTCTGTTCTAAGTATTGAAGAAGCAGTCAGGCTGCGCCTGGAAAGAGAGCAGAATCTAGGTGATTAACTTTCAGCTAGTTAGTTTGGACGGCGTCAAATTCTCTGAGGAAGTTTATGAGATTATCCTACCGACCATGGATGGTGAGATTGGGGTGCTGCCTGGCCATATGCCGCTAATCAGCGTTGCTAAGGCCGGTGCAATATCTGTGCGCCGTAACAGTAATGAGCCAGACGACATGATGGAACACTTTGCCATTTCTGGTGGCGCAATAGAAGTATCGGGCAACAGTTTGCGTGTCTTGGTTGACGAAGCCGATGCCTCTGACGAAATCAGTGAAGAAGAGGCAAAAGCCGCAATGGAGCGTGCTCAAAAACTCAAGGCCGAAGCCAAAGATCAGGTAAGTCTAGAACAGGCCCAGAGCCTAATTGACCGCTCAGCGGTGCGCCTGCAGGTTGCCGGACTCAAGTCTCGACGTCGTCGCTAGCCTTCTACCATAGATTGAGGAAGCATGAAACGTATAGCATGTTTTAGTCTTCGTGGGGTTGATGGACTGTGGAGCTGAACATTAGCAATGGCAAGTCTCTGCGATTTATCAAACGCAAGTTTAAGGTCTGCAGATTGGCTTTATTCTGTTTAACATTGGTGCACCCAAAGAATTGACTGCAGAAGAAGAAGGTAACGGCGAGGCACTCCCTGTTGTAATCCTGAAATAGCAATTGCTTTTTGGGTCAAAAACACATATTGTATATGCATAAATAAATGGAGGGTTTCCCTGTATGACAGTGCGATCAAGGATCGCGATGTTGATGGCAGAGTTTTTGGGTACAGCAATACTCGCAACTGTTGCAATTAATATCTCGCGTTCACAAATTGGAATCGGCTACTTTGTAGCTATCGGCGTTGGTTTGGCGCTTGCCCTGCTTGTTCTTGCTTTTGGCAAGACTTCTGGTGCTCACCTAAACCCTGCGGTGACGATTGGTCTATGGACACTTCGTCGCATTCAGTCCGTGCAAGCTGTTGCGTATATCGCAATGCAAATGCTCGGTGGTTTAGCCGCTTGGCAACTTGCTAACTACTTTGTAGGTAGCGAACTTCAAAGCATCGCTGGTGCTGAATTTGATTGGAAAGTACTCGTTGCCGAAGCAATCGGTACATTCGTATTCACATTCGTATTTGCAGCTGCAATTTACCAAGAATACGAAGATGGAAAGAAAGCTGCTCTCATCGGTGGCGGTCTCTTCATGGGTATCGTTATCGCCTCACTGGCGTCTAACGCAGTATTGAACCCAGCTATCGCACTTGCTAACCAATCATGGTCACGTGCCTATATCTTTGGTCCAATCATTGGTGGTGTTATTGGTTTCAACCTGTACGTACTATTGTTCGCCCCGGCATCTTCACTGATTCCTGCTAGAACCAAAGCAACTACAGTCAAGACTACATCTACACCTGCTAAGAAAGCACCGTCCAAAAAGACCACTGCTAAAAAGCCAACTACTCGCAAGAAAAAATAATTTTGCATTAGTTTTAAAAACTCCCCCGGCGAGCCGAGGGAGTTTTTATTTTGATTCATGCAAACCGTCTAAGTCTCAGAAACTGGTGGATGTACACAGTAGCGGTGTGATGACCCGAGCGGAAAATTACCCTGCCTGATGTTATCGGCAGCTGCTATCAACTGCTCGCGTCGCCTCTCGATTGTCGAGACCCTTTTGTTGGCATAGCCAATAGAGTTGGTGTCGACGTAGTGTAGGCTTAACTTGACTGGCAGTTCACCTGTTTTTGTCAGCCAAGCTAGCGCATAAAGCTCAAGCTGTCTGCTCTCACCTGCTTTGGCTTTGGCTTCAGTCTCGTCCTTAGCAGCATAGCCGGTTTTGTAATCACGTATTTCAATTCCGTCATTGTCGTAGACCGCGTCTATTCGACCATCTAATACAAGATTGTCTGCAATCTCTACATAGAATTCGTCTTCTACGGCGATTGGTGCTGGGCTAGTAGTAGCTTGTTTGTAGAAGCTTGTTAGTGTGCTTTTTGCCTGGTTTAGAGCACGCTCCTGCTGTGATTTACTAGCGTAGCCAAATTTGTGCCAGCCCTTTGCCAGATCTTCTATCATATCCTCTAACGGACGCAAATCTTCTTTCTTGTACAGGTTCTCATTTATCTCCTGAATGAAGCTGTGCATTCTAGTACCGTAATCTGCGGCTGCACCTGGTTCTTTTGGTACTTGCAATACGTATTTGTAATAAAAATTGAGAGGACAATTTAGTAATGTCTGAGCTTTGGTGACGTCTAATGTAACTGTCTTGCCATCATAAATACTAAGCGGCACTTCAACTTTCTGTATATCATCAACTGGAGAATCAAGATGTGCACGAGAACTAACTACGTCTGTATAAGGCGTTCCCTCGGCAGTCCCCTTGCCAAACATTTCGTCTATAAATCTAGACGGCTTACGGGCTCCATCGGCAAAGCTGAGCAACAAGTTTTGGCGGGCACGGGTTACGGCGACATACATGACACGTCGTTCTTCGCTGTAGTGTTCATCGGCATCACTTAGACTTCTGGAGCGCAAATCTTCGGGAAGTTCTATGCCACCACCTTGTTTCCACATCGGGAACTTTTGTTCGGTTAATTGCGGCAAATAAACAGTATCCCACTCTAGCCCCTTGGCTTTGTGCACTGTAGTCACAACTATTTCATTTTCGGTAAGACCAAGTGTGTCGTCAGTAGATTGACCGGCCGCCATCAATGCTGGTAGGGCTAACTGGTATTGGGCGGTCGTTGGTTGTGTTGCGATATTTTCAAACTCTTTAAGCGTGTCGAAAAATTGGCTCAGGTTGCCAAGCGCATGGCCTGCTGCGTCGTCTGTGGGAGCAATCTCTAGCAGCCTCTCGGTAAAACCAGAATCCTTTAAAAATTGCCAAAGCAGCATACCAACGCTCTGGCTGGCAGCATTCTCACGAGCTTTGCGTATGGCACCAATTGCTACCGCAGCATCCGGTACCTTCGCCAATAAATCCTCGAGATCCTCGTGCTCGTAGCGAGCTTTCTTTGCATAAGGAGCAATCAGGCTGTTACTCAGCCCAAACAGCTCACCTATCAGTGTATGGTGAAGGCTAGCGTCGTTGCCCGGCTCGGTAATCGTCCTGATTAGCTCTATGATCATCCGAATCACCGGACGACTGTACAGATCGGGAGTTAGCCCAATAACCCTATGTTCAACTGCGTGTGTGCTGAGCGCTTGGTGCACGGCTTGCACGCCGTTATTGCTGCGAGCCAGTACTGCTATGCTGATTTTTTCGTTTGGATTATGACTTTCAAGTCTTCTCTGAATATCACTAGCAAGCCAGTCTAGCTCCTGACTATTTTCTGCAAAATGAAACAACTGCGGCTGGTTGCCAGGTCTATTGCTAGTCAGTCGCTTGTTCAAGCCTAGAGACGCTTCTAATCTATTTGGATTATTGTTCTGAATCAACTTATATGCAGCATCTAAGATGCTTTGATGGCTGCGGTAGTTAATAGTTAGAACTGCATCGTCGGCATCGGTATAATGCTGTTTAAAATTAAGAATATTACTGATGGTGGCACCGCGAAATCCATAAATTGCTTGATCATCATCACCAACTACAATTAGGTTGCGGCTTTCTGGAACAAGCAGGTCTATAAAACGTGACTGCATAGGATTTGTATCCTGGAACTCATCGACAAACACTGTGTGATAACGTTTCTTCAGAATCTGTTGCACATTCGGACGACTTTCTATGAGCTGAATCGACAGGAATATTTGATCATCATAATCGATAACATTTTCAGTCCTGCAAAGTTTTATGTATGTGTCGTAGGCTACAGCCAGCTCCTGGTGCATGCGTTTGTCAGCTGATTGTGCCTCGTCTTCAGACGTTAATCCCTCGGAAAACTTCAGATAAGCCTCAGGTGTTACGATGTGTTGCTTGAGCTTGCTAAAGTAGCCCAGAATGTCCTCAATAATACTGTCTGGCACGGTTGTGAGCGGCAAGAAATAGTCTAGTCTAAATTGATCAATTCTCTCACGCATAAACACAATTGCTGCCTGGGATGTTAGCAGCCGGAAAGTACGCGGCAATCCAATGTGAATGCCAAACTCGCGCAAAATTCGATCGCCGTAGCCGTTGTAAGTCATGATCGGCAAGTCCAGCAGCAGACCTCGCTGACCCTCTTGTACTCGCTCGGACATTTCGGCAGCGGCTTTTTCTGTGAACGTTACGGCTAGGATGTTTTCGGGTTTTACACCCTCACTTAGCAGTTTGCTGATTTTTTCGGTAATGGCTCTAGTCTTACCCGTCCCAGCCCCAGCTACAACTAGTAGCGGTCCAGACTTGTGGTCGTATACCTGCTGTTGCCCCGGATTTGGCTCAAACTTTTCTGATGACATACGGTTATTATACCTGTTAGCAAACTTTGTAGCATTGTAGTTTAGACAAGTGAGCGCAGATTAACTATTTCGTCCAGCAATTGTAGCGAATCTTTGCCCAGGTCAATTTTGCGGTGGCACTCTAATGCTCGGTAATGTTTTAGGATTTCTTGTTCTTCTGGGAATAAGTCATCGTCAAACCACAGGAACGGTTGCTTGAAATTAATTGCATCTGTCTTGAGCTCATCCCAATCAGTAGGCTGAATTTTATCAAGTAATACAAAGGTCTTTTTCCGTAGATATGGCTCGAGCACCTCGTGTGTTCTGTTTTCACCGTGCCAGCAGTGAGTTGTCAGCCAATAAGTATTGTTTGGCCAATGCTTTAGTATGAACGCTAGAAATTCATCAGCATAATCGGCCGCTCGATTTTCGTTCGCCAGCAGTACCCCGTCAATATCAAGATAGATGTTCATGGCTACAGTATAGAAAATAACCGCATGTCATGTATACCGTAATCAACACTTTCAAGCCCTTTGGGGAGAGCTGCCAATTTTATGACGCGCATATCAGCGCTGAACCTGTTAGTATGTTAGACAAGTGAGCAAAGACCTATATAAGTTTGATCTGCCAGATAGTTTGATAGCCCAATCGCCAGCTAGTCCTCGCGACCATGCGCGGTTATTGGTGTATCGTCTGTCCGACGGTGAGATTATCGATGCAAAGTTTTATGAACTAGAGCAGTACCTGGATCCTGCAACCACTCTTGCAGTCAACAACAGCAAAGTTGATCATTGCCGCTGGCTGTTTGACGACGGCAAAACAGAGCTATTTGTATTAGAAAAAGCCGATAATAACACCGTAAGAGCAATGGTACGTCCTGGCCGCAAGTTTCTACCTGGCAAAACGATTCAGCTGACTGATTGGTTGAGTCTAAAGACTACATCTATCGACGATTCTGGCATTCGGACGATTTATTTGTCGGTGAATCATGATGACGAGCGGTTTAGAGAATTCGAACATGTTCCCCTGCCACCATACATCGCTCAGAACGATAATCTCGCTAGTGAGTATCAGACAGTCTACGCAAAACCGCTCGGTAGTCTGGCGGCACCAACGGCTGGACTTCACTTTACCGATGAATTGCTTAAAAAAATTAGAAACAACCACGCGGTCGCAGAAATTACTTTGCACGTTGGCCTAGGTACATTTGCCAAGCTAACAGACCAACAACTGAGTTCTGGTCGGCTGCACGCTGAGCATTTCGAGCTGACTAGCAAGACTGCAGAGTTACTTAATCAATCCCGCCACACAACAGCTGTTGGCACCACCACTGTCCGTACGCTTGAATCTATAATGCGCCAAACAGATAATTTTGTGCCGCAAATGAACGAAACAGATATCTTTATCAGGCCTGGTTTTACCTTTAAGGCAGTAGATAGCATGATTACTAATTTTCATTTGCCAGAGACTAGCTTGCTGATGCTAGTTGCAGCCTTTATTGCCGACAAACAAGGGCTTTCAGAGCCAGATGCCGCCGCTGAACTTATGCGTATATATCGGCATGCTATAGATCAAAAGTATCGATTCTACTCTTTCGGCGATGCCATGCTAATCATATGAACTAATTTGCTTGCACGGCATAGATTTAAAGATGTATGCTGTAATCAACAATCTTTTAGGAGGATTAAACTACTGTGGAATATCTAAAACAAGCAGAAAAAGCACTCGAAGGACCTTTCAAGAGTTTCCCGGACTTACCAAAAGAAGCACGCGAAGGGCTAGCCAAAATTTGGCCGTGGTTGGCCATAATCGGCGGATTCTTGCAGGCGATGGCTGCTTGGTACCTTATCAGATATGTTAGTAACCCCGACCCATATGGCGTTCTAGAGCAATTCAACATTCAGCGCGATGCCCCTGGTATTACTTTGCCGGTTATGTTGGCAATAGTTGTGCTGGTGACAGAGGCGATACTTCTGTTCGCCGCTTTTCCTAGGCTCCAAGCAAAGAAAAAATCCGGTTGGGATTTGTTGTTTGCTGTTGCATTGCTTAACCTAGCCTATGGTCTGATGAGTTTGTTTATAAGTGGTCGTGGTATGGGTAGCTTGCTTGGTTCACTAATTGGCTCGGCAATTGCCTTTTATCTGTTGTTCCAGGTGCGCGAATACTTCGGCGGCAAAAACTTTAGTAGTAACAATAAGACAAAGAAATAGCCCAAAAAGATCAAATTAAAAAGAGCCTGCAGGTATTTTGCGGGCTCTTAAATTAGGCAAACTAGGCTTATTATCTACATTGTAGCACACAATATAGATTTTGTCAAGAGGCGATTCTTTTATTCAAAGATTTGTCATTCCTTGCTCGGTCATGTAGTTGTCAATCTGCGTGGATTTTTGTGGCGCAAACTAAGCAATTGTCTTCACGTTCGCGGTCGGCCATAAGTCGGTCTGTTGCCTTCCACCAAGGTTCGACATCGCGGTAACCAATCCAGTCGGCAGCCTTTCGAAACATCCAGCCAAGTCGACCGTAGAGGTGCAATTTGCCCCAAACTACAACTGCCCAGCCATTGCCTGCAGGCGTGACGTATACTGGTCGTTTGGGCTTGTATGCTATCGGTCGTTTGCCATCGGCGTATCGCTTTAGATTCTTGGTGACATACATTGCGTCATGGAGTGCAGTCTGAGCCATGCCGGTGTACTGAGTGTTGGCATTGTCGCCAATTACAAAAATGCCTGGCCAAGCTTGCATAAGTTGATCTACTTGTACGCGGCCGTTCTCGGCTAGTAAAAATCCGTTGTCTTTGAAGAATGGATTGTTAGCAATACCAGCCGTCCAGACCACGGTGTGGGTGCGCACTGGTTTGCCGTCGAGTAGCAAAGTATCTGGTGTCTCTGCCTGCACTGGCTTGCCAAAATATAGCTTTACACCGAGTCGCTTAAGCCTACGGGCAAGCGAGCGCGAAACACTCTCGGGCATACGCGGCATAAGCCGCGGCGCTGCCTCTACGAGGTCTACATGAATCTTGCGTTTGGATTTGATGCCGTGTTGCTTCATTAGGTACTTTATGTAGCCTGGTAGGGCGCCAGCCAGCTCAACACCAGTCGGACCGCCGCCAATAATAATGTAATTCGTATCAGGCTCTTGTTTGTTCAAGAGCTGTCTGTGCAAGTGTGCCTTGAACTCTTCGGCCTCGTGCAATGACTTGATACCAAATGAATATTCTGCCATGCCGGGAATACCAAAATAATTAGTGACAGTACCCAAGGAGAGGATCAGAATGTCGTAGGACAATCTTTGACCACTTTTTAGACGTAGGACCTTCGTTTTTCTGGTAAGTTTGACTGCTTCGTCGATGACGATATTTATACGTTTGCCAGCGAATAACTCGCCCAGCGGCATTACAGAAACGGTTTTACTACCACCAGTCGCCGTATGGTACATCATTGGGTAATATTCAAAAAACGGCTTATTGACTACTAGTGTGACATGGAATGATGGGTGGCCAGATAGCTCTAGGGCAGACTTGACGCCTCCAAAACCGCCGCCGACGATCACTACTTCTTGTTTTTTCATGTTTTTATACAAATTTCAGACATTAACGTTTATGCTTACTGCGTATTATATGTTATCTGGTGGTGATTCACCAAACCGCTTGCACGGGCTGTGATTTACAGGTAAGCTTAAGCGTAAAGATATATGAAAAATTTTATTGAAGTACTTCGTGGGTCTGGTTTTGTTGGCGCTGTCGACGAATCTGCCAGCGCCAAGGATTTTTATAGTCACGATGCGTCGTTGTTTGAAGTCCGTCCAGAGCTAGTTGTTTTCCCGAAAAACAGCGACGATGTAAAGGCGCTTGTCCGCTCGGTGATAAAAGATCGCAAAAATGACCCCAATCTCAGCATCACCGCCCGTAGTGCTGGCACCGATATGTCCGGCGGCGCGATTAACGAATCTATCATTGCTGATTTTACCAAGCATTTTGACAAAGTAATTAGCATGACTGCTAAGTCGGCAGTCGCCCAGCCTGGTGTGTATTATCGAGACTTTGAGAAACAAAGTCTAAAGTATGGTGCCCTATTACCCTCCTACCCTGCCTCACGTGACCTCTGTACCATCGGCGGTATGGTTAATAACAACGCTGGTGGTGAAAAATCGCTGGAGTTTGGCAAGACTGACAATTTCGTTACTGAACTATCGGTCGTGCTAGCCGACGGCAATGAATACAAGGTCCGTCCGCTCAATAGAAAAGAGCTTGATGCCAAAATGAAACAGAAGAATTTCGAGGGCGACTTATACCGCCAGACCTATGAGTTGTTAGAAGAAAATTACGATGTATTACGTGCTGCTAAGCCGAATGTTTCGAAGGACTCTACCGGCTATCACCTCTGGAATATCTGGGATCGCGAGGCTGGAATATTCGACCTTACTAAATTGTTTGTAGGTGCTCAGGGTACTCTGGGTCTTACGACAGAAATGAAGTTCAAACTTATCAAAGCTCCAAAACACTCTGGAACGCTGGTTATATTCCTGCGTGACCTGCGTGACCTGGGTAAGATGATTAATGCTGTGATGGAGCACAAACCAGCGACGTTCGAGGGCTTTGACAATCATACGCTGATGCTGAGTTTTAGGCTGTTTTTCTCTTTTCACAAACTCATTGGCTGGAGCGAAACCATCAAGCTGGCTTTCAAACTGATACCCGACGCGCTGATGTTATTCCGTGGCGTGCCAAAGATGGTTCTGTTGGTTGAATTCAACGGTGACACACCAGGTGAGGTTGCTCAACGGGTTCATGATTTACGTATGGATCTTGGTGAATTTAATCATGATTCATTGTTCGAAGAAGACGAAACTGAATCAAAAGCCAAAAAATTTTGGATTATGCGCCGCGCCAGCTTCAAGCTGCTTAGAGAAAAGGTCAAAGACAAGCATACCGCTCCGTACATCGACGACCTAGTGGTAAATCCAGAGCATTTACCACAGTTCCTACCTAAACTCCGCAAAATACTTAAGAAGTACAAATTACTAGCGACAATCGCCGGACATATGGGCGACGGAAACTTCCATGTTATCCCACTAATGAAGCTAGAAGATCCAAAAGAGCGCGCCAAGTTAGAGCCAAGCATGAAAGAAGTCAACGAACTAATCTTGAAGTACGGCGGCAGCCTGAGTGGTGAGCACAACGATGGATTGGTTCGCGGACCTTGGTTGGAAGAAATGTATGGCAAACGAGTTGTTAAACTATTTCGTGATGTGAAACATATCTATGACCCAGAGAATATATTTAATCCGCATAAAAAGGCGGATGCTAGTTGGGATTATAGCTTCTCAAAAATCCGCGAACATTTTTAGCTGCATGAGACACCCCTTTGGGGTGTCTCATGCAGCCTAGGAAAATAGAATACATTTTGCCTAGGCTGCTCTTCCTGGGTAAACGCATATATAGGTTTTTCAGAAGCAACTTTAAGGCAGTTATTCCCGGTAAAACTATTTATCTAGAGTGATGGTTGCGGTGGCGAGTTTTTTGCGAGTGATTTCATTTAGGACTGTTACGATCGCAAAGAAAATAATACCCGTCACGCAGGTTCTTAGCACGCTAGCATTGTTTAGGAATATTAAAGAAACACCACTTATCAAAGTACCTACGGCTAAGCCATAACTGACATTTAGTTTTGTGGCTGCGGGGCTAAAGAAATTAAAAGTTGCTAGACCTAAGCTAAAAACCGCCAACAAAACATGGATAGTAATCATGCTTAAAAGTGTAATGCCAAAGCTCTAGCCTTGCAAGCCGTTGAACGTTGCTTTTTAACAATTAGTTTATTTAAGGCAACCAAGGATTTGCCGAAATTGCGACGCAGAATACCACCAGGATAATCAGAGCAAAATGGAAGTTGCGTCGGGCCCAGTGATCATCATTCTTTGTTAGTAGACCTTCGGTAGTGAGTTGCAGCCAGTAAGCACAGAACACAAGCATTACTGCCAGGTATGTTAGTGATGCGAGCGGCATTGCAGCTAAGGCAAGTATCGAAACAATTGTCAGAATTGTGTAAATAAATATCTGATTTTTTGTGGCGGCCACACCGCGAACCACCGAGCTTACAGGTACACCAGCTTTGGCGTATTCACGTTTTCGATAAATAGATATGGAATAAAATTCAGGCATTTGCCAGAAGAATAAAATTAGAAACAAGATTGAACCAGTTAGATCCAGTGTATTGGCTACAGCTACGTAGCCTGCCAGTATTGGTGCTGCACCCGATATACTGCCAACCAGTGTCCCGTGGACGCTCTTACGCTTTCCCAAATAGCCGTACAGCCAGACATATGTGATCCATCCAAAGACCCCTACACCAACAACCCACCAATTTGTAAATGTAGCAAGCAGTACAGTTCCGGCTATTCCGAGTACGACACCGAGTACGACAGCCTGAGCCCCAGTGACCTCTCCTGTAAGCAGTGGCCGATTTTGGGTACGTGTCATGAGCATATCAATATCTTGGTCGAGGAAATTATTTATGACACAAGCGCTGGCGATGACCGCCCACGTACCGATGGTTAATGCCAGAAAAACTTGCCAGTCGATGTTTCCGTTTGCAACAAATAGATAGCCGGCGACCGTAGTTATTAGATTGCCATAGGTAACACCGGGCTTGGTCAGCCGATAGAGCGCCTTCACATTCATGAGTATCAGTCTAGCATGACCTTTACTCTTGCTAAGGAATAACAAGCTATTCCATTGCTTAAGCATTAGTGCTTTTGATATAGTGAGTGCAAGTATTTATAACTCATGAGGGGTCATGTCTAAAAGTAAAAAAACTCATAACAACTCAGTCTGGCTTAGCCTGTTTGGGCTCGGTTGTATTGTGGTTGCTTCTTGTCTGATGTTTTTGTTCGCACGAGGCAAAGATATTGCCCTACTACAGCCAAGGGGATACATCGCTCAGGAACAATTCAAACTACTTATAACCAGTACCACGATCCTGGTTATTTTTGCGACTATTGTTTTGTTCTTTATTTATCTATTTGCCTGGAAATATCGAGAAACGAACCAAAAAGCTGTGCACGATCCAAATGCTGGAAGGGGTAAACTGCTAATTACTACGGCGTGGGTATCTCCAATTGCTGTTTGTATTATCATGGTGTCGGTCTTGATACCCGCCACTCAGAGATTGGTGCCGCAAGACGCTATCGAATCTGATAATGAACAGCTTACAATAAGAGTAATTGCTATGCGCTGGAAATGGGTCTTTCTATATCCAGAACAAAATATAGCAACGGTAAATTTTATTCAGATACCAGTAGATACTCCGGTACGATTTGAACTAACTGCCGACGAGGCACCAATGCAATCATTCTGGATCCCGCACCTTGGCGGTATGCTGTACGCAATGACAGAGCATGTTAACCCACTGAACCTTATGGCGCACACTTTGGGAGATTATAACGGCGGCGCAGCAGAGATAAATGGTCGTGGCTTTTCAGGTATGAATTTCACTACCCGCGTTAGTACGCAGGAAGATTTTGATGCCTGGGCAGACGGAGTGTTTAGTCAGTCGCCTGAACTCGATGCAGATGAATATGCAAGGCTTCTGGAGCCAAGCGAGAATGTGTCTGCTCTTGCATTCAGCAGCTCTGGAAATCGTCAGATTTTTGCAGACCTACTCAAAAAATACGCCGGGTCACACAGCCATTCTTCGGCAGCAGAAGAACCAAGTTATACGGAGCACCACTAACATGAGAGATTTTTTCTTAGGAAAGCTTGATGCAAGCGCCTTGCCTCACGAGTGGCATACGATTGCTGGTTCTGTCTCATTCATCCTAATGGCTCTGGCTCTGGTTGCATTCGTTACATACAAAAGGCGGTGGAAGTGGCTCTGGAAAGAATGGCTGACATCAGTTGACCCAAAGAAGATAGGTATTATGTACTTCATCGCTGGTGGTGCCATGCTGCTACGCGGTGGCTTGGATGCTGTTATGCTTTGGCTGCAACAAGCCATGGCTTCTGGAGATTCAACTGGGTACTTATCAGCGCAACATTTCCAGGAAATATTCACTGCGCATGGCAATATAATGGTGTTCTTTGTCGCAATGGCGTTGATTTTTGGATTTGTAAACTACATTGTGCCCTTGCAGATCGGTGCACGTGATCTGGCCTCACCATTCCTGAACACGCTTGGATTTTGGCTTTATATAGCTGGTGTCGTAATGATTAATATGTTCTTCTTCCTGGGTGGTGAGTATGCTGCAACTGGTTGGCTTGCAGTTGCGCCACTGTCGGGGCCAGAGTTTAGCCCGGGTGTTGGTATGGATTATTGGATATGGAGCCTACAGATATCGGGTATAGGTACGACCCTGGCTGGTATTAACTTTATTATGACTATTCTGAAAATGCGCACCAAAGGTATGACATTGATGAAGATGCCACTGTTCACTTGGGGCAGTCTGTGTAGCATGATTATGGTTGTAACGGTGTTTCCACTGCTCACCATGACCATCTTCCTGATGTTCTTTGATCGTAATTTCGGTACACACTTCTTTACAACCACGGGCGGTGGAAATCCGATGATGTACACGAACTTAATCTGGATGTGGGGTCATCCCGAAGTGTATATCATTATGCTGCCTAGTTTTGGTATTTTCTCTGAAATCGTATCAACATTTAGCCGTAAGCCGGTTGCTTATTATAAGACTGCGGTGGCAGGAATTATTGGTGTTGCCACTATATCGCTACTAGTTTGGTTGCACCATTTCTTTACTATGGGCGCTGGCGCGGATGTCAACTCGGCCTTTGGTGTCGCAACAACACTGATTGGTATACCGACGACCGTGCTCCTATTCAACTGGATTGGCACAATGTATAGGGGTCGCATAAAATTTACGACCCCTATGCTCTGGTTCCTCGCCTTTATATCAGTATTTGCGATTGGCGGCATAACCGGCATTCTATTGGCTATTCCTCCGGTCGATTTCCAGCTTCACAATAGCTTATTCTTGGTAGCTCACTTCCACTCGACCGCTGTTGGCGGCGTGCTGTTTGGCATCTTCGCCGGATTTACCTATTGGTTCCCGAAGATGACTGGAATTCGACTTAATGAACGCATTGGTCGCTACTCTGTTGTGACATGGGTGGTCGGCTTCTTTGTGTCATTTACACCGCTCTACATCCTTGGGCTAATGGGCGCTACCAGACGCCTCAATCACTATGATGCGGCGACCGGCTGGCAACCGTTCTTTATTATCTCGCTTATCGGTAGCCTAATTATTTGCTTTGGTGTAGCCTTGCAGCTAGCGCAGATTATAGCTAGCTTTATGCAAAAACGACGGCTTGCAGATACATCGGGTGACCCATGGGATGGTCGTAGCTTGGAGTGGTCTATAGCTTCCCCGCCGCCAAGCTATAACTTTGCTGTTCTGCCTGAAGTTACCTCTCGTGATGCATTCTGGCACATGAAGCAGTCAGCCCCAGTAAAACAGATTTACCAAGACATTCACATGCCAAAAAATACAGCCACCGGTATCTACATTTCTCTACTGGCATTTCTAATTGGGTTTGGATTCGTTTGGGAAATGATCTGGCTGGTAGTAGTATCGGGCATAGGAATACTTGTTATTTTGATCGCCAGAACATTCGATGAAGACATAGAATACACGATTCCAGCTGAAGAAGTTGAGAAAATGGAAAATGCACGTGCTGAGGAAACTAAGAAGATAGAAAACCAAAGCAACGATGACGAAGAAGACATGGGGCTTATTGAGTTCATGAGAGCAATATTTAAGTGGGCGTTTAATCTTCTGGGGGTTAAGCGATGAGCGAACACCATAGCAAAATAGACAAAGAACACGAAGCTGCTGCAACCGACAGAACAATGTTTGGGTTCTGGATTTACCTGATGACAGATCTTTTGATGTTTGCGGTCCTCTTTGCAGTCTATGCGGTACTCCGAAACAATACAGTAGATGGCCCGACTGGTAGAGATTTGTTCAACCCTCAACTAGCCTTGTTTGAAACAATCATACTACTTACGAGTAGTTTTACCGTGGGGATGGGTATGATTGCAGCTCGTCGGGGTGACAAAGAAAATACCTTGTACTGGTTAGCAATAACACTTTTGCTTGGAGCTGGCTTCTTGGCGGTCGAGCTGTATGAATTCTATGAATTTATCCATGAAGGTCACACTCTGACCACTAGTGCTTTCCTGTCATCTTTCTTTGTACTTGTTGGTACCCATGGCTTACACATTACCTCTGCAATAATCTGGGGGATTATTATGTTCGTTTTTGTCATCAAGAGAGGATTGACCACCAGCAATGTACGCAAATTGTCGCTACTAAGTCTGTTCTGGCACTTCCTTGATATCGTCTGGATCTTTATCTTCACATTTGTTTACTTAATGGCGTTTGTATAATTAGTATGAGTACACATTTACACAAGACCAAACCAAAACACGACAGCGCACATGGCTCAACTAGCTCGTACGTTGTTGGCTTTATTATTTCATTAATATTTACAATAGTTCCCTACTATCTTGTCGTCAACGAAGTGCTAGCCGGCAACACGTTAGTTGTGGTCATTTTGGCTATTGCCGTTTGGCAAATGCTTATCCAACTGTTGTTTTTCCTCCACTTAGGTAGAGGTCCAAAACCGCTATACAACGTCGTGTTCTTTGGCGCAACGGCAGGTATTATTGTGATTACTATTGGTGCTTCCCTGTTCATTATGGACAATCTTTATCGCAATATGACACCAGAGGAAGTAATACTCAGACAATCTCAAGAAGAGAATATCGCCCAGATTGGTGGTCGCGAGACGGGTGCTTGTATTGAACCGCGCGAAAGTCACATAGTAACAGTTAGCTATGATGGCCTTGAGCCTGCCACAGTTATAGCTAAGCGCTGCGACACGCTAACATTTGTAAATGAAACTTCCGTTGACCACGAATTTGCGTTTGGTGAACATCCGTATGATCTCAGCTATGGTGGCATAGATATTGTAAAGTTAGGTACGAATGGCCCCGAAGTCATTACATTGAATGAAGTTGTGGATTATCCTATACACGATCATCTAGACCCTGATCTTAGGGGTTTCCTTGTGGTAACACGGTAGTAAGCAGGCAAAATAGAATACTGATAGTATGGGAAAATATCTATAGATCTTTGCTGAGAACCAACCGATAACCCAAACGATCAACGCCATGAGAGCATTGATACTAGGTGTACCGGTCGAGAATTATCTTTGGCTATCTATAGTATGGTGTTTGGGTCTGTTGGCGTTTGCAATACCCTGCACCGTTTGGCGATTTAGACGACGAACAAGCGAATAGTTATTTCTTTTGATCTGCTTTTTGTTGAGACTGATATAGATCTATTGTACTGACAATGAGCACCATAATAATTGGGCCTATGATAATGCCCAAGAAACCAAATATTCCTAAACCTGCAAACACAGATAGCAGCAACAACGCAGAGTTAATATAGGCCTTCTTAGGAACCAGCAGTGGACGTAATACGTTGTCTATATTGGTGACAATTAGTAAATGCCCAAGAATTATCACTATACCTTGCCACCAGTCACCCATCAGAATGCGCACAATACCAATCGGAATTGTTACGATACCCGCACCCAATGGTATCAGTGATAAGAAACTCAGTATAAGTGCAAAGAAGGCCCCATACGGCATGCCAGTTAGTGTCAAGATAAGCGCGCTAACACTACCTTGGCAGATAGCAATAATAAACTGACCGCGAACCATACCGACGGTCATCGCACCAGCTTTTTCTAGATATTCATTAGTTACTTTCTCGCCAAGTGGGTTAAGCGATTCGACGATCGACAACAATTTTTTGTGATGTCGCAATACAGACATGAATATGTAGATATACAGAATTATACTAGTAATTAAGCTACCTAAGCTGCTTACCCAGCCTGTAACAGTGCTTAGTACCCAGGATGCTAGGCTAGAGGCTACCTCAGATATCTTATTTGTCACATCCTCGTGAGTAATTGTAGGATTGCGTCCTGTTATTCCATCGAGAAAGTTATTTATCGGATCGAGAATGCTATCGAGCACGCTTGAGGAGCTCTGTGTTTGCACGTAGCCACCGACATCATCGACAATAGTTTTAGACTGAGCAACGGTTATTACTAGGATCAGCGCTAGTGGTATAAGAAGGCTGAGTATGTTGACTATGAGCGTCAACGCCACAGCTGCAGATTCGCTCATTCTGCTCTTGAACCAGACGTAAATCGGATAGTATATGTAGGCTAATACCAGTGATACAGCAATAATACTGAAATAATCTCTAAGAAAGAAAAATCCAATCACTAATGCTACAATCGTGGCGTAAGTGATGCTCTTAGAAAAATTCTGAGCTTGTTTTCGCTCTGTCATTGACTAAGAATATCACACATGAGTTGTTTTTACTCCTTAGAAAGCTGGAAATAACAGAGACGATTTGATACAATGACGAAGTTGTTTAAGCCTCACGACGATGGGATGTGGCCATTCGCTTCTGCTGGACAGCAGACAGCGAAGGTAAGGCACCAGATCTTGCCGTCGGCAAGAAAATCATCAGGAGTCCTGGCATTCGGGGTGAGACATGTCGGAAACGAACCCTGCGGAACGTGAGTCGAATCCCGTATAATTGTAATCGTTAGCAACTAGCTCTTGGCTTTGATGGGTCGTGGCCAAGTGGTAAGGCACCAGGTTTTGGTCCTGGCATTCGGGGGTTCGAATCCCTCCGACCCAGCCAAGAGCTAGTTGCTAACAGTCAACAAATCCCTCCTCCCAGCCAAGAGAAGCATAGTAGTCCCTCCATCCTAAAAATAAAATTCACAAAACTACTGTTAGCTTTTCATCATCTGCCATAGAATACCCATATGACTAAGAAAACCAATAACGACGAATTATTGTTCGTGCGACAAGATATTGGCAGCGGCAGACCGATTGTCTTGCTCCATGGCATGTTTGGGGATGGTACTCAGTGGCGTGTCATTACTGACTTGCTATCAGACTATTACCGCGTGATTGTGGTGGATTTGCTAGGTCACGGTAAATCTCCAAGGCCAAAAAATGCCAAATACACGCCCACTGAGCATTCTCGCTCACTACGAAAAACACTAGAAAAACTCAATGCTACCGATGACTTGACAATAGTTGGTTACTCCATGGGCGGTACGGTTGCTTTAAAATACGCTGCTGATCATCATGATGTCGTACAGCTTTACATGATTTCCACTCCGTTTTATCTCAAGCCTGAGGAGATGGTAAGCGCTGGCTACGCTAATTCACTTTTATACACCAAGATTTCCCTGACGTTATACCGCTGGGTTGATAAGTTGCTAAAAAAGGACAAGCTACTCTATAAGATAGTCGAGAAAGACAACCTCATTAAATGGCTGCACGTCCTAATTGATGCCTATGATAACAAGTTAGATCCGGAGGTAACTCGTCTAAATCTAAAAAACCTTATTAATGAGTTTGAATTTGCAAAGACTCTTCAGGGTGTGTCCGCGCCCACTACATTTTATTCAGGTAAACGTGATGTATTCGTTGTCCAAGGTCAGTTAATGGCTCTCAAGAAAATCAAGCCGCTGATGGAGATTGAGGTGCTGGGTATTGTAAAAAACGATCACATGCTTGTGCAATATTTACCTAACCAAATGGTAGGCGTGCTAACTCGCTACCAGCAACAACTGCTACATGTTGGTAGCGACGAAGGCAGTGGCAGTGTGCTGGTACTGCTGCATGGAATAGAGAGCTCGTCGAGTTACTGGAGTAACCTTGTACCTCATCTGGCAAAAAATCACCGCGTAATAGCTATCGATTTGCTTGGTTTTGGAGACTCACCAAAGCCACACAATATTGCCTATAGCCTGGACGATCAAGTAAAATGGCTGAAGCGTACTCTTGACTCATTGGATGTAAAAAATCTCGAAATTGTCGGACACTCTCTAGGAGCACTTGTGGCCATGGCTTACGCAGCAAGTTATAAGGAAGAAGTACAACAGCTCTACTTGGTCTCTCCAGTTTTTCTCGGTACTGACACAATTCACCAAAGGTTGTTGATAAAGAAATTCAACTACATTGAGATTTTTTCTGACAATGGCTACATTGTTTCTACTATCAGAAAAACTGTGGGCCAGAAAAAGATTGCCAGATTTGTTCCAACAATTCGTTCGGCAACCAATGCAGTGAAAAATCAAAATAGCTTGGCACTAGCAAGACAGATTGAAGATGTGCGTACCACTATTATATACGGTGAAAAAGATCAGCTGGTTGATGCACACCAGCTACGCTCTGTGGTTAAGCGTCTGAAAAAATCTAAGCAAATAAAGGTCAGCAGTGGCACGCATAACTTCCCGCTCAATCAGCCTGATGCCCTACTGCAGGCTATACAGCCAGTAGCGCAAAACACTGCTGTCAAAAGGGTGAAGATAAAGCCAAACAAAATCATTAAACAATTAGTAAAGTTAGTTAGCCCAGTGCTATTTTTCAAAGGACTGCTGTATACGGTTGCCGGGTTGTTGCTCTTTAGCCAGTACAAGCAAGAAACAATGGTAGCAGGTGTAGTAATGCTGGTAATGGTTCAAGGATTCCAATTTATACGCGGATCATTTTCGCTAAAAAACGAGGGGCTTTCATACATTGGGTATTTTTCGCTCGGAATGATTGGTATTTTGCTTGGCTTTGTCCTAACGAATCACTTCAGGTTCTCGCTCAAGCTCGCCCTAGCGATTGTTTGCGGCTACATACTTGTGAACGGACTGTCTAGGCTGTTAGTGGCTGTATTATGGACCACCGATAAAGCCTTACGGCGCAAGCAGCTTTTGAGTGGTCTGGCACTATTCCTGGTTGCGTTCACAGCATTTCTTGGCAGTCTGATTAGCGTGTACGCAATCGTTTACACCATCGCCGGGTTCTTGCTAATAAAAGGTTTGATGTTGGGTTTCTATTTAGTCGTGTCCTTGCTCGCCGCCTTCTCAAGAAGCTACAACTAGCTCAGACACCCCTTCCCCTCCGTGTTAAAATATAGCCACAACTAAACGAGGGGGGTAGTATGGGAATATTAGCTTGGATCATCTTAGGTGGAGTCGCAGGCTGGTTAGCCTCCATGGTAGCGGGTACTAACCAATCCATGGGAATATTCTTAAATGTCGTCGTAGGTATTATTGGTGCCGCAATCGGTGGGTTCGTCTACGGCCTCTTCGGTAGTGAGGGCGTCACTGGGTTTGATTTTCGAAGTCTAATAGTGGCGTTTGTCGGCGCCGTCATACTGCTAGGAATCGCCAGACTATTCAGTAAGTAGACCCTACTTTCTGCTTTTGGCCAAACGTATATCAACAAATTTGAATAAAGCGACAGACGCCCAGCCGATGGCAAAGCCGCCAACCACGTCCATTGGACCGTGAACACCCAGCTGCACACGTGATATGCCTACTAGGACGATGCCGACAGGTGCGATCCATTTGTACTTGGCCGGTAGATATAGACTAATCGTCAAGAAAAAAGCCGTGGCTAGCGCCATATGCCCAGACGGAAATCCAGAGCCGCGAACTACACTGTCTCTATAGACAAGGTCGGTAATAAATTCATTTGGCCTGCCCCGCCCGACTAGATCTTTGGCAACACCTGATATTAGGTATGCTAGCGAACAGGTAAACAGCAATCTAACTGCCATATGGTAGTAGCCCTTTACGAGCAGGAGTATGCTGATACCTAGCATCATATAGACATTGCCAAAATGGGTAATAATAGAGAAGAACGCCGTAAAAGGTGCTTGCAAATTATAGAAGAAGTTAAAGACCCATATCTCGGCTGCTGTCATGTCACGGTCGTGCACAAGTACGGCTGACAGCGCAAAAAGTGATACTGCTAGCCCCAACTGCAAGCGAGGTGAAAAAGACAATTTATCAACGGTCTTGACACTTGGTTGCTTTTGAGTTGGTTTTGTCTTGGTCATTTTATTTTTGATTTACCCTTTGATTGTAACACGAAAGGGCTATTTGAGATGATTGATCGCCCGTTCTATTCGATTGCCGTAATTTGTCTCTAGATAGTCAATAACAGCGTATAGAACAATAGAACTGCCGGTGTACTGGAAGACTTTTTCGAGCCCTTGCATCACGCCTCTATCTAAGAACATGTCACTGACATCGTTTGAGATTGAGTCCATGGCAATCTTGCCCAGTACATAGACCAGCCCACCGACGACAAGTAGCACAAAAGTACGCCTTGGTAGTACCTGCCAGCCCCAGTAAGCCAGCCCTGCCCCAATAACGAGTACAAACGGCAATATCACAAGCCATGCATTTATTAAGAAAGTCGGTGAAGTATCTAAGAAAAAGGTGTTATGAATGTTCTGCAGCACAAATTCATGCATTGTAGATACATCATCGAAAGATAGCAATAATCCAAGCGCGCCAATGACAGCCCAAAAGTATTTGTTTGATTTTTTGTCCTGTAAATATGCTGCAAACAGAGAGAACACACCAATCATCAGGAATAACATCTGAGAGAACCATTGCGGTGCGCTGTTTTCGTCATTTACGTCAAAACGAGCTGAAAGCTCAAACAACGAGCCGTGCTGTTCGTTATAAATCTCGACACTAATGTATTTGAGCAACGTGTGAACAAAGAATATCGCAAGAGTTGCCGCAATGAGGTACCAGAATACCCTGTTAGAATAAGATTTTTTGCTCTTCATTTGGAGCTAATTATACCATGACGAGTCGAAAAGATGCTTACGCTCGAAGTGCTCATTTGTGCTTGTGCAAATGGCTTCGATTTGCAAAGCTCGCTATAATAATAACAACTAACAAGGAGCCAAAATGTCAGTACTAAATACAACTGAACTCACCAAGACAAAACAAGCTAGTGCTGATGTGGCTGGACCAAGTGTGACTGGCAAGCTCAGTCTAACCGAGTACACAGCTGGCGACGCTATTTATGTACACGTGCAGCTAGAAGTTAGCGGTGACCCGGGTGTACTTACACCCGGTCAACACGCAGTGCACTTCCACGAAAAGGCCGCTTGCGATTGCGATGGTTTTAAGTGTGCTGGCGGGCATTTTGATCCAGGTCCTGCAGGCAACACAGACCCGGACGCCAATCATGGCTACCATGCTGGCGACTTGCCAATGATTACAATTGACGACAACGGCAGCGGCCAGCTAGACACTATCACAACCAGAGTTACATTATCGGATGGACCTGTTTCCTTGCTCGGCAAAGATTCTGCGCCCGACGGCACCTCGATTATGATTCATGGCAATATTGATCCACACACTCCTGGCGAGAGTGGCTCTGGGCATTCCGGTGGTCCTCGCCTGGCCTGCGGCACCATAAGTGAAGCCTAGTTATATCTCTGCAGCAATGACAACAATCACCAGCGATGCAGCTGCGGGAAATCCAATAAATACTGTGAGCGCAAAAAGTTTCAAGTCTTGACCTAATCGTCTGTAGCCCACATGTTCCATCACTTTTTTATGAGTAGTTTCCACATAGTTTGTCTTAGTGTATATAAAATTCATAATAAATTGCAGTTCAGCAGCAATCACGAGCAGCAAGCTCTGTAGCAACGTCTCTGATTTTATGAATAGTAAGAAAGCCGTAATCATCAGTATAGTGCTAAAAATCGCGCTAATTATCTGGATTGCAAGCATTTGTAGGGTCAGTACTTTCTTACGAAGTAATGATTTGTTCAGCAAATAACTGATTAGTATCACTAGAAGCACAAGCCAATTTATAACAGGCTTACTATCTTCAGTGGCATAAAGTTCATCGGCGAAAGGCATCATTATCATGCCAAGAATCGTAAAAAGAAAGAATAAACCAAACACCAAGCCTGCAACTTTTATGATAAACCACATACTGGATGCAAATAATCGGCGTAGTAGATCAAAAACACTGAGAAAAAGTATTATTCCCATGAGAAAAAGTAAGGCCAAGAAGAGCTCTAGACCATCCGTACCAGAATAAAACGATACGACGACACTGAAAATACCCAGAACTACCAGCATTAGTACTTGTTGAGTTGTTGAATTTTGCATTATTTTCTTATTCTAGCACCAAAGTCACTAAGATTGACTATACTTGACAAGTATGATATAATAAGAGGATAGGTCGAATACAATTTGACATTTCTTCAAAAATCAGTTGATTTTACCCCTGTAAACCGAGTAAAGTAGTAGTAAATGAACCAAAACATACCTCACGTACCAGATGAGTACGTAGTGCCCCTAAATATGAACGGCTTACGTGGCCGTATGCTTAGAATGCCACCGAAGAAAAAAACCAAGCGCCGTGAAATACTACTTGTCTACGGACATCACGCTAGCCTAGAGCGTATGTACAGCGTAGCTGAGGTTATGAATGACTATGGTGCGGTGACGGTGCCAGACCTACCAGGGTTTGGCGGCATGGACAGTTTTTATAGAATTGGTGAACGACCAGACATGGACACCATGGCTGATTATCTAGCGACGTTTATTAAGCTTCGTTACCGCAATCGCCGTATTACAATCGCCGCGATTTCTTATGGCTTCACAGTGGTGACACGTATGTTGCAGCGCTACCCCGATATTGCCAAGAAGGTTGATTTGCTAGTGAGTATCGTTGGCTTCTCTCATCATGAAGATTTTCGATTTTCGCCAATGCGCTACAGAGCTTATTTGTACGGAGCCAAACTGTTCTCTCATCGATTGCCAGCCGCGTTTTTCAGAAATGTTTTGCTGCACCCGAGCATACTGCGCAGATTCTACGCCAAAACCCACAACGCCAAGCACAAATTTACTGGACTTAATGCCCAAGAAACACATGATCTAACAGAGTTCGAGATACACCTCTGGCGTATTAACGACGTCCGTAGCCATATGGCAACCTCTGTGGAATTCTTGAAGTTAAACAACTGCCACAAACAGGTTGATTTACCCGTTTGGCATATCGGAGTTGATGTGGACAATTATTTCGACGGCGACCTAGTCGAACAACACATGCGAGTTATATTTAATGATTTTATTTATGTTAAAGCACCTTTTGACAAGCATATGCCTAACGTTATTGCCGGCAAAAAAGAAGTCGCCGGGTTAATCCCGCGCAAGATTCGTACCGAACTTAACAAAAGACTCTAAAACCTACAACACCCATCTGTTGAGTCGTCATGGTAGAATAGATACATGAATCCCGTAAGTTTACGGTGAGTAAATTATGACAACTGAAATTAAAGCAAAGATTAAAACACAGACTTGTCTGTTAGAGAAAGATAACTAACGGGATGAAAATCGGTCTGGTTTGTCCGTACGACTTCTTTCGTCACGGGGCAGTCCAAAAGCTTATCAATCTACTTGATGAAGAACTGACGTCCAGAGGGCATGATGTTCGCATCATTACTCCGAGACCGCAAGGTTATGACGGCGAACCGCCGGCACGGACAATATTTGTTGGTCGCTCTACCAAATGGAATACCCCTCTTAGCACTACACTCGAAGTTGGTGCTAATTTTGTACCAAGCGGGTTAGAAGATATGTTAGAGAGCGAAAACTTTGACCTGATAAACGTCCATGAGCCAGAAGTGCCAATCATTGGTGCTCAGATTGCAGCTAGAGCCAGCTGCCCGATTATTGCTACCTTTCACGCAACTGTGCCTGAGACTGCTATGGGCAAAACTATCGAAATGTTCCGCATACCATTTTCTCGTTCTCTGTTTCGTCGGATTGCGGCCATGACCGCTGTATCTGATAGTGCGGCTAGATTTGTTCGAGAGTGGTCTGGCCAAGACATTACAATCGTACCGAATTATATCGATCTGAAGACATTCCGTGGCTCAAAAGAATACAAACGTGATCCAAACACGATTCTCTATCTTGGCAGGCTAGAAAAACGTAAGGGTGTTAAATATTTGCTGCAGTCATTCGCAGAACTTGCTAAGCGTGACGACAAGGTAAAACTAGTCATAGCCGGAGATGGCTCAGAACGTGACCGACTAGAAGATTGGGTGCTAACAAACGAAGTTCCACGGGTCACTTTCATAGGTGCCGTGACCGAAGAAGAAAAGATTGCTTTGCTCAAAAAAGCTGCTGTCTATTGTTCGCCGGCAATTTATGGGGAAAGCTTTGGTGTGGTGCTACTAGAAGCCATGGCTGCCGGTACACCAATTGTAGCCGGCGATAACTCAGGCTATGCCTGTGTCATGAAAGAGCGTGGTGTTCTGTCACTAGTAAACCCAAAAGACACTGATGATTTCTCACGCCGGCTAGAGCTGTTTTTACGCGATCAAGAGGTACGTGACATGTGGCTAGAGTGGGCCGAACCTTACGTCGAACAATTTGATAGTGAAAAAATCATCAGCCAATATGAAGCAGTCTACAAAAGAGTTATGAAGCAGCATAAACAAGAAGTGGCAGCAGAAAATAGGAGCGTTGCCAAGTGAAAATTGGTTTCGTATTAGACGATACACTCGATAAATCTGATGGTGTGCAGCAACACATCCTGACCGTCGGGCGTTGGCTCAGCGAACAGGGTCACGAAGTGCATTACCTGGTAGCAGATACTACTCGAACAGATATAGAAAACGTTCATAGCCTAGGTCGGTTTGTGAATATGCGCTACAACAAAAACAACGTTCGTACACCCCTACCCGCTTCTCGTAAGAAGATCAAGCAATTACTTGACCAAGAAAAATTCGATGTATTGCATGTGCAGTTGCCATACAGTCCATTCCTAGCCAAACAAATTATTCGCTATGCTTCTCCCGAGACTGCCATAATTGGTACTTTTCATATTCTGCCAGCGTCTAGATTGCACGGTTATTCTAATCAAGCTCTGAGATTGATGCTTGGCAAAAGCCTCAAGCGATTTGATCATGTGTTGGCTGTTAGTGAACCAGCTGTACATTTTGCCCGCAAGGCGTATGGCATGAGTGCTCATTACCTACCAAACCCGATTGATATTAGTATCTTCAAGCAAGGTCGTAGGAAGGCTGATCTCAATTCAAAAAAGCTCAATATTGTGTTCCTTGGCAGATTAGTAAGGCGCAAAGGCATAATGGAGCTAATTGATGCCTATAACCATGTTGATGATGAGATCGCCGGCAAGACTCAGCTGATAATTTGTGGCAAAGGGCCTCTCAAACAAAAGGCCAATCATCACGTACGGGTAGATAGAAATGTGAAATTCACCGGTTTTGTATCTGAGAAAGATAAGCCAGACTACCTAGCGTCAGCAGATATCGCTGTATTCCCTTCTATTGGTGGCGAGAGCTTCGGGATTGTTCTATTAGAGGCTATGGCGGCCGGCTCGACCGTCGTAATCGGTGGTAATAATGCTGGTTACGCAAGCATACTTGGGCCTCAGCCCTATCTGTTATTCAATCCTTCTGATAGGCAAGCCTTTGTAGAGCAGATTGAGCAATTTGTTGGTGACGAAAAGCTCCGTGAACGCATGTTTAAGTGGCAACAAGAAGCCGTAAAGCAGTACGATATATCAGTCGTTGGGCCAAAGCTAGTAAGAGTTTACAAAGATGCGCTGGAACAACCGAAACAGGCGTGAGATACTGAAACTATGAAGTTCTTCTCAAAGAAACCCGATCAGATGGAAATCACAGTTTCTAATAAGACGGTTATAAGAGTTCTTGCCTTGATACTCGCCTGGTTGCTGCTACTGAGTGCGTTCGCAAAAACAGCCCATGCCTTTACGCTAATCTTTACTGCATTTTTTTTAGCGCTGGCACTCAATGCTCCTGTACACTGGATCGCCCATAAATTGCCGGGAAAACGACGCGGCAATCGAACATTGGCAACTACCGTGTCATTTTTGATAGTTGTAATTGCTCTGGCGGCTTTTCTAGCTAGTATTGTACCGCCGCTGGTTCGTCAGACGACTTCGTTTATCGAGTCTGTGCCTGGTGTGATTGATGACTTGCATGATCAGAGTACGACACTCGGTGGTTTAGTCGAGAGATATAATCTAGAATCACAAGTTGATTCATTGTCCGAACAGGCCTCAGACTGGGCAGGAAAAGCTACTGGCGGTGCATTCGGCACAATCGGTAGGTTTGGTAGTAGTGTTGTGTCGGTGCTAACAGTGCTTGTTCTGACATTCATGATGCTAATCGAGGGTCCGCGTTGGGTCAAGCTTGCACGTAGTCTTACACCTGATGACAAGGAAGATCATCTGGAATCTCTAATTGGCAGTATGTACGGAGTCATCAAGGGCTATGTCAATGGTCAGCTCTTACTGGCCACCTTGGCGGCGGTGCTTATACTGCCAGTGTTTATAATTATGGACGTTAGTTATCCATTTGCCTTGATGGTAATAGTATTCATCTGCGGCCTGATACCAATGGTCGGGCATACTTTAGGAGCAATTTTGGTGACTATCGTAGCCCTATTCACATCGCCAGTAGCAGCACTTGTTGTGTTTGGCTACTATATTCTCTACCAGCAGATAGAAAATTACGCCGTCCAGCCACGTATTCAGGCAAGTTCTACTGACATGTCGCCACTATTAGTGTTTGCATCGGTTGTGATTGGTGTAAGCTTTGGTGGTTTGCTAGGTGGTATTGTCGCCATACCTCTTGCTGGCTGTCTGCGAATTCTAATTATCGACTACTTTGTTAGGCACGAAATTATCGAGCCAGGCCAGGTAGACGGAATATCTATAACCAAACAAAAAGAACCAAAAGCTTAGATTCTCTCCCAGATTTGACCTTGTTCGGTGTCACGAACTTCAATACCTGAATTACGTAATTCATTACGTAATTCATCTGACTTCTGCCAATCTTTTGAGTCACGAGCCTGTTGTCTATTATCAATGATTTTTTTCTGTTCTTCAGAGATATTGGGTTTATTAAGATTTATACCAAGTAAATTATCTATAAGTTTCAGGTAATTTCTAATGAGTTGCGGTGATATTTCTACGTTGGTTTCTATTTCATCCAGAGCTTGCTCAATAGTTGCCAGAGCTTTTGGTGTGTCTAAATCCGAGCTTAGCGCTTCAATCAATTCTTTTTCCAAAGAGCCGGTTGCATCATTGCCATCTCTCTGCCACTGCAAATCAGCTACAGCTTGCCAACGGTTCAGGCGATTCTGGGCGGCTTCGAGGATTTCCCAGGTAAAATTACCCTCTGTACGGTAATGTTTGCTCAGAACAAGTAGTTTAAAGGCTTGCAGGTCGTAACCCTTATCTAAAATATCTTGCAATGTATAGATATTGCCTAAAGACTTGCTCATTTTAGTGCCATCAACCTTGATGTGGTTGGCGTGCACCCATACGTTTGCAAACTTTTTGCCTGTCACAGCTTCTGTCTGAGCGATTTCGTTGGTGTGATGCACGGGGATATGGTCAACACCACCGGCGTGGATGTCGATTGTGTCTCCAAGCAGTTCGCTTGCCATCACAGAACATTCCAGGTGCCAGCCAGGGAAGCCCTTACCCCACGGACTGTCCCATTCCATGTCGCGCTTTTCTCCGCTGGCCAGCGGAGGATCACTGAATTTCCAGACGGCAAAGTCGGTCGGATTCTTTTTGCCCGTGTCGGCTACGCGGACACCAAACTGCAAACCTTCTATATTGAGCCGTGCCAGCTCACCATAGCTATCGAGCTTGCTAGTGTCAAAATACACGCCGTCTTTGATTACGTAGGTGTAGCCCTTTTTCTCTAACTCTTCTACAAAGGCAATCTGCTGTGGGATATATTCAGTAGCACGCGGCATATGCTCTGGCCTGAGTAAGCCGAGCATGTCATACGCCTCGTGATCAGCGATTGTAATATATTTTTCGGCGACTTCCCACGCCGTCTTGCCTTCTCTGAGTGCGCCAGCCAACATTTTGTCCTCGCCAGCGTCTTCGTCGCTTGTCAGGTGTCCGACATCGGTAATATTCTGCACGCGCTCAACATCATAGCCACTGGCCTTGAGCGTGCGGACCAAGATATCCCAATAAATATAAGCTACCCAATTACCAATATGCGGCTGGCTGTAAACAGTCAAACCGCAGGTGTACAGGCTGGCTTTATTACCCGTAACCGGTTTGAATTCCTCAGTTTGTCTGGTCAGCGTGTTATAGAGTTTCATACTTCTTGTGTTCCTATTGAAAGTAGTTCGGATACTTTGCTTATGCATTCGGACTCTACTTCTTCTAGTGGCTTACCTTCCAGCTTGAAACCGCTGGCGTGTGCATGACCGCCGCCGCCAAAGTGTTCGGCTAGTTTGGCGGCTATCGGTGCGCCTTGGTTGCAGCGGATGGCGGCTGTTATTCGCCCCGAATCGTAAGATTTCATGACCAGGCTAACTAACACACCCTCTGTTTGAAGATGGTCTGGTTGAATCAAGGGAGCCGGATTATAAAGCGGACTGTAATCGTTGATCTCTTGTTGTGGTATGGTCACTATCGCCAGGGCATCATCATGAAAGAATTCAGTCCGCTCAATTAGAGTTGCCTTGTAGGAGAATATCTGCCTGTGCATTTTGTTGAAGGCTCTGCGCAATTCCTCTAGTTTTGGCCTACTAACACCCTTTTCTACCAGTTCTGCCATGGCACGGTAAGTATCTGGCCTGGTTGTTTCAGTAGTAAGCCCCATTGTGTCACTGAGTATTGTCGTCATTACAAATTCGGCTGTCTCGATGCTGACAGGCCAGTTAAGTTCATTGGCTATTCTGTAGATAAGCTCACCCGTAGAGGACATATCACTATCATTGATGACAACCGAGGCATATGGTATATCGCATGCTACATCGGCGTGGTGGTCGAGTACGATTACTGGCCTACTTGCTACCCAGCCTTGTGCGCCAGATACAGCAAGCTTTTCTAGCAAACTTAGTGCAGAGGTATCTACTATGATGCTTGCGTCAAATTTGCCTGGGACTTCACTACTAACCCTGTCCCAGCCAGGCAAATATTTAAGATATTCTGGCATCGAAACGCCGCAATAAAGCACCGGCTCTTTACCGAGTTCGTGGATAATTGATTCTAGCGCTAGAGCTGACGCTAGACTGTCGGCATCAGGATTGTCGGCCTGAATGATAAGAATCTTGTGACTGTCAGAAATAATCTGATTGATTTGTTCAAGCTCTGTCATAGGAATATTGTACTATCTACTTACTACTAACTACTAATGTTGGTGCGGCCTTCGAGCGCTCGAGTGAGCGTGATTTGGTCAGCATATTCTAGATCCACACCTATCGGTAGGCCACGTGCCAGACGAGTAATACTGACATTGCGATCACCAATTTGCTGCTGAATATATAATGCAGTACTCTCGCCTTCTACGCTGGCGTTGGTTGCTAGTATTATTTCTTTTACACTATCATCGTCAATTCTTTTGACCAGCTGATGCACCGTCAGTTGTTCCGGCCCGACACCGTCAATCGGTGATACTAAGCCGCCAAGTACATGATAAGTACCTTTGAATTGGGCAGTTTTTTCTAATGCGACAATATCAAACGGTTCGGCGACAACAGCTACTGTCTGCTTGTCGCGATCTGGATCGGTATAAAGCGGCGAAAGTTCCTGACCGGCTTCAACAAGAGCAAATGTCTTTCCGCACAGGCTAATCTTTTCGTGGATTGTTTCTAATGACTCGGCAAGCTTTTTGGCCTTTGCTGGATCGGCTCTAAATAAGTAATAGGCGTAGCGTTCGGCGGTACGCGAACCAACCCCTGGCATTACTTCCAGGGACTCAATTAATTTTTCGAGTGGTTTTGGTAATACTGCCAAGACGGTTTCCTACATGCCGAGTCCACCGAGCATACCCATCATTGGCTGCATTTTGTCGGCGGCAAGCTTCTGGCTAGCTTTAATAGCTTCTTTGACTGCATCTTCAACCCAACGCTCAAGCTCTGCGATGTCATCTACGTCTACTTGTTCTGGGTCGATATGGATTTTCCTAATCTTTTGTTCGCCGTTAATTTCGACACGAACAGCGCCATCACCTGCTTCGACGGTGATAATCTCTTTCTGCAATTCTTTCTGCAGTTTCTTTACCTTCATTAGCATCTTGGCTTGGTCAAATTTACTCATGGTCACATCTCCTTTGATTTCATCTGTTAGTATACCAAGAACTGCCTCTACTGACGAGTGCCTGGATAGGCTTCCGAGAAAGTCTGCTTAGTAGCCTGATTGTTTGGCCATGCTACGAAATAGCGATGAAGCTGAAAGTTGATAGTTACAACGATCGCGGTGGCTAACAGAGCGGCGCCTGTGTAGCGAGCGATGGGGTTCTTTGGGAATACACTTAGCCATTGATTAATAAGCTTCTGAACACCTATACCTATGACTACATAAATAAAAGGAAGTAGTACAAGTATGCCGTAACGATTTGTAGTAATGCCTATCCACGCCACGCCAATTGCTAGAATACCTAAGATTGTCCACAAACGGTCGAGCTTGTATTGGCTAATCAGGGCAAATGTACCAATGATAAACATTGTTACAGCGAAAACATCCAAAACTGGCTGTCTACCAAGCCAGTAGCTTGAATCTATTGGTGTCATTACGAAGATGCTTGAAATTGCAGCAGCAGAATGGCGAATCATATCCGATATGCTGGCAAATGTCTCCGGAAAACCTAAATAGCCACGCCACAAGTTTGGGTCACGAATCAAACTAACAATCAGTGGCACACAAAGCACCCCAAAGGCTACTGACGAAGCTACTATAACTGGCGTTTCGAGTCGTTCGAATGATTTTTTGATATTACGGAATTGCCAAATTACTGCAGGCAATATGAAGATAATCATACCTGGGACATATAATGAAAGGCCAAGTGCTACAGCCGCTACAATCCAGCCAACATCCTTGCGCTTACCAAATCGTATATAAAAACCGCTGGCAAAAACAATAAACAAGGACAGTAGCATTACATAAGCTGTAGCTGTTCGCGACATAACAAGCAGTAATGTTGAGCTGGCAAACATCGCCGTGACGGCTATTGATACAATTGGTCCAACAACGCTTCTAATCAAAAAGTAGAAAACAATAATGGTCAATGCGCCTACCATTGCCCCAACTAGCCGAAGGCCAAACGTCGAGTCTATAATCTGAGTACTCAAAAATACACTGAGCTTGTACGGAGCGTTTACCATATTGTCAGTGATTATTGAAAGGCTGCTAGCGTTTTGATAAGTCGCGATTTCTGCTGGACTGAGACCTGGTGTTAGGCTTTGTAGTTTGTATAGCATAAGTGTCAGGACGCCAAAAACACCAGCGACTGCAAATAATACTGTTCGCGACATCGCCAGTAATACGTTCCACAATTTCCGAAGTTTCTTCATAATGCTTATGTATCAGTATATCATTTTACGAGTTAAAAGGCTGCTCGTGACGAGTGTCGAGAGAATGAATTCTCTGCTTCTCTCTATCGAAGTAAAGCTCGACCTGGCCAGTAGGACCATTTCGGTGCTTTTTGATGAAAATGTCCATAATGTTTTTGCGCTCCGATTCTGGATTGTAGTAATCTTCGCGGTAAAGGAACGCTACAACGTCGGCATCTTGTTCGATTGAGCCTGATTCACGTAGATCTGCTAGTTGTGGAATTTGCGGGCTGCGATTTTCTACAGAACGACTTAGCTGGCTAAGTGCTATTAGCGGCACATTAAGCTCGCGGGCAACACCCTTAAGCCCACGCGATATCTCAGAAATTTCCTGGACGCGATTACCATCACCACCAAACTTACTGCCACCACTCATCAGTTGCAAATAGTCGACAATGATTAGCCCGAGCGGTCGCTGGTGGGCTTCTCGCCTGGCTTTTGTGCGTAGATCGCTGACGGTGATACTCGGCGTGTCATCAATAAAAATCTGCGCCTCGCTGAGAGTACCCATGGCATGACTTATTTTCTCAAAATCACTATCTGTCAGGTTGCCGGTTCGGAGTGCCCAAGCATCGACACCCGATTCACGGGCAAGCATGCGATCAACCAGCTGTTCTTTACCCATTTCTAGGCTGAACATTAGTACCGGTTGTTCTGATTTGACTGCGACGTTGTGTGCAAGGTTCAATACAAAAGCTGTTTTACCCATAGATGGACGAGCAGCTAGTACAAACAAATCAGATCGCTGCAACCCAGCTAACATGTTGTCTAGATCTTTGTAACCAGTTGGCACACCACGAAGCTTACCTTTGTCTTTATGAAGATCATCGAGTCGATCGAAGCTTGCGCTCAAAATATTTTCGATACTGTGGATGTCCTGTTGGATGTGCTGTTCTGATACTTGGAAAAGCTGAGTTTCAGCTGTTTCGATAACATCTTGCAAGCTCTGCGATTCGTCAAAGCCAAGCTGAGTAATTGATTGGCTGGCCTTGATGAGGCGCCTTCGCATGCTTTTTTGGGCAATTATTTCAGCGTAGCGATCGGCGTGAGTTGCGGTCGGCACAAAGTTAGTTAGCTCAGTTAAATAACTTGCACCACCAACCATATCGAGCATGCCGTTGTTTTTGAGTTGGTCAGATAATGTCAGCACATCAATCGGGCTATGCTTTTCATACAAGCTAATAACAGCCTCGTAAATATGAGCATGTCTCTCGTCATAAAAGTCAGTTGGCTTAACAATGTCGGCTACCTTTACGATTGCGTCAGAATCAATCAGCACAGCACCAAGTAAGCTGGCTTCGGCTTCGGTGTTTTGGGGTGGTAAGTTTTTTGGTACATTGTCGTTCTGTGGATTCATACCGTTACGCTCCGTCTAGCTATCGCGTTTTGTCTATTCGTGGAAATACTTATCGGTGGTTTAGTAGCAAAACTTAAGAAGTTTGCTTGCGGGGTAACGGCATTCATGATTCTAGCACCTCTCCTCCACCGAATACGTTTGTAATTGATTCTAATTCTTCATTTACCGCTTCTTCTATAACTGGCTCTGGCTTCTTGGTTTTTGCGGCTGGTTGTTGGGTGATATTTTTGTCGTGTATAGCTTTTATCTGGTATGAGCTACCGGTAACTTTTTTGATTGCTTCGTGAATCTTTGCTTGGGTGTCTGAGTCAGCCACCTTCTTTTTGTGAAAACCAAACCCAAAGCTTAAGTGTAGTGTGTCGCCGTTTACCTTAGGCTCGGCCATACGAAGAATTCCGTACAGAGTATTATTGACGGCTTTAATTTGATTGAGCACATCTCCCCACCATTCAGCACTTTCACCTGTTACTACTGGAGCCTGTTCTGGAGCTACTGGTTCTGGTTGTTCTTGGACTGGTACTTCTATCTCTATTTCCGCAGGTTCTTCTACGGCTGGCTTCGTGGTTTTCTGGGGTGATTTCGTGACTAGTTTTGGCTTTGGAGTGGTTTTAGACTCTGGCTGTGCCACGATATGAGCCTTGAATAAGGCGATTTCAAGCGCTGTAGTTGGTTCGCTACTCTGTGATACTGCCAATAGGTCACCAAGTAATGCTAGCGATGTTTCGTTAACGTTATCATTTATAATTTGTTCTCGTAGTAAACTACTGAGCTGTTTGGCAGCCTGAGCAGCGCTTACACCCGCTGCTATGAATGAATTTATAGCGTCTACTAAGTCCTTGGTTGTGCCCTGGAAAACAGCGTCCAGAGTCCGTTGTACATGCTCCTGGGATGCTAGACCAATAATTAGGCGAACATCATCGGCCGTGATTTGACTGTCACTGTGTCCAATCTGATCAAGCAGACTGATGCTATCGCGAAAACTTCCCTTGCCGTGCTCGGCAAGCAGCTGTAGGGCTTCTTTATCAATTTTTATATCCTCAGCCTTAGCGATTTTGGCTAGGTGCTGGACCGCAACATCATTTTCAATAGGCTTGAATGTAAAACGCTGTGTTCTACTAATGATAGTCTCTGGTAGTTTATGAAGCTCGGTAGTCGCTAATATGAATATAACGTGAGCTGGTGGTTCCTCCAGAGTCTTAAGTAGTGCGTTAAAGGCTTCACGGGTGAGCATGTGAACTTCATCAATAATGTAGACTTTATACTTTGCACTAGTAGGAGCGATATGCACCTTGTCGCGCAAGTCTCGAATCTCATCAATTCTTCGGTTTGATGCGGCGTCAATCTCGATGATATCTAGATGTATGGATTCATCTGAATAATCTAGACCATTGACTTCATGAGCCAAGATGCGAGCAATTGACGTTTTGCCAACACCACGTGGACCGGTGAATAAATAGGCGTGACTAATTTTGCCTTGTTTTATGGCGTTATCAAGCGTCTGGGTAATATGTGACTGACCCTCAATTTCGGCCAAGTTTTTAGATCGATATTTTCTATATAGTGCTTTGCTCATCTGCGAATTTAGGGCGTCAGAAAAACCGATCGCCTACCCTTACTCCCTTTGTCTTTATAGTATACGCGTTGTAGCAATCCACTACCACCCCTGTTGTTGATAACACGGGGATAAGCTGTTCATAGATAGCGAGTTTTTAGATTAGATGTGCCTGCCGAGCATATTCTTTGGATGCAAGTAGACTTAGAGTTACACCCGAATAAGCGACTGTGGTGCCTAGTATTTTGGTAGCACGGCCATACTTTGGATGAGTTTCTGCTAGTTTAGAACCTACTGCATGCAAGCCAAGTCCGGCGTTTTGGGCGAACATGCCGTATTTTCCAGCTTTTATTGGATGCACATTCTGAATAGGATTCTTTTTTTGATCATAAAGTGTAATACCTGCATTGATAACATTCTGCCCAATGATGCTATAAATTAAGTGACGTGGTGCCTTGTTCTCCACGAGTAGTCTCGTAGCAAAGTAACCGGTTTTGATCTTGTCTAAGCTAGCGTCAACTTTCTCACCTAGGTCACTGTTTGTTCCGGTAGCTCTAGCAAGCTTACCATCATATATATCTGCAACAAAACCTGCGCCAGTTTCTATCAGACCACTCCATGTATTTAGTCTACTTGCTCCATGCATAACAAACCCAAAGCCGGCCAAGCTCAACCCATTAGATGGTGTGGCAATATCATGAGTTGCCTCTGCGATTGCCTGAGAGGTCTCAACAAATTTTTGATTCATGAACAGATAATACAGTGATTATCAGATATAACCATGAGAGCTTAGAGAGCTGCTTCGAGTGCTGCCCATTCGGCATTGCCATCTTCTGGGATGTTGATGCTGACTTGGTCGCCTTGTTTTGCCTTGAAATAAGTTACGCTAGCTAGTAGTACGCGGTAGTCTTTGCCGTCGAAGTTTACAGTGTAATGGCCGTCTTTTTGGGTAAGCGTGCCAACAACTTGTTTGCGTGGGATTGGGCCGATTTGCTTATAGAGAAATGCGCCGTCGTCAGCGATTGTAAGCTTAAGAATGTCACCCTGGACGAGCTTTGATTTGCTGGCGTAGTTAGCTGGAACCGGGTATGTTTTGGCATCGCTGCCAACCATATTTTGGCCATCAAATACACCTTCGATAATTTTGCCAACTTGTTCATCCGTGCTAGGGGTAGTAGCGACGCTGTCATCACCAACCAGGCTGATGAGCAACTCCTTGGCAGCAGCCAAATTAGTTTCAGCCTCTTGGATTAGAGATTTTAATCTTTTTACTTGTTTTTCTGGTAACTCCGCCATCTTTTGTACTTTTTCTTTCTCGCAATTTATTTTCCATCAGGTACACTTACGCCTAACCGTACCATAGTGAATCTGTCAAGTCAAAGATAAGCAGCATGTGCTGTGGATAACTTTTATTACAAAAACTAGTTGCCTGTGCAGTAGATTGTGCCATCAGTAACAAGCGCCCTTACGACAAACTGACTCGAAGAGCCTTCTGTAATTGCCCCGTCTTCGTTACATGTTGCGCTAGTGACGTATTGGATTTCTCCAGGAGCTGGGTTGTTCTCGGTTATAACGAAGGCTAGTCCAGTGTTTGGGTCGGTAAAATCGTTGTTTAGGTATTTGACGACAAAGGCAGTGTCTATGTCGTTGACAGTTGGCAAAGTGCCATTGTTGGCTGCTGCGTATCCTTCGCTAGCAGTAACAAGCCTAGAGACACGAGCTTCGTACACGCTGGTATCTGTTTCTGTACTGATGACTGTCTCTGCCGGAATGACCAAATCGTCTGACTGGTTGCTCTGTCTAGAGTCGTACAAATAATATGCTCCAGCGCTCAAGCCGGCCAAAGTTACCACAGCTAGTACTACAAATAAAAGTCTATTCTTTTTGGGCTTTTGCTCTAATGGAGGTTGTGGCGCTACGTCAGGAACAGGAGCACTAGCTGGTGTTGATTGCTCTGGCTGGGTGAACTGATTGTAATCCATACTGACTACTGATTATACAGACATAGTGGGTCCTGAAAAGGCGTAAGCAAAATAAAAACACGGTGCTAGTCAAACTAACACCGTGTTTCATCACTGTACGAATAATTCTTCCAGCTAAAGCTTTGTATTAACAAAGGACCACGAAGTAAATTCGTGGTCCTTTTTCCTTACTCACTGATGAACAGCCGGAGTTCAAGCTTTGCTTGGACACCGCGCGATAAGGAAACCGAGATAGGTTTCCTTATGATAGTTCGACAGTAGCGCCAGCTTCTTCAAGAGTCTTCTTGTGAGCTTCTGCTTCTTCTTTTGGAGCCTTCTCGACAACGGTCTTTGGAGCGCCGTCTACGATAGCTTTTGCTTCGCCTAGGCCAAGACCAGTGATGTCTTTGACAGCCTTGATAACAGCAACCTTCTGAGCGCCTGCGTCCTTAAGGACAACATCGTATTCAGCTTTGCCTTCGTCCGCTTGTGCACCAGCGTCACCGCCAGCAGCAGGACCAGCAACAACTGCAGCTGCAGCAGCTGGCTCAATGCCGTATTCGTCCTTAAGGACGTTCTTTAGTTCGTTTACTTCAAGCACAGTTAGGCTTGTAAGTTCTTCTGCGAGTTTCTTTAGATCTTTCGCCATTTGATTAATCTCCTTGAGATATTATTTATCATTTGCACATTTACCAGTTTTTATTTGTCAGAGGACCTCTGGTTAATGGTCAAATGGCAAATAATTAGTAAATGATAACCGGTAAATTGTTAAATTTGCAGCTTAGGCTGCTTTCGCCTCAATACCGTCCAGTAGAGCGTGCAAGTTGCCTGATAGGCCACTCATGACATCGTTAACCGGTGACTGCAGAGTTGCAATAACCTGAGCGATAAGCTCATTCTTGCTTGGTAGGCCTGCAAGCGATTTAACGTCGTCTGCGCTCATAAACTGTCCGTCAGCGGTGATTGCACCAACAAACTGAAGATTAGGATTGCTCTTAGCAAAAGTATCTAGTACTTGTGCAGGAGCAACCTCGTCTTCGCTGTTGAATGCATATAGGAGCTGACCGGTAAAAACACCTGTTTCGATGTCTTTGAAAGTGTCGCTACTTTCAAGCGCCTTGATAACCAGGCGGTTCTTGATAACGCTTACTTTGGTGCCATTTCCCTTTGCTTCACGGCGCAGAGTCTGGATTGCTTTTACGGTTGTGCCCTTGTACTCGGCGACCACGGTTAGCTTCGATGAAGCTAGTAGTTCGCTTACCTGGGCGACAACTTCGTGTTTCTTGTCTTTTGTTAAAGCCATTGATACTCCTTTGGAGTAAGGTACAAAGTATGGAGTACTAAGTACGAAGTTATGGTTTACAGTTGCATAATCTTATCGACCGAAAGATTCTGCTGATTACTAGAACTAAAAAAGTCCCAGGACTAACCAGGGACATTTACAGGAGTTTACTAAATACTAGCTACTAGCTACTATCTACTAAATCGCCTCGGTAGCAAATTAAGTCATTTTACTGACAGCTACTGTCTTTGGTAATCACTGATTATTATAGGGGTAAAACGTACAAAAGTCAACCAATTACTTGACAACCAATTTAGACAGGCGTACATTCAATACTCGTGATACAAATGATCCAAACCATTCTCGCCAAGTGTATGCCAAGCCACAAGCTCGGTTATGCGTTTATTGTGGCGAAATAATGGTTGGAATCTAGTACGCGCCAAAAAGCTCGAAAACAAACACCGGATTCCAACCAAAGGGATCCGGTTTTTTTATCGGCGAGTCCATGATTGTCATCAATGATTTGACGATAGCCATGGAAGCACCGCTTCCTACCGTCCCCGTGGGGGATAGTACCTGTTCCGTAAATTGCGGAACACACAATTTGGACAACTGGAGGATACTATGAGCCGTCAGGATGAGAGGTATAGGCACTTTGATGACGAACTATCGTCACGCATTGAGTATGGCATGTACGATAGTGCACGAAAGTATGTGCTCTCGAATAGAGATATGCTCGGAGAACCAGAGGTACAGAGCCTCCTCGATGTCATTGATCGGCATGAGACTGAAGCGCGTGCTAACACGCTGGCCGATTCGAGCTGAAGTTCCTTCGAGGTTGTGGTAGGGCTACGCGTGGCGCCTTATATGGCAGCCTCGTTCACGTAGCGAGCTAGATAGAGGAAATCTCCTTTCTTCCTCGCAAGGATTGCGGCCCGTTGCCCATCCTGTCTAACTACTTTGTTAAGTACGCGCTCACAAATGGGTTGCGCCATTCTGCCCGGAAAATAACAAAGCCTACCACTGTGGCTGGGGAGTCAATAATGAGCCTTTCGCTCCTCCCCAAGCCTTTCACCTCCAGTTGTCACTTCATCACAAGAATAAATTAGGAGATATATAAAATGTCAATAACTGAAAGAGAACCAGAAATAGACGGCGAGCCAAGGCTCGTACATGATGGTCGTACCCCTCAACAAGAATTCGACTCGGAGCGAGCAGAACTTATGAGGCTAAGAGGAGAGGGTCTAACCCTCGGTGCGGCACTACTAAGCATAGGTCCAGACTGGGGTATTTACGAAGACTAGTTATTTGAGCTGTTCTAGCTTGAACTTTGGGTTGGTACACCCAAATTCAAACTAAAATAACTGTCTTAGCCAGCGTCTTGTTGTCCATAACTGCCAATAATTCACTCTGAGTAGCAGCTGCTACGCATCGCTTATTATTGACAGTCCTGACCTAACAATACATCTAGCTAAGATAGGTTGTTTAGCTTGAATTGGGTGTAGCGCTCGGCGGCTAGACGGGTTAGCTCTTCGTCTTCGCCTTTATTAACAAACTTCATTGCCTGCCCAAGTAGTGGATGAACTTCTGTTAACTTGTCGTGCATTTCTTTGACAAGTTTTCGATAGCCCGGGTGGCCTTGTGGGCTGGTACGGAGTTCGTGCAGGTGGAAGGCCTCGCGGGCGTTGTAAGTAATCTTCCAGCGCATTCGGTGGCCTAACAGGGTCGCATACTGGGCTTCGAGCGCAAAGCCTTTAGACTGCAAGTAACTGTATAGTTCGGCACTTTTATCAAAACAAGCTTCAAACTGTTCGCTCAAACCGGCCTTTTCGACGAGTTCTGGTATATCAAATCCGTAGCGCGGTGTCAGTGGCTGCCACTCTAGGCTGTCGACCATACGATGGCGCTGCAAATCACGAAAAATACCATAATCACAGATGAGATCCCAGCTATAGTGAGCTATTTCTAATGCGCGGCCTGGGCGGTGGCGGCGATTGAGCCGTTCGCCCATGTAGGTTATGAATGCCTCAGTTTTCTGATCATATGACCAGCCGGCAACTTCTTTTTGTAAATCCTTCAGACTTAGCGCTGAATGTTCGTAGAGCATGTGCGGAAGCAAATCGAGCTCGTTGCGGGGCCAGTAGTCCACCAGCTGCACATCATCGTCTAGATTGCCCAGCGTGCCCGGGACTTGCTTTTCGGCCAGTTCTTTCATGGATTTGTAAGTCTGAGCTCTGTAAGCGATAGCGGCTCCACCACGATCTGGCTTATCAGCTCGTTCTAGGAAGGTCGGAATAGTCTTGCGAGCTTCCCGCAGCATGGCCTCACCAGTTGTCTTGGCTTCTGGGAGCTCATCACTCATCAGGTGCATAATTAGGCTCTCTAGCGCCTGACCTGATGCATAAATACCGACAGTTGATTTGGTTGCCACAGGTAGTACCGGACGTATTGCATCGCAGGCTTGAGCGCGAGTAGCACCGTTGAAGGCTGCGTCTCGCTCGGCCTTTGGAACCTTGCTGTTAGCCCGAACATAATCTGTAATATTGCGCACCATGTCCGAATAATTATCAAAGATATCGTCCATGGCACTGATGTATCTGGCCTTGACTGCTTTTGGCAGATCCTTTGGCACAAAGTAACGGTAGCGACCCTGGTCGTCCTTTTGATCGAAGTAAATATAGCGAGTTGATTGTTCTAGGTAGCTGGCTAGCCTGCCCCATTCGAGCTTCTTAGTTAGCAAATTACTGGCGTTCTCAACAACCAAATGCTGGCCAACCAGTTGTTGGACAGAATCGTCGCCATAAGCCGTGATAACTCGATGCAAGAGCTTCTCGTCCTTACCCATAGCGCCAGCAAACTCATCGAGTATAGTGATACGCATATCGTCACCGCGCCGACTGAGACGTGCCATGGCTGCAGCTATGGTTGTAGTGCTAAGTTTGTCGGTGAATCCATAAACATCGCCGTCAGTATTCGTGACTGCGTCGCCCAAGAAAGCTTTGCCATCAGGGGTGATTTCATAATTGCCATTGTCATTTTTCTTAACATATTCAATGTCTTGAGGCTCGTGAATGGTCTCTTTTTTCTTGTCTATCACTTCTTTTATTGATGTAGCTGGTGCAGCCAAGCTAACTGGTGGAGCTGTGTTCTCTGCAACTTGCACAGACATTTTTCCATGAATAGTTTTCCAAATGTCCTCGGCAACTTGCTCCTGTGAATTGCTGGCAAATACCACAGGTAAGTTACGCTGCTTTGCTTCCCAAAGGTAGCCAGCTCGTACTCGTTCAAGAAAGGCTTCGTCAAGATTGTCAAATCTCTCGCCTGCCCCTCTATCATGAGCTCGCTGGCGCAGTGTCTGCACTGGTGCGTCGAGCACAATGGTCATGTCTGGTTGCATGTCGGCGACTGCAAAATCGATAATGCTAGTGATAGTCTCATAATCCGGCACATCACCGCGGCCATAGTATTGAATTGCTAGTGTTGTAAGGTAGTTTCTATCGCACAAGCAGATGACACCTTGGTCGCGGGCTTTACGGATTACCTCTAGGGATTGGCTGCGAGCAGCGTTATAAAGTAGCACTTCAGTACGAGTATTCATTGGGTAGTTTGGGTCTTGAGTCATCTGCCTAATTGTTCTAGCCGTTAGGTCTGTTTGGCTATCTGGCTCACGAAAAACTCGCACTGGGTAGCCAGCCTCAAGCAAACGATTTGCTAGTGTCTCAATCTGAGTGGTCTTGCCAACACCTTCTGGTCCTTCTATGACAATGTAGCGCCCTCTACTCATAAATCACTCCATCCCTACCAAGAATGAACCCTAAGTTCTCTGATGGGTAAGCAAGCGCCACAGGCTGGGCGCAGCCTACCTGTAAAGCGCCCATCCGAGTACTTTGGGTGAGTGGTCTATTCATAACTTACACCTTCGAGTTTGATAGGCATTTCGCGCTTGTCTTTCCAGGCCTTTGGTAGCATTTGAGCTGGATCCCAAGTTGTTATGATTGATTTGAAGTCGGTACCAGTCTGGTATTTGCCACTAAAACCTTTGTCTCTACCTTGACCATAGTTGCCATCTACTTCGCCGGTGTGGTGAAAAACAATCTGAGCAATACGCTCACCGACAGGTAGCAAGATTGTTTCGCGCTGATTGAGGTTAAAGATTTCTAGAGTTAGACGGTTTACATAGCCTGGGTCAATCCAGCCAGCGTCAAAACACACAGCCACGCCGTTACGCCCCCAGCTAGAGCGGCTTTTTACTTCGCAGGCGCCTGGTGGTTTGATACCAAAGAATTCATGAGTGTGGGCCAGGATGCGCTCGCCAGGCTTGATTGCAATCACCGGATGATCATCTGGAATGTTTTTCTGCGTCTTAACACCATTTAGATCGCACCAAGCCTTGTGCGGCATGGCCTTGTATGGTCCATCAAAATACCGCTCTACATCCTCGCGGTCGAATGGATTATAAATATTGCGTTCATTTGCCCGTTCCACACGGTAGTAGTGGTAGCCAAGCGTTACATCCAGGCTAGCCTGACTGACGTGTTTTTCGTTGAACGGCACGCATACGATGTGATCGTCCTTTATGGCCTGCCGGATTTGAATATTGCTGAAAACGCCCAAAGCTGTTGTCTCCCTCCAAAGTAGTACTGAGAGTAAGTTTACAGACCATAGACTAGCACCACAAGCATTTTTGTGTTGTGGTTTTTATAAACATAAGCATGTTCTTATGAATAGGCGACATTTGACACTATAAATGCTGTAAACGTATGAAGCTTACGTGCCCATAACTCTTATGCTAGACTTAGGATAATTATTTAAATAGGCATCAACAATGGATAATAATCAAGACAACACAAATCAACCGCTGCAGCCAGGTCAAGCGATTCAACCAGAAGACAGTCCTGTAGCTGCAGGCGGATCAACTCTTCAGCAGCCGACAGCGCCAGCCCCACTTCCAGAGCAGCCAAAAAAATCTAAAAAACTACCATTTATAGTTGCTGCAATCATATTATTGCTTTCTATTGGGGTTGCTTCCTATCTTCTAGTTTTCAACAAAGAGGATAATCAGGAGCTAACCAATAATTCTAAAACAGATGACACGGCGATACAGTCTGATTTAGAACAAAAATCAGCATCACAAATATTAGATGAAATAAGGTCCGATCTATTAGCTTATAACCCAAATCATACAGAACCTTCCATCGACAGTTATGTAGATAGCTATCACTATGAAGAGGAAGATTTAACTTTAGATATTTACTCAGACGTCTATCTAAACTATAGCCAAGTGGGTATGGACATAATTGACCAAATAAACAGTAGTATCATGGCCCATGGGTTGACTGGGGAAGTTAGGACATCCGGAACATCTACACCAGATAAGTCAGCAGTGTTAACAGGGGCTGGTGTCAGCTGCAGGACCTATGCAAACCCTAATTATGCAAGGGTTAACTGCATTGAAAGTGCGAAGATAGACCGCTTCAAGATACAATTAAGTAATGTACTAGGCGCATATGAGTCTTCTTCATCAAGCAAAGCAGATAAAGATGTAGACGTAAGCTTCTATACGAACAGCAACAATCAGTCGTACGCCTTTCTGAGTGCAAAAGATGTGTCCGACAATTCTATCTATGCATTCTTAACTAAGGAGTCTGACGAAGGAGATTGGGTCAAAGTGACTGACGTAGAGGTTGATAATGGATATATTTTTGACTGTGACTTGCTGACTCAAGAGCAAGCAGAAGCAGTCGCATACCTCAACCTTACACCAATGTGCATAGAGTAGCGCCACAAGCATAAACATGTTGTAGTTTTCACGCACATGGCGCGTGAATTTGCGAACAAGCACCAACAAAAAAAGAATTACGTAATTAATTACGTAATTCTTTTTTGAATGTAGCTGCCGCTTTTGTTTAGAGTTCTGTAGTCAGAACCTTGATACCAGGACCCATTGTGCTACTAACAGTGATTGCCTTTACGTAGTTGCCCTTGATGCTGTTTGGTTTGTTAGCCTTGATAGAATCAAAAATTGCTTGGGTGTTAACCATCAGTTTGTCAGCGCCAAAGCTAACCTTACCGATGCCTAAGTGAACAATTCCGGTTGAATCAACCCGGTACTCTACCCGACCAGCCTTGGCTTGTTGGATCGCCTTAGGAACATCAGTCGTAACCGTACCGCTCTTTGGATTTGGCATCAGACCTTTTGGACCGAGTGTGCGAGCATACTTGCCAAGTTTTGCCATCAGAGTTGGAGTTGAGATTAGGATGTCAAAATCAATCACGCCCTTCTCGATTGCCTTTAGCAGATCTTCGTGCCCGGCGATGTCAGCCCCAGCCTTTTTGGCGGCTGCTTCATCGTCAGCTTCTACTAGTGCCGCAACCCGGACTGTTTTACCCGTACCACTTGGTAGGACAACATTATCACGTATGTTCTGGTCTGCCTGACGAGGGTCGACGTTTAGATTGATGTGCAGCTCGACAGTTGCATCAAACTTGGTTGTGCTTGTCTTGGTAGCTAGTTCTAGAGCTTCCTTGATAGCGTACTGTTTATCGTTTTCGACAAGTTCAGAGGCTTTGCGGAGCTTCTTGCCAGCGCGTTCTAAGCGTGAACGAGTTGGTGGTTTGACTGGCTTTTTGACTTCGCTGGCTTCTGTCTCAGCTTTTGAGGCTTTGCGTTCTTCTTTTGCCTGAAGCTCCTCGGCTTCTTTGATGGCCTTAGCGCTGCGCTTACCGGCTTTGGCGGTCACAGCACTATCGGCTTTGCCGGAAGTGCTGGATTGCGCTTCGCTTATTTTGACTACCTCAGGTGCTTCGGTTGCAGAATCTGCAGCTTTGATTGCTGCTTCGATTTCAGCAATCGTATTTTTGTCTGTGACTTCGAGTCCTAAGCCTTTGGCTTGCTCGAGTAGGTCGGCTTTCTTAGCCATAATATGATCCTTCCGTGGTGCAAATGGACGCTTGACTAAGCGGCCTCCCACAAATTAATTTGATAACCTAATTATAGCAGATAACAGAGATAAATACTAGCGTCCATCACCCTCAAACTCTATATTGATACCGGTAAGATCCATGACAGCCTGGGCAGCCATTTTGTCACCAGCAGCTTGGTGTTTCCAGATTTCACCTACCACAGTGTCGTAGTCTGGCATTAGACCCGAATTATCACGCATACTTACTGCTTCTTTGTCGTGTTCGCCCATAAAAAACCTCCGCTGTTAACCTTTGACGGGTAACTATACGGAGGTTTTTTGGTATAGGCAAACTAGTTATCTATTCCATGGTAGCTGGAATGGAATGCGAATTTTCACAATATTGGGAGTTTCTGGCTGGGCATTTTCAGTGAATGTGCCTAGCGCAAATCTACCCAAGTCAGATACTTGTTCAACAATTTCCTGCTCAAGGTCGATAGTTGTAGATGCCTGAGCTTGTTCAGAATTTTTGTTCATTGCCTTTAGGATTTAGCCTTCGACTTCTACACCCATGCTGCGGGCAGTACCAGCTACCATTTTTTTGACCGATTCAATATTGTCAGCATTCATATCTTCCATCTTGGTCTGGGCGATTTCGGTTAGCTGAGCTTGGTTAAGCTTTTTGGCGATTTTTTCCTTGTTTGGAACACCAGAACCTTTTTGGATGCCCAGGGCTTTTCGAATAAGGTCGTCAGTTGGTGTACCAACACTTCTCCAGCTCATAGTGCGGTCGTCGTAAATCGTGATGTGGACAGTCAGATCCTGACCCATCTTGTCCTTAGTGGCGTCGTTGAACGGACCGATAAAGTCCATCATGTTTACACCGTACTGACCGAGGGTGCTACCAACAGGAGGCGCTGCGCTTGCTTGGCCGCCTTTTATCTTCATCTTCAGATTTGCTTTGATTTTCTTTGCTTCTGCCATAGAATAAATTTCCTTCGTAAATTAAATATCTGATATTTGATAGCTAATATTTGAGAGGTTTTGAAGCATTTACCTCAGATATCAAGTATTCTTATCAAATATGCGGCCCTCACGGCCGCCGAAGTGCGTAACTGAACTAGTGTACTACAAATTACCCCTGTTGTCCAGACATGAGACAAACCTACGGTTTATCTTTACCCCACAAAGCAGGCTTTGCGGGGACCCCGTTCATCGCGCGGGGCACAGGCGTAGCCTGACGCTCCAGCTGCTCTTTTCCCTTGCTCCTGTTGTCTAGAGTTCGAAATATTCTAGGTCTAGACCTTCAATTCTCTTTTGCAGAGATTCCCTTTGGTTGTGATAGTAGCGATCGTCATCGGGGTCCAAGTACATAGAGGCTATGCGTCTTTTGTACGCAAACTCTACGTATGAATCTGCCAGTCTGATCAAGTGCTGCCTGTCTTGCTCGCCTTCGCTTTGCATAGAAATAAGATCAAGCACATTCTCATAAAGCATATAGAGCTCGCTAGCGTTTGCCGTCATGTCTTGCTCTAAGCGGGCTAGTCTTTCTACAAGTGACTCTTCTGGTTGTGGGGCTTGTTCGTTCATAGAGAAAACGCCTTGCCGTTAAAAAAGAAAGACAACGTTACTCTGCCGATATCAGACAGGTTGATGCCTCTATGGAGTGTTTCGTTTGCTCGCTCGAGTATTACGACATCACCGATGTTTGTTCTAATAATAGCTTCATCATCATTGGGGGTCTGATATATAAGTCCGCCCTCTGGCGATAGGTGCATAGTCATGCTGCTTGTGAATGGATAGTCAGTATGTGCTTCTTGTGATCCGCTACGACCTTGGTGGTTTAGCTGGATGGATCTTAGGGATTCTCTTTTGACAGTGGTAGATTGTACAAGCGCGAGTGCCCGGTGTGCAAAGGTTGGTATATTCTCGTCTTCGTTGTGTTTCCACACAATATAGCCGCGGTTGCCAGAAATATCGTCGTAATCGGGTAAAACATCCGCAACATCAGGTAGTGCGCTGATGATATTTTTCGCCTGGCCAAGAGTAAACTCACCAGACAGGTGATGCACACCACCCGGATAAGTAACTCGTGGCATATCTAAACCTTTTTAACTTGGAGGCTGTCCAGCTCGACAGGTGTTTCGCGGCCAAACATGTTGACCAGTACCTTGAGTTTGCCCTTTTGTTCGTCGAGTTCATTGATGGCGCCATCGAAGCCTTTGAACGGACCATCGGTAATACTGACAACATCGCCAACATTGTAATCCATCTTGTGCTTTGGCTCGTCGCGGCCCATGCGCTTCATGATTTTTTCGATTTCGTCGTTTGATACAGGAGTTGGGTCTGTACCGGTACCAACAAATCCGGTAACACTTGGTGTGTTACGGACGATGTACCAGGCGTCTTCGGTGAGTTTCATTTGCACCAGTACGTAGCCCTGGAAAATCCGCTTTTCGACAACCTTGCGCTTGCCGTTCTTGATTTCGATCATCTTTTCTTTAGGGACAAGTACCTGATAGATTTTGTCCTTCATATCCAAAGAATCGGCGCGTTGGCGAATAGATTCGGCTACCTTCTCTTCGTAACCAGAATAGGTATGAATGGCATACCACTGTTTTGTTGTATCGTATCGTTTGCTCATCCCGTAGTAGACCTCCGAGTAAATTTGTTCAAATTTGTACTTGTCATTATTGGCATCCTTATAATTGTTTCGTTGCGCCTATCTGTTTACCTCTGGTATCGCTAGGAGCGACTCGGAGGCTCACTACAGGACTCATGCTCTGAACACAATCCTTCTAATTATTTTATCTAAGACAAAGTCAGTACCGGCTGCGGCTAGACCAAAAACTACCGCAAACAACAGCACTGCAAAAGTAAGTTTCCAGGTAGCGCTACGTGATGGCCAAGTTACAAGCTTGATCTCTCGGTAGGATTCACGGAAATATTTAGGCCAGAAAATTCTACCAAGCACTCGGCCAATAGCCCGCACTGGGCGAGTCCGGAACGGCCAGCTTAGGAAATGCAGCGGTTTCTTGAGTGGTCGGTAGATAGCAGCGCCAACTCGTTTGAGTGTGCGCTTGATACGGCCATCTGCTTGCTTCTTGGTGGCCTTGGCTTCTACTTTGGCCATAGCCTTCTGATTGCGCTCGCGAACAGTCTCAGTCTTTCTGACTCGTGGTTTGCGAGTTGCTGACTTAGCTGAATCTGCCGATTTGACTGATTTCTTTGACTGTTTTGCTTCTGCCACCGTAAATACCTCTATAAATTAAAAAGAACTTACTACGAGAGTAAGCTGCTAGGTGTCAATATACTTAGTTTTCCAGAGAAAGTCAATCATATTGTCTTCGGTAGAACATATATTACCCTATATATACTCATTATATCACACTTGTCAAGTAAAGTCAACTCTATAGTGAGCTTTCGAGATCTCGCCGTAGGCGGACTAAGTCTACCTCCGCAAGAGGTAGGCTGCTCAAAAGTCTACTACGGTCAATAAGCATTATTTATCGCCTGTGTCCGCCTGAAAATGCTAATGGTATACTTGGAATCATGTTAGACGTGCCTTACCAATTAGTATTAGTGACTGGTCTGATTGGTGTGACGTTGGAATTATTTGGGCTGATTAACAGAGGCAAATTGCTGCGACGGATTTGCTATGTGGCTATGATTCCCTTCACGGCTTTTTCGGTGACGGTACTGCTGGCTCTGGATTTGCGGTTGGCAACAGTGCTGATATTGGTAGTTGCGGTCTTTCGTATAATGAATGCGATTCGGGTTACCGAAGGTAGGATGAAAGAACCGCGGCTTTTCTACGCCAGCCGTCGGACAAGTTTGTGGCTGCTTGGATTGCAGCTGGTGAGCTTTGGGTGGTGGCGATTGATAGTCTGGCAGGATATTCAGATACTTCCGCTGCTGTATGGGTTTCTGGCGGTGTCTTTTGTGGCAAGTGTTGTGCTGCTGATTTCGACCCAGCGAACGCTAAAGAAAACTCAATTTAACTCCAGCGATACCCATCTTACAGATAGTGAGCTACCATCTGTAAGTATCTGTATACCAGCTCGCAACGAGACGGCCGATTTGTCGTCTTGTCTTGAATCGCTGCTAAAGTCCGACTATCCAAAGCTCGAAATTCTGGTGCTGGATGACTGCTCGCAGGACAAAACATCAGAGATTATAAAAGGCTTTGCTCATGATGGCGTGAGGTTCCTGGCTGGTGAACCACCGCAGAAGGATTGGTTGGCTAAGAACCAGGCCTATCAGGCGCTCGCAGAGGCTGCTAGTGGCGAAATATTGTTGTTTTGCGGTGTAGACGTGCGTGTTGGTAGAAACGCCGTACGAACGCTGGTGGGCAGTATGCTGGGTCGTCAGAAGCAGATGATTTCACTACTGCCCAAAGGTCTACAGATAAAGGAACACGCCAATCTGTTGCAGCCGATGCGCTACTGGTGGGAACTGGCTTTGCCGCGCCGCTTATTTAACCGTCCGCCGGTGTTATCTACGGTCTGGATTATAAGTCGTCAGGCGTTCTTTGGTCGCGGCGAGATGAAAGCTGTTAAGGGTAGCGTGATTCCAGAAGCTTATTTTGCCCGCGAGCTGGCTAGGAACGATGAGTATAGCTTCATGCGTTCTAGCGGCAAACTTGACGTGTCTACCGCTAAACAGTTGCCAGATCAATGGCAGACAGCACTGCGTACTCGCTACCCTCGCCTGCGCAAGCGTCCGGAGAATGTACTGCTGGTATTGTTTGCAGAACTATGGCTATTTGTCTTGCCAATCGGGCTGTTTTTACTTGGGTTCTTTGTGAACCTTGGGCTACTCTGGCTACTGGCTGGCATAGTAACGATTGTGCTGCTGCATATTCATCGCCAAATTATGACTGCCTGGGGTGTCAAGCAAACTAGTCTATCACTGGCACTGTTCCCTGTGGCTGTACTACTAGAGATGACCGTCACAAAATTATCGATGATCCGCTATGAATTTTCGGAAGTATCCTGGAAAGACCGCAATATTTGCATTCCTGTTATGCATCATTACAAACGATTACCAAAGATTTAGCTGCTCGAAGGTGTGGTCTGATTAGCTTTGGCTACGGTGGCCATGTCAGGTATAAAAATCGTAAATGTCGAGCCTTTTCCTAACTTACTTTCTAGGCTGATTTTGGCACCAATCAGATGTGCTAGCTTCTGAGTAACGTATAAACCGAGCCCGGTACCAGAGCTTTTGCGCGTGCGATAATCTTCGCTGCGGAAGAATTTGCCAAAGACTTTTTCTTGGTCGCCTTCGCTAATTCCGATACCGGTATCGCTGACAGTAAACTCCACGCCGCCCTCGATTTGCTTGGCGCCTACCGTGATGGTGCCATGATCGGTGTACTTGATGGCATTTGTAATGAAGTTTTGCAAGATTTCGCGGACGTACAGCGAGCTGTTGTGTAGGAGCTCTAAATGCGGGTCAATCTCTGTATTCATGGTGAGGTTCTTTTTCTCTACATCAGGAACATAATTTTGTGACAGAGTATGCAGTAGTTGGTTGACGTTGATTGATACGTAGTTGAGGTTTTGGACGGTGCCGTTTTCGGCGCGGGACAGCGTAGATAGGTCGTTGATAAGGCTGCTCAGGAATAGCACTTGGTCGTGAGCCTGATGGACAGCATTGTCGACGGCGCGGATGTCGCCTTGGTTCTCTATGGTGATAATTGCGTTTGATAAGTTGCCCTCGGCAATAGTCACTGGGGTGCGCAGCTCGTGGCTAACAACGCTGATGAATTCGTTGCGTTCGTCTTCTAGTGATTTTTCGTGGGTAATATCGCGGATTAGGACAACAAAACCATTCTGGCCGCCGCTACCGTAGCTTGGTTTCACTGGTGCGACACTGAGATAAATATTGATTAGGCTTTCGTCGTCGTAACGTAGCTGATAATCGCGGGAAATTGTCTGGGTCTTGGTGTTGACGATCAGTCGGGTGGCGTCAATTGGCTGTTTGCTGTTATCTACCAAGCTCAGGCAGTTACCGATGTAGGTTCCCTCCAGCCTGGTATTTTTGTCCAGTACGTTCAAGGCCGCGCCATTGTACATGGTGATTTTGCCTTGAGCATCTGTCGCGATGACGCCGTCGGCCATGCTGTTGATAAGCGCGCTGAGCTGCGCATGCTCTAGATTGATATCGGCTTGAGTTTGTTCAGGTGCCGGTGCACCTTGGGTATCCATAAGCATATTATACCTGTTTTAACCTGTAATCGGCAACTTAGATTGGACTGATTTTAGGCGATGATGATATGAGTTTGGTGGCTTTTGAGCTGTTTGCGGCGAGTTTTGGCATCGGGCATGACTTGTTCAAACCTGCGCCAAAAATCTGCCGAATGATTGAGGTATTCGGTATGAACTAGCTCGTGTATGATGACGTAGTCAATTAGTTCCCACGGCAACTGCATCAGGTAGATATTCAGAATAATGTTGCGCTGTTGGTTGCAGCTTCCCCACCTAGATGACAACCTCTTGCTTGTCAGAGAACTGTAATTAAATCCGTTTTTGGCTGCTAGCTGACTGACGCGCTGTGGCAGTAGCTGATCAGCCTCTTGTTTGAGTGCTTTATGAGCACCACGCTCAGCGGCCTGCTGGTTGGCTTCGTGCTCTTCATTAGTTAAGACTGGCATAGTGACAGTCACGCGGCCGTCTTTTACTCTTGTGCTTGGTCTGGCAGCTGAAGTGCTTATCGAAAAATGTAGCCGATGGGCTTTGCCAATGCGCTGGCCTTCTTTTAGTACTGGTCTGGTTTCTGGGCGGTGCTTTTCTAGCCAAGCTGATTTACTTTTGACAAAAGCTACGCCAGCCTCATAAGGCACAAAATACGGCAAGCTGACTCTGATTGAGCCGTCGCGGGCGTAACTGAGGCGTATGTTAGTATTACCCTTTCGTTTGGTGAATGTCACCTCTCCGATGCCGGGTACGCTGAGCTGCTTTTTTGAGGCCATATTTACCTAAGAACAATGTTTCTTCTGCCGGACGATTGGTCTTTTGGCATAGGTGCTGGAACTAGGTTGACGAGTTCGGGGCGAATCATCTTGTGAGCGGCTACAGAAGCCTTGATAGTGTTCATGTCGGCCATTTTCTTGACGACTGAGCTGAGTTGTCCTGCAAAGCTGTGCTTGCCGCTGACGACCACAAAATCTTCGGTAGGTTCCGGGTGCTGCATATATGAAGCCATCTGTTTAAACGCCTCGACGTTGTAGCCGACCGAAAACCTATCGTCAATCTTGCGGCGGTCGCGCTTTTCGTTGCGTAAGAAAGCCGTGTCGGCATCTACCTGGAACCAGACGACCAATGTTGCGGCTTTGTGTTGACGAGCCATTTCGCGCAAAGATTTGCGTTGAGATACGCGCATAGCGTTCATGTCTATAACTACGCTGATGCCAGCGGTGAGGAACTCGTTGGCCATGTATTCTAGGATGCGGTTCAAGGCAGCGTTTTCTTGTTTTGAGTACCGGGGTTGCTGAAATAATTCGAACCTAATTCTGTCCTGCTCTAGATGAGCAGCGTGGACAGCATCACAAAATTGACGAGAAAAATAAGTCTTGCCTGCACCGGGGAAGCCGTACAGAAGTATCAGAATTGGTTGAGTTGGCTCAATCCGACCAGAAGTTTTACCTGTCATATACATGACATTCTATAACAGATGTGGCGAAATATAAAATCCGCGAACATCAGATGACAAACTAACAGATATAAGGTATGATTATGCCTGTATTTTGAATGTCTTACCCAAAATACCAAACCAAGTCGCCTAGGCGACTGTTTGGGATTTTGAGAGGAGTAAGCTTGCTGAGGTTTCTAATAGTGGTGGACAAACTTGTTTTGCCAGCACTACAGAAACCGCAGCATCACATTACGACGACGAAGGGGTGTAGCTCAGTTGGCTAGAGCACTGGTCTCCAAAACCAGGTGTCGTGAGTTCGAGTCTCGCCACCCCTGCCATGTAGTGAGCCTTCGAGACATTCACTCTTGTGAATGAAATAAACAGCTCGAAGGTCTACTACATGGCCTGCCAAATAGAAACGATCAGGTTTGTCCTGGTCTTTTTTATTGGTTCGGCCAAAAATAACTACTTTGGCTGTCGTCGCTGGTGGCGTTCGGCCATTTTTTTGCCACGTCTTTTTGCAATGGTTGTTATGAAGGTCGTAATGATACCTATGCCGAATATCAGGTAAAAGGTAGTAAATATTTTTCCGGCATTAGTTTTTGGTGCTATATCACCATAGCCTACAGTGGTGAGCGTAATCATGCAGAAATAATATGCGTCCACCCATGACAAGTCTTCTACGTAATGATAGAACACCGTGCCGCCACCAATTAAAAATACTGTCACACTTGCAAGATAGTAGTAAGCTTTGCTGCCTAAGTTCATTGTTCTTATCTTACTATGTACTTACAAAAAACAGAAACCCCTGTTAGCCAGGGGTTTCTGGGATTTTCATCAGTGCTTGTCTAAAGCACGCCGATTTTGCGGGCACAGGCTGGCCATTGACCCCAGCCACTACGGGCTTGCAGCATCTGGGCGCGCATAGTCTGTTCTTCGGCTGAGGCTTGGGATGGTAATCCGCTACCACCAACAGCACGCCAAGTGCTAGGTAGGAACTGGTAAAGGCCGTGGTATTTGCCATTAGCCGACACCACATTTGGTCGTCCACCTGATTCGCACATTGCCAGTTGCGACCAGACAGAGCCGTCATTTGCGATCCGAGCGGCCGCTACTGCCGGTTTTGGACTGGTTGGAGCTTCGGCAGCCGGTTTTTTAGCTGCGGGCTTAGAGACGGGTAGTTCCCGGCTGGCTAGTTCTTCGTTCTCTGCTGGTATACGGATCTGATCACCAGGGTTGATGACATTCGGATCAACAATAGACGGGTTGGCGTCAAACAGTCGCTTGTATGTCGTATTGTGCGTCGTAGCAATTTTGCTCAAAGAATCGCCACTCGCGACCGTTACGACCACTTGTTCCGGCTCGTCAGCTGTTTCTGACTCAGATTCTGAAGCTACTTCTGTTGCGGCTGCCAGGACTTCACCCTCTTCTACTTCTTCTGGCTGGTTCTCTTTATATTCACTGGTGACAGAAATATCACCCAAGCTGAAGCTCTTTGTAAGCTCCATAGCTAGCACACTGCTTTGTGCTGCTAGTGTCACGATAAACGCGGACACCAAAAGGCCGGCTATAAAAGCTGATTTTTTCATTGTAGTTATACTCCCTATGTCTCATCGCAATACGTACCTTATGTACCTCTGTTTTTGGCACACAAAAAGCACCGCCTGCCTCACGTAAAGCAGGCGAAAATTAGTTACTTATACTTGTGATATTTGCATGAGTAATATTGAACTTATAACTTAATCTGTTCCCTGGCTCTGCAATCAAAAATACCGGTCATCGAGATAATCTTCTGTTTCGCAGTGTACCTATTAGGTACGCTTTGTCACATAAGATCATTCGCTGCCACGGAATTTATTGATTTCGAACTCCAGCGAAAGATACATTATTAAGTTCTTACGACTTCTCCACCTCACTTTGGACGAAAGACGCAAGACTCCATATTACTTGTTTGGAAATATATGTCAACACATAAGCAAAAGCATTTCCTAGTAAGTCAGTACGAAATAACCTGTTAATTCTGGCAAAACTGGTATGATGTAAAATTTATAACTACTTAAGGTTTTAGCTATAAAACATTGCCAGTGAATTCATCGGTTTTGAGCTGTGATTTTGATAGCCCACCCCTGATAAGCTCATCCGATAATTGTCGTACCATCTTCTCTGGTCCCGCTATATAGATAACACTGTCTTTCCACAGGGGCACCAATGTTGACCCCGGGTCGATAGCGATGCGTTTGTCGGTTATGTACAAATGGAAACCCCGGTGTTTCTTGGCCCACATTTCCAACTCCTGATTGAATAAAGGCGGGCTATCTTTAGTGCTATAGAGCAGAGTGATATTAAGTGGAATTTTGTCGTGGATGGCCTGCGCGAGCAGTGCCCGCAGCGGTGTAATACCAACACCGCCTGCTAGGAACAGCTTAGGACGCCGTGACTTGTCCCAGATAAAATCGCCTTCTATGTTATGACCTTCAATTATAGAGTTGGGCTTAAGCTTGGCCAGGGTTTGCTTGAACTCGCTACTACTTAATTTGGTGGTGATCTGAATATGTTTTTCACAAGGGGCTGAGGCAATGGTAAATCGCCGTTCGCTGATACCCCAGGTCTTGCGAGGGAGTTCTATTCGAATCGATTGCCCTGCTTGCCATGTCACGGGTTGCTCTGGGTCGAAAAAGAAAGACCACACATCGCCCAGTTCCTGTTTTTTGCTCGCTAGCCTCAGTTTCATCTGATTGTATTGTACCGCAAAAACATGCTTGACGAGACTTGCTGCGGCGGGTGTATACTTATGCTTAGTCACGTGTGGGCTTTTTGATTGACCTCGAAATTCCTCCGCTCGGGCTTTACGCATAAATGTAGCCGTTCGCTGTCTAGCGAATGCCTACCACAATACATACGTCTAGTAGCGTGTTCGTTAAGCTACTACCTCTTATAAATTACTAAGTGGAGTATTGTGATATGCGTAATAGCCTCTCTTCTGCCCTAAACAAAAACGATAAAAAAACAGTCGATGTATTATTTAGTTTTAACGGTCGTGATCAATATGCTCGCCCAGTCCGCCTGACTTGGAACGATGAAGATTACACACTCGGCGGCGTGCAATTCTGGTATGCCGAACATCGTGGCGATGTCCTGGTGCATCACTACCGTGTCGGTGACGAAAGCGGCGACTATACCTTTGAATTGTCCCTGGAGACAGAGAATCTAACCTGGCAGCTCGAAAAAGCTACCTTTGCAACCGACCAAACAAACTCCATGCAAACATTTGTGGGAGTAACTGTATGAAGCGTTTACCAAATTACCAGTTTTCATTTTACGAAATAATTACCATTAGCCGATTTACCAGAAATAGCCAATGGCAATTGGAAAACAATTGCGCAAATGATAAATGGAAAACGACAAATTGCCACGGAGGTTACCATGCGTGAGTCACTCAACGAACCCGTCAGTGTGGTGTGGTATTACAACGCCCGTACCCGCTCACATCAGCCCTACATGCTGACCTGGAACAACCAGGACTATTACTTAGGCAAAATAGATTTCTGGCACAAAACTTGGGATGGAAAATACCAAATTCATCATTTTTCGATTGCTGATAAGGACGGTGGTGCGTACTTTAAGCTGGCGTTCAATACAGACACATTCAATTGGGTTTTGGAGGAATACATGTCGGCTCACGATGCAGCAGTAACCTATGGTCATCGTGCCCGGTAATCTGTAACAAAAATCACTTCAGTACGTTAAATCTAGTAAGACCCCATAGAGATAAGCAAATTATCTAAAAGGAAAGGAACAATATGAAAAACCGAAAGAAACGACACCAAAGAGAAGAGGTTAGAAAAATATTGGAATCAATGCGCCTGGAGTTGGCTGCTCAGCGGCTGTCACAGGAGCAATCTAGGCAATCAAGTCCCATGTTGAGGTTGAATGAAGTTGTTTCTCGAGCCCGGTCTACCCTCAGGCCGCTATGAGTTCGGTCGAGCTGCCTCTCAATAAGGCGTCGGCGCGGATCATGCATATTGATTTGAACTCATGCTTCTCGATCATCGAACAACAGGCCAACAGATTGCTTCGCAACCGACCGGTGGGCGTTGCGGCTTATGATACGCCTCACGGTTTCGTGCTGGCGGCTAGTTATGACGCAAAGCGGATGGGCGTGAAGCTTGGTGTCAACGTGGCCGAAGCTCGTCGTCTATGCCCAGGCATTGTTATCATGACCCCGGATCCGGCCAAATACCGTGAGGCGCATCGCAGGTTCAAAGAGTTGATGTTGGAGTACACCAGTGACGTATCGCCCAAAAGCATCGACGAGTTTGTACTAAATCTTGCCGGTTCACCCATCTTACGTTCTGGTGCTTCGATGACCGAAATCGGGTTGGAAATCAAGCAAAAAGTAGCCGAACGACTCGGCGAGGCGGTGACGGTTAATATCGGCATTGGCCCGAATCGCTTTCTGGCAAAATATGCCGCTGGATTCGATAAACCAGACGGCATGACGCTAATAAATCACACTAACTTAGAAGCGTACTATGCGTGCCGCACACCTAGCACTTGTGCTAGTTTTGGTGCGTCAGCGAGAACCGCAAAGGAGGTGTATACAGATACAGCGACTGCGGACCGGAGCGGACAAGCCAAAAATAGCCAAGAGCCCAGCAAGGGTTTTGGCTTTGCCAAAAACTTATCTGGGCGGTGCGGGGTGTGCGGGGGTATGGATCTTATGGATTTGCCTGGCATCAATGTCCGTTTTAAGCGTCGTCTTCAGATGTATGGCATCATGACGCCACTTGATTTTTTGCAAGCAGAGCGCCGCGTGCTCGAAAAAGTCGTCTTCCAGAGTATCGGTGGCTACTACTGGTATTTGCGCCTTCGGGGTTACGAAATAGATGATTATCAGTCAAAACAGCGCACTATTGGTCATCAGTATGCCCTGCCCAGTAAAACAGATGACAAACATGAGCTTGCACGGCTACTGATGAAACTGTGCGAAAAAGTTGGCCGGCGCGTGCGGCGCGGCGAATTAACGGCCGGCGGCATACATTTGTACTTGAGCTTTCTAAACTATCAAGAAATACCAATGAAAGATAATGGCTTTATTGGTGGCGAAAATCTAGCCAGTCAGCGCGCCTGGCATCAGGGTCAGAAGGTTGGCTATCGCTTGTATTCGACGGAGAGTATTTATAAGGCGGCAATGGTACTGCTAGAGAAGGCTGAGATTATAGCCAAAGTTAGAGGTATGAGTATCACTGTTTATGATTTGCAACCAGCTCGCCCCGAACAGCTTAACTTTTTTGAAACAAATACTGAGCCTACAGAAAACTTACGCACTTTTGGGGCCGAGAGGCGTATCAGCGACGCTGTTGATGCTGTTAACAATCGCTATGGAGAATTCGTCGTCACCCCTGCTTCGATGATGGATATGAGCGGCGAAATCCTTGATAGAGTAGCCTTTGGATCGGTAAAAGATTTGTAGACCATATTCATCAGAGGTGGCAAATGTGCATATCCGAGGTACAAATTGCTTGTCATTACGCTTACGCTCGCTATAATAGTAAGTAAATAAATCTTAAGATTAACATTGAGGGCGATGAAGGTATTGATGCTTGGGTGGGAGCTCCCACCTCACAACAGTGGTGGCTTAGGTGTGGCCTGTTATCAGCTCTGTAAAGCTCTCTCAAAAAAAGGTGTTGGTATCGAGTTCGTACTGCCGTATACGGCTGATCACGATATTGATTTCATGAATATTCATGCTGCCCATCCACGGGGCGTACAGGCTGTCCAAAAAAGTGGTATTGCCTATGATAGTCACAAGTATATCTACGAAGATGGTAGCGAAGAATGGATTAATATCTATGACCAGCAATCAGCCTACGAAAAATCAGTCGGTCAGTTAACGACATATGTAGACTTTGACGTGATTCATGCCCATGATTGGCTTACCTTTCGTGCAGGACTTCGGGCGCGCCAAATGTCTGGAAAACCATTAATTTTGCATGTTCACTCTATAGAATCAGATCGTTCTGGTCAGCCTGGCGGTGGAAATCCGCTAGTTCGAGAGATAGAAAGTATGAGTTTCATGATGGCTGACAGGGTCATTGCAGTTAGCGATTTTACCCGCGAAGCTATTGTACGTGAATATGGAATTCCTAGGGACAAAATTGATGTAGTCCACAATAGTCTTGATTTGGACATGGTGGAGTCTCTGGATGACGCCAATGTTCATAGCTATCTGCAGAGTATGAGGAATCAGGGTTACCGTGTAGTCGTAAATATTGGCCGACTTACCATCCAAAAAGGCTTGCCTAATCTGTTACAGGCCGCCAAGGCGGTGATTGACCGTGAGCCAAAGACATTGTTTTTGATCGTTGGTTCTGGCGAGCAATACCACGAGCTTATCGAGCTTGCGGCAGAGCTTGGAATTAGTCAAAATGTTATGTTTACTGGCTTCCAACGTGGCAAGAATTGGCGTGATAGCTTTGCCATTGGTGATTTGTTTGTGATGCCTTCGGTCTCTGAACCATTTGGGCTGACACCACTAGAGGCAGCTGGTTACGGCACGCCATCACTTGTATCAAAGCAGTCGGGTGTGGTTGAGATGTTCCATAATTGTCTCAAGGTTGATTTCTGGGATATCAACGAAATGGCCAACCAAATCGTTGCTGTTGTCCAGAACGATGGCTTGCGAGATGAGCTTCACGCAAACGCCCTGCAAGAGTACAATGAACTTTCCTGGCATCCAGCGGCCGATAGACTAATGACATGGTATGAACACCATAGTTTGGCAGAGGCGGCAGTATGAGCAAGAAGGCTATCGTACTTTATCTGCACGTTCACCAGCCTTATCGGGTACGTCATTATACAGTGTTCGACGTAGCTAACAAAAGTGATTATTTTGATGCCGGCTATGATGAGCGCGAATCAAACGAACGAGTCATTAGAAAAGTTGCCGACAAATCATACCTGCCAACCAACAAAATCTTGCTCGAACTGCTAGAAAAACATCCAGAATTTAAACTAAGCCTGTCTATCACTGGTACGGTTATCGAGCAGTTCGAAAAATGGGCACCAGATGTGCTCGAAAGCTTCAAAGCACTCACAAACACTGGTCGAGTAGAAATAGTTGCAGAAACATATCATCATAGTCTGGCATTTTTCTATTCACGCAGCGAGTTTGAGCACCAAGTCGATATGCACCGTCAAAAAATAGAACAAGTGTTTGGTCAAACACCAAGCGTATTTCGTAATACCGAGCTTGCCTACAACAACGACCTGGCCTATTGGGCCGACAAGGCTGGCTATAAGGCAATCCTGGCCGAAGGTTGGGATCCAGTTCTTGGCTGGCGTTCGCCAAATTATCTATATCGACCGACTTATACCGACAACATCAAGCTGCTGCTAAAGAACTATCGTCTGAGTGATGACATTGCCTTTAGGTTTAGTGAAACGGCTCGTAGCGATACGCCACTTACTGCCAGCACTTTTGCCCATTGGTTGTCAGAGACTGGTGATGCAACTAACTTTAACCTATTTATGGACTACGAGACTTTTGGCGAGCACCAATGGGAAGACACCGGAATTTTTGAATTCTTGCGACACTTGCCTGACGAATGGCTCAAACAACATGATCACAGCTTCATGACAGTTAGTGAAGCAGCTGATACATTTGAGCCGGTCGATCAAGTTGATATGCCGCAGACGGTAACCTGGGCTGACAACGAGCGTGACCTGACGGCCTGGCTTGGTAACAACATGCAACACCAGGCAGCAGAGGCGCTGTATAGTCTAGAAGCTAAGGTGCTTGATAGCGGTGATGATAATTTGATTGCCGATTGGCGCAAGCTAACAACCTCTGATCACTTCTACTACATGTGCACCAAATGGTTTAGTGATGGTGATGTTCATGCCTATTTCAGCCCGTATGAGTCGCCATACGAAGCGTTTATCAATTTCATGAATGCCTGGCACGATGTTCGGCATCGTTTGCTACAGAAGGGTCTAGAGGTTTAAGCTTTGGGTCGTCCAGTCGTGCTAAGTAATGGGCAATTATTTGTGGGTCTCAATAAACACGGCCTGGTTCATGATTTTTATTACCCATACGTTGGTCTAAATAACCTGACTACTACTCGTAGTGAGCGACACAAAATTGGTGTCTGGGTTGATAATCAATTTTCATGGGTGAATGACGAAACATGGAAAATGAGTGTTGATTTCGAAGACTCAGCGCTTATAAGCAGCATTACAATGAAGCACAAAGAACTTGGCGTAGAGTTACAGTTTCAGGATTTTGTCGATCCATTCGTAAATGCCTTTTGTCGCCGGATTAAGGTGATTAACAGAGCCGAACACGCCCGTGAAGTTCGAGTATTTATGCACCAAGTGTTTGAAATTTCTAATCAAGGACGAGCTGACACTGCCCTGTATGATCCAGAAGGAAACTATATTCTTGACTACAAGGGTCGTTGTAGTTTGCTTGTCTATGCTGAAACTAGCGACGGTAACTCGTTTGATCAATATGCAGTCGGAAATTACGGTATCGAAGGCAAAGACGGCACCTTTCGTGATGCAGAAGACGGTGAACTATCCGGAAACGCTGTGGAGCATGGTGGCGTCGATTCGACGATACGCCTAACTATGGAGCTCGGCTCAGCCCAAGCCAAGGTAATTGATTACTGGATTGTAGCCGCAAACTCACAGCTAGATGCTGAGGCAACTCATGAAGAGCTTAGGAAGACCGGTCTAGTCACTCGATTGCGTGATACTCGTCGCTGGTGGCATGAATGGATGTCGCCAGCTGAGTCAAAACTCCGCCAGATAGAAGACCGTTACCGGCTGCTGACCAAAAAATCCCTACTTGTTGTCAAAGCTCACACCGATCGTCGTGGCAGTATTCTAGCCTCTGGTGACTCCAGTATTTTCAATTACGGAAGAGATTACTATTGTTATTGCTGGCCTAGAGACGGCGCCTATGCTGTCTGGCCGCTAATACGACTTGGCTTTCGCGAAGAAGCTCGAAATTTCTTTGAATTCTGCCGCGATATCATCCACGAGGATGGCTATCTAATGCACAAGTATCAACCAGATAGAGCTATCGGTAGTACTTGGCACCCACTAGTGCACAAAGACAATCGCCATGAGCTTGCCATACAAGAAGACGAAACCGCTATTGTGGTTATAATGCTCGGTGAATACCTCAAAGCAACTGATGACAAAGACTTTGTCGATTCGCTTTACGGCACATTTATTAAGCCAGCTGGCCAGTTTATGGCCAATTTTATAGACGAAGCTACCAATCTACCGCATGCTAGCTATGATTTGTGGGAGGAAAAGTTCCTAACTAGTTCCTACACTGTTGCTACAACTCTTGCGGCCTTACAAGTTGCTGGTCAGTTTGCAGAAGATTTTGGTTATCCAGAGGACGCGGTCTACTGGCGAGCTGCCGCGAAGCGTATTGGTGATGCTATCAGTCCGCTATTTAGTGAAGAACGTCAGGCTTATCGCAAAGGCTTCTTGCTGCAGCAAGATGGTTCGCTTCAGAACGACGATACACTCGATCTGTCAAGCTTCTACGGCATGATGATGTTTGGACCCAAAACAGCAGCCGCGAACGTCGACGCAACCGTCACGCAGATAGAGCAGCTATTGCTCGATAAATCGCCGTCTGGCGGCTCGCCACGCTACGAGAATGACTGGTATATGCGCAAACGAGATGACTTTACCGGCAATCCTTGGTTTATTTGTTCATTCTGGCTAGCTCAGTATTATCACGACAAAGGAGATGATGCCAAGGCTCATGGCATTATGGACTGGGCTAGTCAAAAGACTCTAGAGAGCGGCATCATGAGCGAACAGGTAGAACCAGAGACCTCTGCTCAGGTAAGCGTATCACCGCTGGTTTGGAGTCACGCTGAGTATATAAATACAGCCTTAGATCTAGCGAATCTGTAAAAGATCTTAGACGGCAGTTCTTAGATCTTAGAAAAGACAAATCCGCCTACGGCGGATTATCTAAGAACTAAGATCTGAAGTCTAAGAACTATTTCTTCGGATTAACGGTATTACGTCCAAGGTTCTTCTTGGTTTCTTCGTACCAAGCGTGCTGACGAGCAACTGGGTCATACTTCTTCAGGCGAAGTTTCTCAGGGGTGTTCATAGTATTCTTGGTGGTGTAGTACGTGCGATGACCACTTAGCTCTGATACTAAGCCGACGATTTTTCGCTTGTCACCTTTTTTTGCCATAAAAATATAACCTTCTTTCCGAGTCAGTATACGGTATGACCCCTATTATGTCAAGCGTCCCGGGTCAGAACCGGGCTATTGTTTTCTTGAGATTCTCTAGCTTTGTACGCCTTAACAGCTTGCCGAAATTGCCGCACAGGTTCTCTTAGTTTGAGTGCGCCATAAGACACAGCTCCAGCTAACAAAAATGCGCTTATTCCGGTAGTCGAACGTCTTTCTGATTCGTCGATTGGCTTTGGTAACTTTTCGTTGATTTGGGCGGATACATACTCTGGTTTGATCGATACAGTACCTGATTCGAATACTAAATCTCTGGGTGTAGGATCCAAGACAATACCCAGTTCGCCCGTGCAGCTTGCAGTCGGCATTGTTTGGCAATCATTGATTTCTTGAGTTAGGAGTTTGTTATCAGCCTCAAGGCGGTCTGTGACGACTTCATTAGCAGCAAGCGCGCCAATAGCAACAGCTGCAGCGAACGCTCCACAATATAGTTTCTCCGCACGAGGACTCATTACTGTAATCTTACGCTGTAGCAGTGAAAAGAGCAATAAAAAAACGCCTTTTTTGGCGCTACGTTTTAAACTAAAGCCACGACTGGGATTTGAACCCAGGACCCCTTCCCCCGCACCTTACAGAATGATAATAATTGGAGCCGAAGACGGGGATTGAACCCGTGACCCCCGCCTTACCATGGCGATGCTCTACCACTGAGCTACTTCGGCAATAAGAATATACTTCAATAAGGTGCGGGGTGCTCTACCACTGAGCTATCGCGGCACGAGGCCTCTTTTGACTGGGGCATTGTATCAAACAAACAGTTGTTTTACGAGTCTACAATAGGCTCTAAGTCAGCATACTGCCTAAAGAAAGTTTCATTTTTACCAATTCGCTCTAGATGTTGGACTTCGCTATGAGTTAATCTCACCATGGTTACGTTACAAAGATCAAGCACACCAAGCATATCGCCGATTGTCTTTTGCTCAGTAGAATTTTCTGCGTTTGCTTGTACCCGGACAGCAGGGCTTGTGATGTATTGTTTGAGTTCTACTGAAGGGTCACTGCCGACGCCAGCAGCAACTACAAAGTGTGCGAGTTTGTCATTTGACAAAGACGTCTCACAATAAACGTCATACCACTCGCGTGGCCATCTAGGGCACTCTCCCAAATCTCTCATTACGCTTATTGTAACAAACTTTTAGTTTTAATTTAACCTCATTTAAGTTATTGCAAGGCAGCAGTCAGTCTTGCAATACTTTCGAGCAGCTTCTTGGTGTTGCTTCTCTGCTCCCAGGTATTCAGATCTACTTTTGTACTCCGTTCAAGATCACGAGCTTGGACTTTTCTTAGATCTTTAACCACCGATTCATCATAGGCTATAAGCGTACTTTCTAAGTCTAGCTCAAATGAACGAATATCGAGGTTACTTGAACCTATTACAGCGAAATCATCATCAATTGTGATGTGCTTTGAGTGGAGTAGCACAGGTGCCTTATACAGATACAGCTTCACACCAGCTTCAATTAACTGAGAGTAGTATGAACGTTGAGCGTGTCCGACCATTAGTTGGTCCATGGCTTCAGAATTAATCATAGTTACGTCTAGTCCACGCTTTGCGGCTGCGATAATTGCTTCGAGCATGCCTTCGCTAGGAATAAAGTAAGGGTTGGTTATAAAAATTCGCTTTCGGGCAGCATTCAGTAAGAAGGTAAAAACAGCGGCATTATTTTGAAGCTCGTACGAAGGACCACTCGGCAACATCTGAGCATGTACTTTACCAGTTTCTTTAGGGAGTGGTCGATGTTTAGGGTTGGTTAGTTTAGTTAGTTTCTCGCCTGACTCTGCATACCAGTCGCTCGCAAAAATGACATTACAATCTCGAACAATAGGCCCACTGATTTTTGCGACCAGTTCGTCATAATAAATATCGTCCCTGCGGTGGTAGGTACGATCAATTAAGTTCTGCGAACCAACATAACCAAGTTTGTCATCAATAACTACAATCTTGCGGTGATTACGCAGATCGGGTCGGTTATAAAGACTTGGCTTGAATCTTATCGGCAGCATGAAATGCCACTCAACGCCGATTGATGTAAGCAACCGCTTCATTTCCTTGCGCCGTGGATAGCGCCGATAGCCCATGCCATCAATCAAGAAGCGTACCTTTACACCACGCTTCACAGCATCTTCCATCGCATCAAATAGCGGTTGGGTTGTTTCATCGAGTGCCAGAATAAAATATTCTAAGTGCACGAACTCCTTGGCCTGTTTTATTTCTTTCACGATATCTGCAATTGCTTCATCATACTCTGGCAAAATCTTTACTGAATTTCCGGCGCGAACTGGCAGTTTGCCCAGTGCTTCACTAAGCTCTGCAACTGGTTCGTATCGTTCTAGCTGTCTTGGAGTGAATAAATGTTTTCTTTGATCACTATTTGCGACCGCGGTATCAATGAGCTTGTCTATTTCGACTTGCATACGGCGACGGCGTTTAGAAAGTTTTGGGTTTCCGATTAGTATGAACAGAATGATCCCAAGCCATGGCAACAGGAATAACACTAGTAGCCAAGCAATCGCCGAGCTTGGTTTGCGGTTGCGAGGTATATAGAAAATAAGCCCGATCTTAATAAGCCACTCTAGAAGAAATGCAGCAACAGCAAAGTCAAACCAAGTAAAACTCATTGGACTAATAATACAGTAAAATCCTAAGTTTAAATAAAATAACTCACCTTTTTGGTGAATCTATATATTTGGTGCAGGGTGTAGGATTCGAGTTATTCTGCGCCTGCGCAAGCTGCAAGCAGCGCGCAAGGCGGCCAAGCAAGGAAAACTCAGGTGTCCACTGGACACCCTCGCCTATCGGTTCGAATCCCCTAAAATCATCACCAAAGCAAAAACCCGCCATAAATGACGGGCTCTTACTTTGGTGCAGGGTGTAGGATTCGAACCTACGAAGGCATAAGCCATCAGATTTACAGTCTGACGTGTTTGACCGCTTCACTAACCCTGCATGGAGCCGACTCGGGGATTCGAACCCCGGACATTCAGTTTACAAAACTGACGCTCTAACCAACTGAGCTAAGTCGGCAACTATTGTGTTGTCTTTAAATATTTTAACCTTCTCCAGTCCCTACCCTTGCCTCTATTCAGGTTTCTGTAGCTTGGTGTCAAAGCGTGGCAGTTAGGACACACAAGTCGAAGATTGGATTCCGAATTATTGTCAGAGTCACCATCTATGTGGTCGATCTCTAATGGGACTTTATTTGTTTTTTGATTTAACATGCTCCACGAACATATGCTACAGGCGTTACCGTTTTTCTCGGTCAAATATCTTATTATATGCCTAGAAATACCTTTCACATTGATTCCTCTAGCACCATTAGCCTCACCAAGCTTCCATGATTCAATGTACCTGAGGTATTGATAGTCAAGTTGACATTGATTCGAACAATACTTACTAGATTTTCGCGTAAGACTTTGATCACATTGTAGACATGTTTTCATTAATCTTATTATACTAAATTTTGAAGGAGCTCGAACAAATACCGAGGTATTTTAGCAAATAACAGGTTAAATAACAACTATCAGCCCCGTAATAATAGGCGCAGACCAAGCTGTTCTATATCACAACCTTGCGGGGGCGTAAAACTCTACGTGGTTTGCCTGCAGGCATGATAAGTTTATTAAGTTTTGTCTTGAGCAAGTCGGCTTCTTCGTGCATGCCGCGTGATTCGTAGGCGCGAATGAGTAGAGTGAATGTCTCCGGGTTAGGTTCTAGGTTGCTTGCCTTCTCTAATTCGGCCATCATCATCTTCTCGTTGCCTAGCTTCTCTTGAACCTTGGCATAGGCTATGTGACGTGCAGCTAGGTCATCTTCTAAACGAAGGGCTTGTTCGAAGGCCATGCCAGCCTTCTCGTAGTTTTCTGTCTCGTAATAAATTAGCCCTAGGTTATGCAGTGATGAAGCACTTGGGTCTATAGAACTTGCAATCTCAAAACAATCAATCGCGTCTTTGTATTCCTTTTGCTTGGCGTAGAGGATGCCAAGCCGGTTATAAGCAGCAGCGTTTTTCTGATCGAGCTTTAGAATTGTTAAAAGTGCCTTTTCGGCTCTTAAGAAGCGGTTTTCACGCATGCCTGTCTGGGCAATATCCCAGAGCTTGCTCATACGATCACTGATACGCTGGGCGGCTTCAGATAATTCGGTATCTCGAATATTCGTACTACGATACGCAAGTATGCCAAATGCGAGCACCAAAACTAAAGACAACATAGATAGTAAAGATTATAGCATTAAATGTTTAAAAACAAGTTATCAAGTATAAGCTTTATGTTGGCGTTTTTTTGCAGTAGTTCGATTGCCTCAAGTATCTGTATTTGTTTCTTGTGCCACTGCTCTACCGAAGTCCCAGACTGTTTACTGCTGGCTGAGAATAATCCTGCATGCGAAATCCGAAGCAATGCGTCAAGTAACCTGGCTACCGCCTGCTTGTCTTTGGCAAGATCGTTCACTTGTACTAGCCGTTCGGCAATTGTACTAGCGAGCAATCTCTTAGCTTGGTCTACATCCGCAAGCATGGCGTGTTCTTTGGTCTCAAGCAGTGCAAACAGTAGTCCTGCTTGGCCTTGCGACAGTGCATAAGACCTAGCGAACTCAGAGTCATTGGCACTGTTGAAATAGTTCTTGGCTTCCTCTGAGCCGACTGGTAGCACTTGAACAGCCTGAACCCTGGATTGTATGGTGTCGAGTAATTTCTCTGGATGATCCGAAGTCAAGATTAATACAGTGCCAGCTGGCGGCTCCTCTACAGTTTTTAGTAGTGCGTTTTGGGCTTCGGTGCGCATGCGGTCGGCACCAACTATAATAATGATTCTATTGACCGATCGCTTATTCTTTTCTGGTACGCGTAGTTTTAGGAATTGCTGGAGGGAGCGAATATTTTCGATAGTAATAGTTAGCTCATCAGGGTCAATTATTTGTACATAAGGGTATGATGACAGCTTGTCGGGCTCAATTTCTAGAATTGTGGCAGCCAGTTGTTCTGCCAGATATGTCTTGCCGCTACCTGGCTTGCCACATAGCAACAAAGCATGGGGAGTGCGCTCTACGACCCTATCAATAGTTGCTCTGGTTTTTTGGTGCAGGAGTATGTTTTTCATGATGAAACTGTTTGCTGAAATATTTCTGGCAAGCCAGCTGTAAACACTTTCCGTTCACCGCCTGGTAGAGTAATTTCTAGGCTGGCAGCGTGCAGCAGCATGCGCTCGGCTTCTATGCCGCTATAGAGAGCATCGCCAATTATCGGATGTTTCAATTCTCTTAGGTGTACGCGCAGTTGGTGAGTCCGACCAGTTTCTGGGCTGAGTTCTAGTAGGCTGTATTTACCGGTTTTTTCTAATGTTTTGTAGCGAGTTTGGGCTGACTTACCGGTGTCTGTAACCATAAAAGTAGCTGGCACTTTTAGATTTCTACCGATAGGCATGTCTATAAGCCCGTCTTCGGTGGGCATACTGCCTTCTACTACGGCGATGTAGGTTTTCTTCACCTTACGAAGCGAGAACTGTTTTTGTAAGAAACTTAATGTCTCTTGATTTTTGGCGCAAATCATAACACCACTAGTGGCTCTGTCGAGTCTGTGAACAATACCGCTACGTTCACCCTTCTGCCCTGTTTTTTGCCTAACGAATGATGCCACTGACGGTTCGTCAAAGTATCGCCCGCGAGCGTGGCTGATTACACCGGCAGGTTTGTCTACCACCAGCACGTTCTCATCCTCAAAAATAATAGGTAGCTCAATATCGGCAATTTTGACGTCCAGTGGTGATAAGTCTACAGACAATTTGTCGCCACTGCGTAGTTTGTAGCCGGGTTTTGTTGCTTCTCCGTTGAGCCAAACTAGCTCCATGTCGAATAACTTAGCTAATGCAGCGCGCGGAAACTGTGGCAACTGTTCGGCCATCAGCTTGTCGGTGCGCTTGCCTACGAAATCGTCTTTGATGTGAATCGTGAACATAGTTCTAGCGTAGGCCAACTACCTGCTGTACTTTGTACAGGGTTTGATTGGCAACGGTTCCCATGGCGATTTCTGAGCTGGTTAGTTTGTCGTTGATAGCTGCGTCGTCTACATACTGTAGTTTTTCCTGCAACTGAGTTAGGAATGATTTGACGGCTTCGGCAACAGCGTTCTTAAGCTCGCCATAGCTAGATTGACCTTCCCAGGCTTTATTAATGTCTTCCTGAGACGATTGGGTGAGTAAGGCAAGGATTTGTAGCAAGTTGCTAATACCAGGTTGTTTATCCCAATCAAAATGGATTGAGCCTACTGAGTCAGTAGCCGCAGACATGATCTTTTTCGCAGCTTCCTCAGGACTATCGCCAAGGAATATTACGCCTTTGCCGCTATCGTCAGATTTGCTCATCTTTTTGGTTGGATCTTGCAAATCTTTGATGCGTAGACCCTGATCCTTGCCAAAGAACTGGTGCTGAGACTTTACGTCCTTAGGCACCACGAACAAACTTTCGTGGTCGTATTTACTAGCGAGTGCGTTCATTCTGATAGCGATATCACGGGTAAATTCTAGGTGTTGACTTTGGTCATCGCCTACTGGCACGTAGGTGGCGCCGTAGAGCAAAATATCAGCCGCCATTAGCACTGGGTAATTGAATAGTCCCATACTAATACGGTCGTCGCTAAGTTTTGCAGACTTATCCTTGAACTGTGTCATGCGGCCCATTTCACCAAAGCCGGTAAAGCAATCCAGAATCCAGGTCAGCTCGCTATGAGCTGGTATATAGCTCTGGCGGTAGATGTGAATGTCTGGCTTATCTAGCGGCAGTCCTGCGGCTGCAAATACACGTAGGTTATGCCAGATGGCAGGGTTTAGGGTGCTCAGATCAGTCGGGGTTGTGAAACTATGCAGGTCTGGCACAAACAGGTTGATTTGATATTTGTCAGCCTGGGTACGCGCCATATCAATTATTGGCAAAATCGCACCAAAATAGTTGCCCAGCGTCAAATCGTTATTGGCGCGAATACCAGTTAGAATCACCTCTTTACTCATATGCATATTATTATAGCGTATTTATTCACCAGAAAAGTATATGATTGCATCTTGTACTGCTTCTTTTGGTACCTTCATTGCTTGCTCATGAAGTACTTGTGCCCTTACTGCAGCTGATCCAATCGCTCTTTCGCTGATACATGGCGATCCAGTTTCCATGATTGTGAGAGCTATCTCTACGCTTGAACGTGGATCATCCGTACCGATACTCACCCCATTATTTATTATGATTTTTCTTGCGTCGTGCTCGCTTAACATACGTTTTTCTCCCTGTTAAATAAAAAAGCCGCCGATTTGGCGACCTATTTCGTATGTTCGAGATTATCTACAAACGCACAGAACAAGCCGCCAATCTAGCGTCCATAAACCAAAAATAGAAGGCTTGTGTGATTATTTGCATTACGTTCATAAATATACTCGCCCTTACTAGTTTGTCAAGAAATAGGCTACTAGGGCAAAGATGATAGAAGCAATCAGATAAGCTAGCAAATAACCAGCGGCTCGCTGCTTGCTGTAGTTTTTGCGAATAATGTATGTCAGGAAAAAGAAAATGCTAAATCCGACCAGTCCGGTTACGAGTCTTAAGCGAAAAGCGCCAGCGTAGAGCATAAATCCGGTGAAAACCACACCAATAACACTCAGTGGATAGATCCAATAATCTTCTTGTCTTATAAAGGAAAGCTTCATTACGCTTAAGTATAGCAAACTTAGTATTTCTACAACTAACGACTTAAAGTTGCGCCGCTTGACTCGTTAGTGTTGCTGTTCCACTCGGTAACAGTTACTCCCGAAAGTATGCGATGCGTTCCCCATTTTCCAGGAGTTATTTTGTTACCTGTGATTGCATAAGTACCATGCTCTATATATAGAGTATAGCCGCCGTGCCGTAAGATATTATTTCGTATTTCTCCAGATTGGCCTGCACCTTGTGCAAATATGGCTGAGTTGGAGCAAGGGCTCTCGACTGCAGATGGTGGCTCGATCAGGTTGTGTAGAATTCGTACATTCTGAGCTGAACCGTAGAGCTGTATGCCGTCATTGTGCGTAGCAGTACCGCAGTCAGCAGGGTTGCTGCCCCAGTAAACGTATGCAAGGTTATGGATCCAGTTATGTTCAAATAATATATTGTCGCCGCTCATCTGGACACCGTCACCCATGCCCGATATATCGTTGTATCTAAATGTACCTGTGTAGGTACCATGGATGACGCCTGAACCAGATGACCCACTCGCAGGTGCAGGGGATTTTCGCTCTAGACGACAATGTTCCATAGTAATGTTTGCACTTCCATTAGAGACATGGAACACTCCCCAGCTACTACTGCGAATAACACAGTCGCGGAAAGTGTAGTTGCCCGCTTGTGTAATGCTTACCATACCGTCGAACAACACACGGTCGTAGGTGCCAGGCGTCACGGCAATTTGTTCTCCTGTTCGTGTAGAAGTGGTTGCGTAGCGTGGGCCGTAGGCTACATCGGGTGGTTCTGGTTCAGTATTACCGTATACGACATATTTTCCTTTGGTGGCGAGACTATCTGTTGCGAGCTCTACAGATCCGTCACGACTGCCATCTTCTGCTTCTATAGCATTATGCACCACATTAGCTAGTAGCACAGGGGAATACACCCAAATCAACAACAAACAAAATATTATTCCCAAGAGTAATATTTTGTGATTAAGAATAGATCTTTTTGCATTAGTAAGCATTTGCACTAAAGTATACGATGTATTTTGGAGAGTTTGCAATTTAGTCGTATTATTTCAATTTGAGATTTACGGTTTCCAGTCGGTGATGCGGATTTCTTCTCCCTTTAGGGTTAGAACCACTTTTTGATGTTCTTTCCAGCCAAGCTTTTTGATATATTCCTTTGGAATCGTCACCATGTAGCTAGCTGATTCATTACCAGTCTTCTGAAGCTTTCGAATATCTTCCTTACCTGTAGCCTTGTCGCCCATACACCCTCCAGTTTATATAAACGTTTATATAAACCCATTCTAGCACCTGCAAAAGCAGCTTAACTAAATAGCGGCAGCGTCACAGGCTCCAAAGTAATATCAGGAATATTCTTTAGCTCTGTTTCTTCAATAGGGGAAACATACTCAAAATCATCAGATATTGTACCGTCGAGAACATGAATCGCTGATCGTCCCATATAGTATCCAAGATTGACTGGTACAGCATTGCCTATCTGCTTGTATTGTTGAGATACTGAGCCTGAGAAATTCCAAGTATCAGGAAACGTTTGAACCCTTGCATACTCACGAACGTTCAGAGGTCTTGTTTCGACTGGATGGCAGCGCTCTGTCTGCTTCTGCGCAGGGTTACATGTCAGTGTGAGGCTAGGCTCATCCCACGAGAGACGTCGTGCCATCCCTGTTTTGCCACCAGTGTGAAAATAGCTTGCTTTCATGTACTCGCGCTGTAATTCGTCAGGTAGATCCCTCCAGTAACCGCCTGCTGGTACGCGCTTCATTATTTTGTGTTTTGATTCTGAGTATTTTTGACCATCGCTCAAAGGATTATCACCAATGGCCTCTCGCAAACTAATGGTGTAATCTTTCTCGCGAGGAAAGACCACCATGTCTGCTATGTCTTTTCGTACACCCATTATTATCAAACGTTCTCGTTTCTGAGGAACATCAAGATATTGTGATCGCAGAATTTTATACGCTACGTTATATCCTAGGTCTTGGAGAACTTTGACCATAGTCTTTAATGTTCGCCCTTCATCGTGGGTTAGTAGTCCACGAACGTTTTCACCAATAGCTATTTTTGGCTGAACTTCCTTCACTGCTCGGGCAAACTCATGAAACAATGTTCCCCTTGTATCGTCGAAACCTAAACGCTTTCCAGCATAGCTAAACGCTTGACACGGGAAGCCACCCTCAATTAAATCAACTTTGCCTCTGAATTGTCTAAAATCAACATTATGAATATCACCGTCGTTGATATTCCAGTCAGGACGATTGAGTTTAAGTGTTGCTGCTGCATGTTTATCAAATTCGTTTAATAGGGCATGCCTGAAACCTGCGTTTTCCAAGCCAAGTGCTGTGCCGCCCGCACCAGCGAATAAATCAATAGCAGTATAGTTAGTACCCTTCTGCTTTTTTAGTACCTTAAACCTGCTTTTAAACGTACTGTTGCCGTTAATCTTGCTATGCAATCTCTTAATTTCATCCAGGCTAAATACCCGGTAATTATGTCCATCACGACGCGACTTAATCAGGCCTTTCTTTTCCCAGCGTCGAATAGTGTCGACTGAAACCCCAATTCTTTCTGCTGCTTCGGACACCCCTAATAAATTGCTCATGGTTAGAGTATTACAGTAACCATTGCATAATGCAAGGGTTACTTATAAACTCTTTTGAATAATTCCTTGCACCCCTGGATTGTCTTTTCTGACACCGGTTCTTTGCCAGTAATATCTAAGATAATTTTTGGAAGTACATCAAATATTCTTTTTAGTGTATCTTCTTCTCCGGATGCAAGATCATAAAACGACTCTCCGTCAATGACACGTATATCATCCCTAATCGCTAAAGTTCTTTGATTAGGCGACCAAGGTTTGTTATAGTTTTCTGCTTTCTTAGGAACAACTTGGACTAAGTATGCGGTGTAGCCTTTTCTATCAAATTTAAGATGGTTGGCTAGCTTGCCGTAGGTATCGTTTGCTGCACTAGAATTCATGGTATTATGCTTGTTTTTAACTTCAGCAATAATCTTCTTTTCTCTATTTACTAAATCTACGCTACCGCCCTTACCAGGATCATCCCACCCATTAAAACTACCTAGTAAATGTTGATGAAACTCCCCGATAGTATTTTGGATGGATTTTTGAGCTTGTCTCTCTGCTTCAAGCTCGTTCCAGTCGTTCAGGTCAATTTGATTGAATGTTATTGAAAATAGTGCGGCAAATGGATCGAGGACATTCTTCTCGAATTCCTTTTCTGCCTTGTCACTTGCCTTTGTTGCGGCATCTAGTACAGTCTTAACAGCCGCTACTAGGTCACTATCAGATACAAAATTAAAGTATGCCATACGTCTCCAACTAAATTGTTACTATAATCTTAACAAATTTATATAAACATTTATATAAACTACAAGATTACCCTGATTGTTCGAGGCGGTCTTGGCAGAAGAGTTGATTCTGGTTTGGGCATGGTTCTTCTGGGTATTCGTATGGAGTATGTGGGCCACTTTCTAGCCCAGCAATAACTCGCTGGCTAATCTGCATGGAAAATAATGCTAAACCAATGCGAGCCATTCTGCACTGCTCTGCTCGCTGGCAAAGCTCTGCAGCCTCAAAAGCCTCATCCATAGGTGATTTGCTATAAGTCTCCGGCATAAAACCTCCAACCACCCATTTGTTTTGCATTCATCTTACCAGGTTTATATAAACCTATTCTACACTAGACGGATTCTGGGATAAGCGAAGACAGGAACTCTAACTCTGGGTTAGCGGTAATTCCAAGACGTATGCTGTCATTCTGAAAAGGGCTTGTGCTTGGTACCATTGGCTGCACCTTTTCTATTTGTATCAAATCATAAGGTATGATGCACTGTGAGATAACTTCTGGCAGTGCAAATGAATCTACAACATTTGGGTTATCTATATAATCGCTAAGCGGCACACGACTACCCCAATACGAACGTTCTGCTTCTATTCTAGAATCATTCGGGTCTTCAGGCTTACCCAGATCATCTTTATGTCCACCATGAAAACGCTCCATATGAGACCAATCGATGATATGAGATTTTTCTACGATTTCATCAGTAGGTTCGTAACTAACCAATAGACCACCGACGTGTCTTACTAGATATTGCCACGCGAGTGGGAAGTCGGTGTTCTCTGTCCAAGCTTTGGGCTCGGGCTCGAGCAAACCAAATACGGCGCCGTCTGTAGCGCCTTCTTCACTATGCAGGTTCTTGCATACACGACGACTGTTTGCTAGACCTGGTATGTCGCCTGACATCCAGGAACCAGTCTTGACCTGTCTCCAGTCTCCAAATGAAGTATAGTGGTACACATTCATGTACATATTCTAACATAAATAATAACAATTGTCTATATTAGGATTGCCGGCTCTCATGGAAGCGGGCTTCTGACTCGGGGTTTACGATGATTTCCTCGGCCATGTACCTGAATCTGTTTACAACTATAATATCTGGTATATTGTGAAACTCACGAGGCGCCACTGGCGTTACTAACGTATCTCTGCCAGCCATAAGTCGTATGTTTTGCCCTATCTTTTGCCAACAGCTGAGCTGATTATACTGCTTGTTCTTTTCTCTCGATTCAATCATTACATCAGTAACTGCCTGTACTTCTTTAGCCGACATTGGTTCTCGTATCGGCCCCATCCTTATGGTCATTTGATCCGCTGCTTCGGTGTTTACTTTTTGTGCGAACTCAGTCATACACTTTCTTCGATCTACGGGATCTACTGTCCATGCAAGCTTTATATCAACATATTGATCATTGACACGACTACCCGTACTGCCAATCATTACGTAATCTCCCATGCCCAGAATTCCAGCATACCGTGCTATAAAAGCAGTTTCGTTTAGCACGGTAACCTCTGTAGATATATCTAAATTGAAAGCCCTACCATCCAGTTCATCAACTAACCGGCTCTCTGTTCCTATAATCATTGCGACCTCCTCCTAATCTGATTTCTAGTATAGCTTATATAAATAATTATTTCGAAATAACAAAAAAGACCCCAAAACGAGGTCTTTTTTGTTTGGTAAAGCGGATTAACGCTTTGTAAACTGTCGCTGCTTACGAGCCTTCTTGAGTCCGAACTTCTTGCGTTCTTTCTCGCGAGGGTCGCGTGAGAGTAAATCTGCGCGCTTGAGCGTACCTTTGAGGTCTTCGTTCATAGCAGCAAGTGCCTTAGACATACCCAAAGAGATTGCATCTACTTGACCCGTGATACCACCACCAGTCACGACTACTGAAACATCAAATGTGTCTTTTTCGATGACTGCAAATGGTTTCTTGAGTTCTGTTAGAAGATATTCGCTACCAGCAAGGTATTCGACAGCTGGCTTGCCATTAATGACAATATTGCCTTTGCCTCCGCCTTTGGCGGATTGCAGGCGGACGCGGGCTGTGGCGCTCTTGCGGCGACCAAGTGCGTAGAAATATGTATCTTTGGCCATGATTATTTACCTTCTTTCCCAGCAGTAGAAGGCTTCTTCACTACTGGACTTTGCTTGACTGAAATTGTTTCTGGCTTCTGTGCGGCGTGATTGTGCTCTGCACCTGCATAAACCTTGAGGCGCTTGAGACGATCGTCACGAAGTTTGTTGACAGGCAACATACCGCGGATTGCTAGGGTCATTGCCTTTGTTGGATCCTTGGCCATAACTTCGTCAAAAGTCAGCTCGGTAAGTCCACCTGGGAAACCACTGTGACGGTAGTACATCTTGTCAGTTGCCTTCTTGCCGGTTACGACTGTATCAGCTGCATTGATGATGATTACAAAATCACCACAATCGATGTGACGAGTAAACATCGGCTTTTCTTTGCCTGTAAGTAGAGTGGCTGCACGAGTTGCCACGCGGCCCATTGGGGCTTCTGAGGCGTCTAATACATACCACTTACGGGTTACATCGCTCGGCTTGGCTGAATAAGTTTTGGCGTTCATTACTTAGCCTCCTTTTTTGCGGCTGTCTTGGCCGGTGTTCTCTTGGCTGCTGGTTTTGCAGCTTTAGCTACTGGAGCCTGCTTGAGGTCATCTACAAAGCTGACGCGTGCCATCTGGGCGTTATCGCCACGGCGCATTGTAGTGCGCTCGATACGAAGGTGTCCGCTGACGCGGCCAGTAAGCTTTGGTGCAATGTCGTCGACTAGCTTATGAGCGCTTGATACAGTATCAAGTCCCTGAACTACCTGGCGGCGGTTGTGAAGATCACCCTTCTTTGCTTTGGTGATGAGTTTTTCTACGTAAGGCACGAGATCCTTTGCCTTTGGCAAGGTTGTCTCGATGCTTTCGTGAATGATCAGCGATTCAGCTAGACCCTTGATGAGGGCTTCGCGCTGATCTCGTTCGCGGCCGAATTTGCGGCCTTTGTATCCGTGTCTGTGCATTTCTAAAGTTCCAGTTCCGCCATTTTTTCTTTGACTTCATCAAGAGCTTTGCTACCAAAGCCTTTGAGGTCGCGAAGTTCTGCATCACTGAGTGAGAACAAGTCTTTCAGAGTGTGGATTTCGTTGTTGATCAAAGCGTTGCTAGTACGGGCACTGAGGTTAAGGTCTTCAATAGGTGTCATTAGAGCTGGTGCTTCGTCTTCTGAATCGCTATCTGCAACAATGTCTACAAGTGGTGCTGGGGCTTCAACGCGGGTCTGGCCGGCCAGTGCAGTGTATTGGTTGATGAGAATAGCGTTAGCTTCCTCGAAGGCGTCACGTGGAGTGATAGAACCATCTGTATCAACAGTGATGATTAGCTTGTCGAGATCAGTCATTTGACCGACACGAGTGCTTTCTACTTTGTAACGTACACGCAGGACTGGGCTGAAGATAGCGTCTACGGCAATCATGTCGCTTGGCTTCTTGGCTGCGCTTTCGTCGATAGTGCGGTAACCACGGCCAGTCTCTACTACGATGTCAGCGATGAATGTTGCTTTGTCGTCGTCGATTGTTGCGATGACATGACTTGGGTTTACGATTTCGACATCGGCATTGGTCTCGATATCTTTGGCTGTAACTGTCCCCTTGCCCTTTTTAACAATACGAAGAGTTTGTGGCTCTGTAGAGTAGACACGAAATCGGATACCTTTGATGTGTTGCATGATGTCTACAACGTCTTCTTTGACGCCGTTAACTGTGGTGAACTCGTGCGTAGCACCTTCGATCTTGAATGAAGTGATAGCTGCACCACCAATACTAGAAAGTAGCACGCGGCGGATTGAGTTACCGAGTGTCATACCGTAGCCGGTGTGTAGTGGCTCAACGACGAAGGTGTTGCTTGTAGCGCTGTGCTCGTCGATGTTGCTGAGTGTTGGTGTGTGAATTTGCTTAGACATAGTATTTATTCTCGCCTCCCTACCGTGAGTAGTATTCTACGATTAGTTGTTCATTGATTTCTGGTTCTGATTCTTCTCGGGTTGGTTCGCCGGTGACTGTAATAGCACGCTTTTTGCGGTCTACCTTCATCCAAGAAAAACTAGTTTCATTTGCAGGGCTCAGCTCATCAAGATTCTGAAAGTAGCTGTTCTTAACAGAGTGTTCACGTAGTGTTATGACATCGCCTTGTTTGAGGCGGATTGATGGAATATCAACACGTCGGCCGTTTAGCATGAAATGTCCGTGTGTCACTAGCTGACGAGCAGCTGGACGTGAGTTTGCGAATCCTGCGCGGTAGATAGCGTTGTCTAGTCGAAGTTCTAGGAACTTGAGTAGTACTTCGCCTGATTGGCCGCTGCTGCGGTTGGCTTCTGTCATTAGGTTCGAGAACTGTCGTTCTAGAAGACCATATAGGCGCTTAACCTTTTGCTTCTCACGAAGTTGCAGTGAATACTGGCTTGGCTTGTTGCGGCTAGAGTAGCCAGGTTGTTTGCCGGGCAATGCTGTGCGTTTTACAAGAGCCTTGTGGGCCTTTGGGTGCAATGCGTAGCCTTCGCGGCGTGATTGCTTAACAATAGATACTTTGCTCATAGTTTAGTTCCTACGTGCTTTCTTTGGACGAACACCACCATGTGGCACGCCTGTTACGTCGTAAATGGTTTCGAGCGCAATGTTTGCACCGGTTAGTGAGCGTATTGCTGCGTCGCGACCCATGCCGATACCTTTTACGTAGACATCGGCTTTTGTCATACCGTGAAGCTGTTTGGCCTCGGTTAGAGCCTTTTCGGCAGCGATCTGAGCAGCGTAAGCGGTACCTTTTTTAGAACCGCGGAAGCCACAAGCGCCAGCGCTAGAGTTAGTCAGTGCGCCGCCATTTTGATCTGTTACGGTAATTATAGTATTGTTGAAAGTTGCCGAGATATGAACCTGTCCGTAAGGCACGCTCTTCTTGGATTTCTTTTTCTTAGCAACTGGTGTGGTTGTAGTATTTTCAGCCATAATAATCCTTAGGTCTTAGACGCTACTTTCTTAGCCGTACCACCGACAGTTACTTTTTTGCCGCGACGGGTGCGAGCGTTGGTACGCGTGCGTTGTCCTCGTGAAGGCAGGTTTGCATTGTGGCGCAGACCACGATAAGCCTTTACGTCTTTTAGTCGCTTGATGTTTGCGGTTACAACACGCTGCAATTCGCCTTCTACGATGTAGTCGGCTGAAACAACGTCACTGATTCGTGTTAGCTCATCATCAGTGAGGTTCTTAACACGAACAGTTGCATCTACCTTGGCTTTTGCCAGAATATCTGACGAAAACTTTGGCCCAATACCATAGACATAGGTAAGTGCGATGCCAATCTGCTTTTCGGATGGGATTGTTATCCCTGCGATTCTAGCCATTATGCAATCTCCCTGTGGTCGCTTGCAGCTACTAGCTCATAGCTATTGGCTAATAGCTGATGCTGAGTAAAACGAAGCATCATTACCCCTGCCTTTGCTTATGCTTTGGCTTAAGTTTGTTAATAACATAAAGACGACCCTTACGACGAACAATCTTGTCGTCGGGGCTAATCTTTTTTACACTTGCACGCACTTTCATGCGGATCAGTCTCCTTTCATGAGATTGACTCACTGCTTAATATTGAATTAAAGGAGCGGAACGCTTCGCAAGAAAACATATCTTCTACTGATAAAAGTATTCTATATATTATCTTGTAAAGGCCCGCTTCTTTGGCGGTCGTAGGCCGCGTACTTTGTTCAGTTCGAAGCAGAAGTCGAGCACAATTCGGTAAGTTGTATTTTAGTACTACTTCTGAATTCGACGCAGGTTTCTGCAAGAAATGTGCAAAGTACGAGGTCTACGATTTACGGTAGGTTATACGGCCTTTAGTAAGGTCGTAAGGCGTTAATTCTACTGTAACGCTGTCCCCAGGCACGATTCTGATAAAGTGCTTTCGCATCTTACCGGCCACGTGGGCAATAATTTGATGGCCGTTCTCAAGTTCGACTCGGAACTGTGTTCCGGGCAATGTTTCGACGATCGTCCCAGATAGCTCGATGACTTCCTTGCTCTTGACCATAAATCAGTTACTAATTATAGCAGAACCTACAACGGTTTGTAAAGTGTTTTCGGACTTTTGCTTCCCTGTTGAGCGGTTTGGCCTTTTTAGTCGCAAACGAGAGCGTAAGTTTTTCTTGGATTTAGGGTCATCTCCGGCCTCATCACCGCCAAAGAAGCTCGGATCGCTGTATTGGTCGTATGTGACCATTAGAGCCCTAGATTCGACCGCACGTAGCGTCTCAAGCGCAACTGACACCAGGATGAGTACACTGGTACCGCCAATTGCGATATCGGTACGTAGGAACACCTGTCCAGCGATAGGGGTCAATGCAAGTAACCCTAGAGCGATTGAGCCAAATAGCGTCAGTCTACTTACAATCTTGCTGAGGTAAATCTCTGTTTGCTTACCAGCGCGCACCCCAGTAATGAAACCACCTTGTTTCTGTAGGTTCTCGGCGATTTCTTTACTATTGAACGTAATGCCAGTGTAGAAATAAGTAAACATCACGATCAGTATGAAGTAAACGGCCGGGTAGATGAATGGCTGCCAGCCACCAACTGCAAACGTCTGAGCGCTAGGGTTTTGGAACCAAGCGGTTAGCTGTGCTCCCCATTCTTGCAGACGAATACTGTCAGATGCCGACATAACTTGTCCGGCGTAGCTAGGAATACTCAGGAACGCCACAGCGAAGATAATTGGGATCACACCAGCGGTAATAAGTTTGATCGGCAATATAGTTGTGACGCCGCCGTATGCACGGCTACCTTGGACACGTTTGGCGTAATTAATTACAACTTGCCGTTGGGCTTCATTGATTTTCACCACCAGCCAAGTCGTTATCAGTACTATCGATCCAATTCCAAGTGCGTAATAAAACGCAGTCTGGTTAAATGGCATATCTATACCCAGTACACGCCATGGGCTTTCTGGGTCGTAGACAGCTCGGAAAATATCAGCAATAGTTGATGGTAAACTACTAACAATACCGATGGTAATAATCAGGCTGATACCGTTTCCGACGCCCTTTTCGGTGATAAGCTCACCAAGCCACATCAGAATCATGGCACCTGTGGTCAGCGATGTTACCATTAGTACCCACTGCATGATAGTTGCCCCGGCGGTAATATCACCAAGACCAGAGAAGCTACTAGCAACTTGCTTGACGAGGAAGATCATACCGACAGACTGAATGATTGCCAGTGGCAATGTCAGCATGCGGGTGTACTGGTTTATCTTCTTGCGACCGTATTCGCCTTCTTTGTTGAGAGCTTCGAGCTTTGGAATTGCTCGAGTCAGTAGCTGCATAATGATACTGGCGTTAATGTATGGTCCCATACCAACCAGCATGATTGAGAAGTTTGCCAGCGCACCACCAGATAGCACATTAATAAAACTAACGAGCTGAGATGATTGGGAGGCATTAAAGGCGTTTTCTAATACGTCTTTGAGGGTCTGTGGGTCGCTCAGAGGAATCGGAATGTGAGCCATGATGCGGAAGACAAGTAGCATGCCAAGTACGGCAAGAATACGATTACGCATATCTGCGTTTTTTAAGGACGAGCCAATGATTTTCCAGTTCATGTATTAGTAACCCTCACAATCTCAGTATTTATTTAAGCTTATCGCTACCCAAATGTCTAAAAATCTTTGTTGTAAAACTAATTACTTAGTCTTTTTTAGGCTTGCTAGATTCACGCTTTACCTGAGGTACAGCTTCGAAACTACCACCAGCCTTCTGGATCTGTGCGATTGCTGATGCACTTGCAGCCTGCAACTTGACAGTCTGTTTCTTGGTGATTTCTTCACCACGTACAACTAGCTTTACGCGGACATATGGGCTTGAAACAAGTCCAGCTTCGTAGATACTGAAGTTGTCGACGGTACCCTTAACCTCGGCTAGTTTGCCAGTGTAAACATTCTCGGCAGCAGTCTTGAAACTGCGGAAACCGCGAAGTTTTGGTAAACGTTGCATTAGTGGGTTCTGGCCGCCTTCAAAACCAGGACGACGCCCCTTACCAGCGCGCGAGCCCTGGCCCTTGGTACCGCGTCCAGCGGTCTTACCCTGGCCAGCTGCGATACCGCGACCTACGCGGTTAGCTTTTTTTTGAGTGTTGGCCTTGAGTTCGTGAACTTTCATTACTTAGCCTCCTTTTTCTCGGCCTTTGGTTTCTTGGCTTCTGTAGTCTTGGTAGTGACCCAACGAGACTTTGGAGTTAATTCTTCTAACGCCTTAATGGTTGCGTAAGCAGTGTTGATTTTGTTACTTGAACCAAGTGATTTGCTGAGTACGTTGTGTACACCAGCGACCTCTAGAACGGTTCGAACAACGCCACCAGCAATAAGACCAGTACCAGCACTTGCTGGCTTAATAAGAATCTGCGCACCACCAACTTTGGCTTCTGATTCATGAGGTAGTGTGCCCTTGTAAAGCTCTACCTTGATCATGTTTTTCTTAGCGATATCGGTTGCTTTGGTGACAGCCGCGGTAACATCTGCACCCTTGCTAACACCTACGCCAACACGATTCTTGCGATCACCTACGACAACAAGTGCCTGGAATCTAAAGCGTCGACCACCTTTTACGACACGAGCAACACGGTTGATGTTGATAACGCGTTCATCGAATTGCTTTTCTTCTGGTGACTGTTCGGGGCGACGTCCTCGCTGTGGACGACCTGATTGACCAGTACGGGTTTGTGCTTCTGCCATATTAGAACTCCAGTCCTCCTGCACGAGCAGCGTCTGCTAGTGCCTTAACGCGACCATGATATTTACGGCCACCACGATCAAATACAATTGTTTTAACTTTCTTAGTCTTTGCCTTTTTGGCAATCTCAGTACCAACCCAAGTAGCCTTATCGGTCATTGTGCCAGTCAAATTCTTTTGACCAACAGTGGTGACTGAAGCTATTGTCTTGTGGGTTGAATCATCAATAATCTGAGCACTAACATGCAAGTTGCTGATTCGAGCAGAGAGTCGAGGGCGCTCAGTTGTGCCGCTAACAGTAGAGCGGACACGGTTTTTGCGCAGCTGGAGGTTGTGTAGTTTTTTCTTAAGTCTATTCATGATTATTTCTCTTTCCCTGACTTACCGCTCTTGCGTAGGATTCTTTCACCTACGTACTTGATACCTTTACCCTTGTAAGGTTCAGGCTTGCGGAGCTTACGAATATCAGCAGCGACTTGTCCCACCATCTGCTTGTCGATGCCTTGTACAGTGATTACATTCTGCTCGACTGTTGCGGTGATGCCTTTAGGCAGCGCAAAGTTAACATCGTGTGAATAACCTAGGTTTAGTTTTAGACCGTTGCCAGCTAGAGCGACGCGGTAACCAACACCGTTGACTTCGAGTTGTTTGCTGAAGCCAGTTGATACACCGACAACCATGTTGTTGATAAGTGTGCGCATCAAACCGTGCTTGGCACGATTCTTTGGCTCATCATTAATACGCGTGACTGTCAGCTCGCCGTCGTTAATATTCACCGTAACTCCTTCGAGCTGTGCTTGGCTAAGGGTACCCTTAGGACCAACTACGGTAATACGCTCAGGGTCGACAGTGATTGTCACACCGGATGGGATTGCTATGGGCAGTTTTCCTATACGACTCATGTTATGTATTCCTTATTAGTAAACTTTACAAATTAATTCGCCGCCCAAAGACTTGGACTTGGCTTGATCGCCAGTCATGATACCTTTGGAGGTTGAAATTACGACGATACCACGACCGCGCTTGACGGTTGGGATTTCTGCAGCAGTTGAGTACATACGACGACCTGGAGTGCTCAGACGAGCAATCTCAGTGATACGTGAGTTAGTGCCTTCACCGTTCAGTACAACATGAAGTTGTTTGAAACCTGGCTTGTCACCTTCGACGCTGACGCTTTGTACAAAGCTGCTATCACGAAGAATCTTAGCGACTTCTTCTTTGATATTTGAATGCGGCATTGTTACCTCTGTCTTGTGAACGGCAATGGCGTTCCTGATTCGGGTAAGCATGTCTGCAATTGGATCGGTAGATGTTCTACTCATGGTGTTTACCAGCTCGCTTTCGTTACACCAGGGATTTCGCCCTTGGTTGCATGTTCTCGGAATGAAATACGACTCAGACCAAACTGACGCATGTAAGCGCGTGGCCGACCAGTTTCGCTGCAACGATTCTTAAGACGAGTTGGGCTACTGTTGCGAGGAAGCTTTGCAAGTCCCTCGTAATCGCCAAGCTCTTTTAGCTCAGCGCGCTTGGCAGCGTACTTTGCGTGCATTTTCTGACGCTTTAGATCGCGGTTGACGCTTGCTTTTCTAGCCATATTATTTCTTCTCCTTTTCGAAAGGCATACCAAATTTTACAAGCAATGCACGAGCATGTGCTGGTTCCTTGGCTTTAATTGAGATAACGGCTTGTAAACCGTGTGCGGTAGTTGTTTCTTCAAATGAAAGTTCTGGGAAAACTGACTGTTCGGTAAGTCCGATTGAGTAGTTTCCTTGGCGATCAAAAGCGGTGTTTTTGACACCGTGGAAGTCACGAAGTCGTGGTAGTACGATGTTTACAAAACGATCTAGAAATTCGTACATTTTGTCGCCACGTAGAGTAACCTTGAGACCAATTTTGTTGCCCTCACGTAGTTTGAAACTAGCGATAGAAAGCTTAGCGACTGTTTCTACGGGTTGTTGTCCAGTAATCTTCTTGAGAGTATTGCTTGCTACTTCTAGAAGCTTTTTGTCATCCTTGGCACGGCCAAGCCCAACGTTGAGCGTAATTTTCTCGATCTTAGGAACATCATTAATGTTCTTTAGTTCGAGTTCTTTCATGAGCTCCTTAGTGTAGGTGTCGCGGTAAAGCTGCTTAAGACGCGGAGTGTAAGCAACAGCCTTAGTCTTAGCAGTTTTTGCTTTAGTTTCGGTAGCCATTACTTAATCTCCTTATCATTGTATGAGACAAACTTGCAGTTTTTCTCATCGCGCAGGGCAGCAGAATGAATCTGCGTGCTCTGGCTGCTCTTTTCGCATACATTAGAAAAACTCATTACTTTATCTCCTTGCCGGTACGCTTGTACATGCGGGTTTTTGCACCCTTGGCATCAACTTTGAAACCAATCTTACTTGGCTTTTTGCTAGTTGGCTCGACAATCGCCACTTTACTAACATCAATTGGCTTAGTAATCTCAACAATGTCACCCTGTGGGTGCTGACGATTTGGCTTAACATGCTTCTTAACAATGTTGATTCCTTCGACAGTAACCGTGTTGTTGGTAGGGTGAGTAGCTGTGACTGTGCCAGTCTGGCCCTTGTATTTGCCAGTGCGGACAATAACAGTGTCACCCTTCTTAAGCTTAATCTTATAGATAGTTTTACTCATTATAGTACCTCCGGCGCAAGGCTGATGATTTTGGCGTAACCTTGATCACGAAGTTCGCGTGGAACAGGACCAAAGATACGAGTACCTTTAGGGTTCTTGTCGTCACCAATGATCACAGCTGCGTTGTCGTCAAAACGAATTGTCGAACCATCGGCACGGCGAATTGCGTTCTTGGTACGAACAACAACTGCTCGAACGACGGTCTTCTTCTTGACGCCACCACCTGGGTTAGCCTGCTTAACAGTAGCGACAATAATGTCACCAACGTGAGCATAACGACGGCGAGTACCACCAAGCACGCGAATACAAAGGATTTCCTTTGCGCCACTGTTGTCAGCAACGTGGAGGCGTGTTTCTTGTTGTATCATTACTTGGCCTCCTTCGGAGACGAGTCCTCAGCTATTAGCTTAGAGTCCTTAGCCGCTGCAGGCCTGCCGGCCTTTTTGTTCTGAGCTATCAGCTCTGAGCTATCAGCTTCATTGTGCTTGATACGAGCAGTTTCTATAATTTCTTGTAGGGTGAAGCGCTTGCGGCGGCTAATTGGTCGTGTTTCGACGATAACAACTTTGTCACCTTGCTTGGCTTCGTTCTTCTCGTCGTGCGCGATGAACTTAGAAGTCACAGAGTATTGCTTCTTATATATAGGATGTGTTTTGCGTGTGTGAACAGAGATGACAATCGTTTTGTCTGCCTTGTCGCTGGTCACAACGCCAGTCAGTGTACGTGCCATTTAAATGTTCTCCTTTGTAAGTTGTTCGCTCAGTACGGTCAAAATACGAGCGAGATCCTTACGCTTTTCACGCAGGACACGTACGTTTTGTACTTCTCCCATGCGCAAATGACGCTTTAGCTCAACCATCTCTTCACGGAGGTTGTTGGCTGCAGTTGTCAGTTCAGCTGTAGATTGTTTACGAATTTCAGTAATTTTCATATTATTTGACCTCCTTGACCAGGAATTTTGTCTTTACTGGAAGCTTGTGAGCTGCAAGGCGCATTGCCTCACGAGCTACTTCTTCACTGACGCCTTCCATCTCAAACATAATTGTCCCAATGTGTACCTTGGCTGCAAAGTATTCTGGGTTTCCTTTACCGCTACCCATCTTTACGTCCTGTGGTTTCTTGGTCACAGGAGTGTGTGGGAAGATACGGATCCAAATCTGACCACCACGCTTGATATAACGGGTCATTGCCTGACGTGCAGCTTCGATTTGACGGCTGGTAACACGCTCATTACCTAGTGACTGTAGAGCGTATGTACCGAAGGCGATCTGGTTGCCGCGAGTTGCAACACCACGGATCTTACCCTTTCGTACCTTGCGGTACTTAGTTCGGTTCGGCATCAACATGTTAGTTAGCCTCTCCCTTGTAGATCCACACCTTGATACCAATGATACCTGTTGCGGTGTGAGCCTTTGCGTGTGCGTAATCAATATCTGCACGGATTGTGTGTAGCGGCACTGAACCTTCTACTGATTTTTCGCGTCGTGACATTTCTGCACCGTTAAGACGACCAGCAATTTCGATACGAATACCCTTGGCGCCAGCACGCATAGTTGCGCCAGCTGATGATTTCATTGCGCGTCGGAAGTTAATACGTCGTTCAATCTGATGAGCAATGTTCTCTGCAACTAGTTTTGCATACAGCTCTGCCTTTTTGATTTCTTCAATATTTACGCGTACTGGTACTTTGTAAATCTTCTCAATTGCAGACTTTAGCTCCTGAGCACCAGAACCACCACGGCCAATAACCACACCGGCCTTGGCAGTCACAACAGTAACCGTTACTAGGTTTGGTGAGCGTTCGATATCGACTTTGTTGATTGCAGCACGAGAACCAAGCTTGTCAGCAATCATTCGACGGACAGTCAAATCTTGGGTCAAGTAAGTCGCGTAATCTTTCTTGGTTGCGAACCACTTGCTACGCCAGTCCTTGTTGACCTGCAGGCGCATGCTGATTGGGTTTACTTTTTGTCCCATATTATTTCTCCTCTTTCTTGGCGCTAGTCACCTTGGCTGTAGAGGCCTTTTTCTCTGGGCGCTTGTCGCCCTCTACTACAACTCGGATGTGACTTGTTCGCTTCTGGTATGGGTGTGCCATACCACGTGAGACCGGGCGGAAACGCTTGTAACGGATGCCTGGTGTGACGCTGATTTCGACAATGCGAAGCGTGTCTGGCTTGTAGCCGTGGTTATGATCAGCGTTAGCCTGGGCACTCTTGATAGTCTTAGCTACGGGTGTTGCCGCGCGACGAGGCGTGTGTGCCAGGATGGTTAGAGCGTCAGAAACAGTTCGACCACGGACTAGGCTAGCAACAACGCTGACCTTGCGAGGACTGATACGAACTGACTTAGCGATTGCTTGAACTGGCATTATGCAACTCCTTCGTAGTTAAGTTCTAAGGACGAAGGACTAAGGACTAAGGTAGCCCCACTTTGAACTTTGAACTTTGAACTTTGTGCTTGAAATGTTTGCATTTCTATTTCCCCTTCGCTAACTTACCGCCATGAGAGCGGAACTTGCGAGTCGGTGAGAACTCACCTAACTTGTGTCCAACCATGTTTTCGGTAACAAATACAGGAACATGCACTCGGCCGTTGTGCACAGCTATTGTGCGACCTACGAATTCTGGAGAAATCGTAGAGCTGCGTGCCCATGTTTTGATAATTGTACGGTCATCATTTCCAAGAGCCGCTACCTTTTTAGCGAGCTTTGGATCAATGAATGGACCTTTCTTTAGTGATCTACTCATGATTATTTCCTCTTCGCCTGATGACGGCTCTTAACAATATATTTACTAGTCGACTTGCGACGACGAGTCTTGTAACCAAGTGTCTTAACACCCCATGGTGTGCGTGGAGCAGCACCGTGGTTCTTACCGCCACCGATACCGTGACGACCACCGTCACCACCACCGTGTGGGTGATCAGCTGCGTTCATTACAACACCACGGACAGATGGGCGAATACCCTTGTGGCGTGAACGACCAGCTTTACCAAGTTTGATGTTCTGATGCTGTGCGTTACCAACAACACCAAGTGTTGCCATACAGGTAACTAGAATTCTGCGAATCTCACCACTAGGTAGTTTGACCTGAGCGTATTCGCCTTCTTTTGCCATCAACTGAGCTGAGTTACCGGCAGAGCGGACAACTTGTGCGCCGCGTCCTGGCTGTAGCTCGATTGCATAGATTGTGCTACCCAAGGGTATGTTCGCAAGAGGCAAACGGTTGCCTGATTCTACAGGTGCGTCTTCGCCGCTACGAATAATCTGACCAAGCTTGAAATCCTGTCCAGCAATAATGTAGTGGTAAGTTTCTTTCTGGTCTTTGATACGGGCGATACGGGCGCTACGACCTGGATCATATTCGATGTGTTCAATAACTGCTTCTGTGCCTGGGGCAAGGTTGAAGTTAACGATACGGATGAACCGCTTAGCACCACCACCCTTGTGACGGGTAGTGATTCGACCCTGGTTATTGCGACCTGAATTCTGCTTGCGCATGACAGTTAGTGACTTCAGCGGCTTCTTAGTAGTAATACTTTCGAAGTCCTGGCTTGTCATGCCACGTCGGCCAGGAGTTGTTGGCTTATAAGCTTTGATTGCCATTATTTGCTCTCCTTCTTGGCCTTCTTAGCGGCTTTTTCCTCTGCTTTGGCGGCTTTGGCTTCCTCGGCAGCGATGTCCTCAAACAGTGGCAATGAATCACCATCTTTTAGAGTTACGTAGGCTTTCTTAATATCTGAACGATGACCAGTTAGTGGGCGACCACCCTTACGGTATGATTGCTTTGTCTTGCCCTTTTGGACAATGGTGCGTACATCAATGACAGTTACGTCGTACTGAGCAGTAACGGCACGAGCAACTGTGTGCTTGTTGGCGTCTAGTGGTACTACAAACACGTAGGTCTTTACGCCTGGGGCTTGGCTTACAGCATAAGCCTTTTCGCTAACGCGAGGGATGAGCATTACATCTTTCATTATTTGCTCTCCTTCTTGGCGCCTAGCCATTCTTGAACGATTTCGACTGATTTGCTGGTCATAATAATGGTGTCAGCATTTAGGATGTCAAATACATTTAGGTAACGAGCCTGGACAATCTTTAGATCCTGGATGTTCTGAGTTGCTCGTACGATTTCACTAGTTTTTTCTTCTACTACTACAACAATCTTGCGAGTTGCGCCCAGCTTGTTTAGAAGTTTGACGGCGTCTGCAGTCTTGCCTGACTTGATTTCAAAGGCTTCGACAACGCTGATCTGCGCAGCTTTGACGGTCAACGCCTGGCGAATAGCTGTGCGCTTAGTAGCTGTAGGTAGCTTGTGGCTGTAGTTTTCGTCGCCAGTAGGACCAAAGGTGATACCACCACCGCGCCAGATAGGCACACGTGAGCTACCGAATCGAGCACGACCAGTGCCCTTTTGTTTCCATGGCTTCTTACCACCACCGCGAACTTCACCACGCTTTAGCGTGCGAGCGTTGTTGGTACGACCGTTTGCTAGGTATGCAACATAAGCTTGCTTGAGCAGGTCATGACTGATGCTCTCAACTGCAAAAATTTCCTTAGGCAGCTTAGCAGCGGTTGTAGCTTTGTTGCCGGTCTTAGTATAAGTAGGAACACTCATTATTTAGCTCCCTTCAAAATAACAATACCGCGACGTGGGCCGGGAACGGCGCCTGTCACGGCAATCAGATTATTTTCAGCGTCAACATGAGCAATACGCAGACCTTTTACAGTTACTTGGTCTACACCCATTTGTCCTGCCATGCGCTTACCCTTGAAAATCTTCTGAGGGTACATAGAACCGATAGAACCAGGACGGCGTTGGTTGCGACCACCATGAGTCTTGCGACCGACATGGAAGTTGTGGCGCTTGACCGTACCAGCAAAACCTTTACCCTTTGAGGTTCCAGTTACTTGTACGTCGTCTCCGACACTAAAAACGTCGGCTTTTAGCTCTGTGCCGACGCGGATTTCCTCGCTAAGTTCGTCTACGCGGATTTCGCGTACGATCTTGCTAGGGTTAACTTTTGCCTTGCTGGCGTGACCAGTCTGAGGCTTGCTTGGGTGCTTGGCAGATTCTGTGCCGAGCTGGACCGCCTGATAACCATCGGTTTCAGCGGTCTTCACTTGCGTAATAACGCAAGGACTAGCGGAAAGCAAGGTAACAGCCGTAACAATACCGTCATCAGAGATGAGGCTTGTCATGCCGACCTTTCTTGTAATTAGAGCTTTCATAGTTCTCCTTAACGAACTTTGTGCCAGCATGTCTAAGACTTGAGCAAAGCTCAACTCTTACAAGCTTCCTGGCGAATCGCTGCGGCAGAAGTTCCGTTACTCGCGCACCGTACTTTAGTACAGCTTGCTGTGTTACTCACTTCCTTCTTGCGCTTCATCCAGGCACAAATCTCGTTGTTAATGATTAGAGACACTGCGTTAAAATACTTGGCTTCAAGCGGTTTCTACCTCTGTAGACCTACTCAAATTGCCAAGTTCATGAGTGCCAAATTGTTGAAATACCATAACAGAGTAGCACGAAACGTTAACCCCTGTCAATATGTAGACTATTCTACAATGAGTCTTAGAGGACTATTTCGAGGCCGATTGGCAGCCAAAATCCAACAAACATGGCAAGCAGTAGCATCAGGTACTCTAGCTTGCGATCAAGCGAAAACCTCTCTGTACGGGCAAACAGTAACCCGATGAGTAAGCCTACAGGAATAGGTATAGTCATAGTACCTTTGGTGATACGCAGCCACTGGGAGCCCAGAATTAGATAAAGCACAAGCTTGAGTATGTAGACACTATCTGTTTCTTGGGCTACAGCACCACTATTATTAACTCTGCTCTTAGGAGCGGTCTTTTTGCGAGTAGACTTAGACATGATTTTTTTAGTTTTTGTTTTAACCATTACTACTATTTAATCATAACCACTGCTATTTTACTAACTTTCGCGGTAGACAGAGCGCATGTAGTCCCAGATCTCAGTGTGATTATGCTCAATTTTCAACCAGTACCACCACTCTAATCCCCATATATCTATAGGATTCAGCCCAGTCTTTCGCGCATAGGCGACAGCTTCTTTTACTCGCGCAGAGTTAACACTTTTAAACTGTTCGTCTAGAGTCATATCAGGTATTGGCTGCGAACCCCAGGGTTCGGCCTGGAGTTCGTGTATGAATACTCTACGCCACTTTAGTAGTCGTATCAAAAAAGCACGCACTCTATAAAATACAGCAGGTCGTGATGCGTGCCGGTAGCTGCCTTTGTCATAAAAATATCTATAAATCGAGAAGGCGTACATGTCCGGCCGCGGACCAAAGACTGGAATTCCCCAGGAATCACTAGTACTCATGATGACCGGACGTGAACTATCGAGTGATTTTACAAGCTTAAACTCGTTCCTCAAACGATTTCTATCAAAGTTACCGTTCTCGCCAAAACTTTTGAGCAGAGCCTCATTTTCTAGTTGGTAGCTTTCAATGCACTTTTTGTCTTTATATCTGAGCACCGTTGCTTTAATAAACTCAAGCAGCCTGTCCTGCCGCTCGTCTTCTGGCAAATGAAGTGCCCATTCAGGCCAGTGCGACTCCGGCCACCTTGGCTGTCTGAGTCCCAGGCAAAGCGACACTTCTACTCCATGCTTTTCGGCCATATCTATTTGCCAGTCCAGCTCACGGAAGTCATATTGCCCGGGCAGAGGCTCCAGCCTGTTCCAGTAGCTCATTAGTCGAAACCGCTTGAATCCAAGGTCTGTAATAGCAGCCTCGAGGCACTTCTTAGTATCTACACCCAAATACTGGGCATAAGGCACCGAAAAGCTAGCTCCAAACTTAGTCATAATACTATGTTAACAGATAGAGGTGTGATAAATATCATTGTAAATACTTGACATATGTGGTATAATGTAAAGATAGAGTGGAATATGTGAGGAAAATTGTAGCCCATACTTCCAAGCTCAACACTATTCCAGCGGCAATATCCCGGTCAGGACACTTGAATCGGCAAAGTATATATTTGGCTCATCATAGTCTTCCCAGACCAAAACCCTGCCATCATCAATTAGTTCATAGGTAACATTGCCCCGAGCACCTTCGATACCTATCCAGCCTAAGGCATGAACTTCATGCTCGGTTTCTGGACGTGAAGTTTCGGCTACTTTTCTGTGTCTGCCGCCCTCGTGATGAATTACCATTATAATCAGCTCATTATCTGAGTTGAAGGCTACTCCACCTTTACCGTCAGCCAGCACTGTAGAAGGCTGTGGCGAGTTCATGACATGATCAGACATAAAGCCAAGAGCTCCTGCAAACTCGGGAGTAAATTTTTGTGACTGCACCATGACTACTACATTTTAATTTCAGCATCACAACCTGCAGGTAAACTGAGGTTCATGAGACTATCAATTGTCTTTGGTGTTGGCTCAAAGACGTCAATCAGGCGCTTGTGTACGCGCATTTCGAACTGTTCACGGCCTTTTTTGTAGACATGAGGGCTCTTTACCACTGTAAACGTGCTTTTGCGTGTAGGTAGTGGGATTGGACCAGCGATAGTCGCACCTGTACGTAGAGCGGTGTCTACAATCTGCTTAGCAGACTGGTCGATTACTTTGTGATCATAGGCCTTCAGACGAATACGAATTCGTTGCTTGCCTGGAGTTACTGCAGCTGTTGTTGCTGTTTTTTTGGCTTCTGCCATATGGGATTGCTCCTTGTTACGTAACCTCTCCCGGAGTGTTGAGTTACCGGACGAGTTCTCATAACGATTAGTTAGTACATTGTATTTTACAAGATTGAGGGTAATTTATCAACCAGTGTTTGCATACCTGAATTATTCTGTCATAATTTGTCTCACACTGTGTGAGACAAAGAGTCCCCGACCCTTAACAAGGAGTGAGATGAGTAGAAGATTGTTGGCTGTTTGCATGGCTTTGGTCATGCTTGTTGCTGCGTGTTCTGATGATTCGACCGAATCATCTATCCCAACAGAACCCAGTACCGTTGCAACGGTGGCAGAAGATCGCTCTGAATCGGAGACAGCCAATCAGAACGAGGCTGTCGATATACCGACGACAGACATCGACCTGCTACTAGGTCAGTCAAAGGATGAAGAGGGGCAACCTTCGTCAGATACAACTGGGCCAAGAGGAGCCAATGCGGCGCCCACTGCTCAGACAATCAATCCTCTGTACCTCGACTTGAGTGACAACGCCAAGGCGCTGTACTGGGCCTGGTGGACGTTCGAGATTCAGGAACTAGAGGATTTCAACATCCCCTATGAAACCGTCCTCGAAAATGGTACCATCGTGTGCGCAAGTCGATATAACGGTGCTACCAACACGCAGATCCAGAATCTGTTCGAGAACGAGTATGGCTACAATCGGACAACCGCTGTCAATTTCATAGCGGCTGCGCTTCGTTCAATCTGCACTGGTTACAACACACCAGGAACTAGCAGCACGGAAATGAACATCGGCGGCTACAAGACAGCATTCGATCGAAATCTGAACCGTGCCTACAGCGAGATTTCGAGCCAGATCAACTTCAACTCTGGCTACAAGCCGAACATTTTCGAGTACGGTAACTTCACGAGGTCAACCTGTTTGAACCTGACCGCTTGGGGCAACTCAACTGGTTTGATTGAAGCCTTGGTTGGCACCTATCCGCAGTATGACGGATGGAATCTTCGTGCATTCGAGATACTTGTAGTCAGTGGCGTACGTAACGTTTGTCCTGGCAATGAGTTCAATCTCGGTGCCGGCTGGTTCAGCTGAAAACATGCCACTGGTGGGGACCTATATACTTACATGGTCCCTGCTGGTGGACGTTTTCTTAATCTCACACTGTGTTTTACTTTGATTATAAAAACCTGTCCGAAACAGCAACAGTATGCTGCCGATATTTACTATTAATCCAGATTTTTTTGTGCCTATCATAGTTCTTTATTTCTAGATAAGCTTGGCATTTTGCAACTGCCGATTGCAAATGAGTGTCCGACATTAGACCACTGTATACAATAAAGCCACTTGCATTACTAAACCTATTCTTGACCACTGGTTCATCCTGCATGGGGTCATAAACTTGTTCTGTTTTACAGCGAGAATCATATGTTTGTACGAGACCACCAACTCCAATATGCAGCCACCTGTACAGATCAAACTCATCAGCCAAGGCAAGCTCGTAGGTCTGCATCTGAAAAGCGACTTTTTCAATAGAGCCTCTATCAAACTCTCTATATAACTGCTGTTTGCGTGCTTCCATGTGTATATTATGAAACTATTGACACAAAAATAAAAGAACCCCACATATAAGTAATCAAACGGCCCGTTATCGGTCTTTTTTCAGTAGCATACTGCAAGAGTTAAGCCGAGCACGAAAAAAGGAGCTGTACAATTGGTACTGCTCCTTTTTTCTGTCGCAGGAATTAACCTGCAGGGTGCCCTGAAAATGGGCGAGAACTATTTGGTGACTTTGGTAACAACACCAGCACCAACAGTACGGCCACCTTCGCGAATAGCGAAGCGTAGACCCTGCTCCATAGCAATAGGAGCAAGTAGTTTTACCTTGAAGGTGATTGTATCACCAGGCATAACCATTTCTTTGTCGGCTGGGAGTTCAACTTCACCAGTTACATCCGTAGTACGGAAGTAGAACTGAGGCTTGTAGCCCTTGAAGAATGGTGTGTGACGACCACCCTCTTCCTTGGTAAGGATATAGACTTCAGCGTCAAATTCTGTGTGAGGCGTGATAGAACCTGGCTTAGCCAAAACTTGGCCGCGTTCGATATCATCGCGCTCAATACCGCGAAGCAAGATACCTACGTTGTCACCAGCTTGACCACGGTCGAGGTTCTTTTTGAACATTTCAACACCGGTTACAACTGATTTCTGCAAGTCACGTACACCGACGATTTCTACTTCGTCGTTAACATTAACGACACCTTGCTCAATACGGCCGGTAGCAACAGTACCACGACCCTTGATTGAGAAAACGTCTTCGATCGGCATCAGGAAAGGCTTGTCTAGATCGCGTTTTGGCTCTGGAACGTATTCGTCCATAGCTTTTACGAGTTCCATGATAGCGTCTTCGTCTTCTGCAGAACCATCTAGTGCCTTAGTAGCAGAACCCTTGATGATTGGAGCATTTTCGTCGAAGTCATTCTTTGCAAGAAGTTCACGAATGTCCATCTCTACTAGTTCTACTAGATCAGGATCAGCAAGGTCCATCTTGTTCATGAATACTAGAATCTTTGGCACACCAACTTGCTTAGCAAGTAGAACGTGCTCACGAGTCTGAGGCATTGGGCCGTCAGCTGCAGATACCACTAGAATTGCACCGTCAACCTGAGCAGCACCGGTAATCATGTTCTTGACGTAGTCGGCGTGTCCTGGCATGTCAACGTGAGCGTAGTGACGCTTTTCGCTTTCATACTCTTGGTGAGAGGTAGCGATGGTTATACCACGTGCCTTTTCCTCTGGTGCGTTGTCGATTTGGTCATAAGCGATTGGCTTGTTGACGTCGCTTGGTAATTTCTTTGCAAGCACTGCAGTAATAGCAGCAGTTAGCGTGGTTTTACCATGGTCAACGTGACCCATAGTACCGACATTAACGTGTGGCTTGCTTCGATCAAAATCTGCCATATTATGTAGACTCCTTGTTTTGTTATAAGGGTTTAATGAATTATTTTATTGTACGAACGCGATCCATATTTGCGGCATAGCAGCAAAAGCCCTCACGCGAGTTACCCTGTTAGTATAGCTAATTTGTTTGATTCTATCAAGAGCTTTACGGCCACAAATCGTCAAGGCATTCGGTCGGAGCAATCGTTGGAGTGAGGTCCCCTGAATCTTGGATACAATTTGCGGGGCCATCGGCAAGTTTATTAGCCGCAACAGGTACTGCAAGACTTGCGCCAAGCAATGCAAAAGTCGCCACAAGACCTCTTATACGATGTCTCTCAACTACTTCAGCAGCCGGATGCAATGTTTCCATACCTAGATAGTACTCCCTCTGTTTGTTTTCATTTTTTCTAATTCTAGATGAAGATCTAACACTCTGCTAAGTCGCAAATGACGGTTGGCTTGATATGCCAGCTTCTCCAGCTTCTGATCGGCAGTGACTCTTGGCATAGCACGTTTAGCCTCTAGTCTTAGCATAGAAATTTCATCGTATAGCTCATTGGAGCCACCGCGAAAGAGCGCTTCATTGAAACAATTTGTTTCAAGTTGCTTCAAACGTCTGTTAATTATCACCTTACCTGATGAAGGTATGTCCGGGTTCGTATTCAGCTTGTCGGCAATATAGCTACAGTCCGCAATTTTTTGATCACGCGCATAGGGTCCTAAAGCTATTGCACCTATAAACAGGGTGAAATTGCTCGCACGAGAGGCAAGCGCAGATTCAATTCTTTGTTCTGGGAAGTCTACTGATTCAAGAAATTCAACTAATTCATCCGTTGGCAGAAACCACGTCCCCATGTCTGAATCCTGAATGTGATTGCGATTTATTTGGGATTGGGCTGGTGCTTCTTGTGAACTCATAGTATTTATCCTTCGCGTTTGCTGGCGATTGCTTCGGCGACGTTGTTCGGCACCTCGGCGTAGTGGTCTAGCTCCATGCTTGAGCTGGCTCGACCCTTGGTACTAGAACGTAGGTTGGTAGTGTAACCAAACATTTCGCCTAGTGGCACAAAGGCAGTGATTTCTTTGATGCCGGTAGTCAGGTCTTCCATAGTTTCGATACGGCCACGCTTGGCATTGAGATCACCGATTACGTCACCCATGAATTCTTCTGGAGTCACAACAACGACTTTCATAACAGGTTCAAGCAATACAGGGCTAGCTAGCTTCATAGCAGCAGAAAATGCCATAGAACCAGCGATTTTGAAGGCCATTTCGTTAGAGTCAACATCGTGGTAACTACCATCGTAGAGCTCTACTTTGACGTCCACCACAGGGTAGCCAGCAACTGTACCGGTAGTCATGGATTCGATTACACCTTGCTCAACTGGTTTGATGTACTCACCAGGAATCACACCACCCTTGATAGAGTTAATGAATTCAAAGCCTTTGCCTTGTTCGTTTGGTGAGATACGTACCCATGCATCACCGTACTGGCCACGACCACCAGATTGGCGAATGAACTTACCTTGAGCTTCGACATCGGATTTCTTAATAGTCTCGCGGTAGGCAACCTGAGGTGCGCCAATGTTAGCTTCGACATTAAATTCGCGCTTCATGCGGTCTACCAGGATTTCCAGGTGAAGCTCACCCATACCGCTAATCACGGTCTGGCCAGTTTCGTCATCTACCTTGATACGGAAGGTTGGATCTTCTTCTGCAAGCCGTTGCAGTGCCAGGCTCATTTTCTCTTGGTCGGCCTTGGTTTTTGGCTCGATAGCAATCGATACAGGTGGTTCTGGGAATGTAATGGATTCCAGGACAATTGGGTTGTTTGGATCGGCAAGTGTGTGTCCAGTAGTTGTAGATTTGAGCCCTACAATAGCGGCGATATCACCAGCACCAACTTCTGTTACTTCGGTACGTTTGTCAGCCTGCAAGCGGACAATACGGCCGACACGCTCTTTTTCACCGTTACTGGTGTTAAGCACGTACGAGCCAGCGGTAACTTTACCTGAATAGACACGGAAGTATGCCAGCTTACCAACGAATGGGTCAGTGGTGATCTTAAACGCCAGGGAGGCAAATGGTTCTGCTTCGGTTGCCTTTCGCTCGATTTCATCGCCAGATTTCGGATGTGTGCCCCATACAGAGCCGGTATCTAGTGGACTTGGCAGGTAATCATTTACCATGTCTAGAACTTTTTCTACGATCACACCACGGCCATCGCCACCGGTTACGGCATAGAATTTACCGGTAAGCACTGCTGTACGGATAGCTTGCTTGATTTCGTCGGTCGTAAGGCCGTCTTCGCCAACTTCGAAGTATTTTTCGAGCATGGCTTCGTCTTCTGCGACAGCGTTTTCGATAAGCAGGCTGCGATAGCGCTTGACCTGGTCCATCATGTCGGCTGGGATTTCGCCCTCAATGAGTTCTTTGTCGTGGAATTCGTTGTAGGTATAGGCCTTCATCTCTACCAAGTCAACAACACCGTTGATAGCTTGCTCAAACCCGATTGGCAGATGTACCGGGAAAGCACGCTTGCTCAGGCGGTTGTGAATAGATTCAAGCGACTTATAGAAATCACCACCAGTTTGGTTGATCTTGTTAATAAAACAGATACGAGGCACTCCGTACTTGTCAGCCTGGCGCCATACAGTTTCGGATTGTGATTCTACACCCATCTTGCCGTCAAACACCACACAAGCACCGTCTAGAACACGGAGTGAACGTTCTACTTCTACTGTAAAGTCAATGTGACCCGGGGTATCGATGATGTTGATCTGGTTACCCTTCCAGAAACAGGTTACAGAAGCAGCCACGATAGTAATACCGCGCTCACGTTCCTGTGCCATCCAGTCGGTTGTGGTTTCGCCTTCGTGCACGGCACCAATCTTGTGATTAAGACCTGTACGGTACAGAATACCTTCGGTCGTGGTTGTTTTACCCGCATCAATATGGGCAATGATGCCCAGGTTGCGGATGTTCTTCATCTCAGTTTTTTTCTCTGCCATTATTGTTCCCTTACTTATTCTTTCTTAAAATTCCTCTAATACCTCTTACTGCGGTTTTTCTGGCAGTGCTTTCGTTCATCACTTCTCTGACAGGACACTTTTCTTCAACCATACCTTCACAACCTGATGCTTCTGCACGCGTAGTAAGTTCTATAAGCTTTACATTCATCTTCATACGGTCGAGATGAGCCCTATTGGTGCTTGGTAAGTGCTGTTCAAGCTCACGATCTACAGCTTCGGTGTACATAGAGACAACATATGCACGAGCAGAACAAACATCGCCAGTTGTCGGGCAAAGAACGTTCGGATCTGCTGTGTCAGTAAATGAAATTGCTTCTGCCACTATTTTACCTTTGGCTTTGTGTCAATTATTTTCCCAAATCGCCTATTGATACTGATTGCTGCGTCACGAATAAAGCTTTCTTCAAAGCATCCATCACTACAAGCTTCATCCCACCCTCTGACACTGTCGTTATCAAGAATCGTAAGTTTATCTAGGTCTTGTATGGCCTCATCAAAACTTGCTGCTGCCGGACTTGAAGATGGCAGCCCGACATCAATCCCGTCTACTTTTAGGCAAACTCTGTTTGGGCATGCAACACAACCTAGCGCTACATATGTACTGGTATCGTCTTCAAGCAGTTCAATAGAATTCGGCACATGCTCTATTTCTTGAATAGTAACATTTTCGCGAGACATATTTATCTCGCGAAGTGAGCGAAGGCTCGGTTAGATTCGGCCATCTTGTGTACGTCTTCACGCTTTTTGACAGCTGTACCGGTGTTGTTGAACGCATCAACGATTTCTAGTGCTAGGCGGTCTTCCATGCTCATACCTTTGCGAGAACGAGCAGCTTGGACAAACCACATAGTTGTTAGGTGGTTTTGGCGCTGACCTTTGACCTCAAATGGAATCTGGTAGTTAGCTCCACCAACGCGTCGTGAACGGGTCTCCATGTGCGGCTTGATGTTGCCCATGGCTTTTTCGAATACTTCGAGTGGGCTGTCTGATTTTACTTTCTTAGCGGCCTTTGTCATACCACCGTAGACAAGCCGTTCGGCAGTTTGCTTTTTGCCGTCGCGCATAACGCGGTTGATAACACGAGTGACTTGCTGGTTGCCATAGATACGATCAGGGGCAGCTTCGCGGACAAGTGCTTTGGTAACTTTACGTGGCATGATTATTTACCTTCTTTCTTGGTGCCGTATTTGCTACGGCCGCGCTTGCGATTGCTAACACCTTGAAGGTCTAACGCACCACGCACAACGTGATAACGTACACCAGGAAGGTCAGGCACACGTCCACCGCGGATCATTACCACGGCGTGTTCCTGAAGGTTGTGGCCTTCGCCGCCAATATAAGCCCAGACTTCATAGCCATTGTTCAGACGAACACGAGCGACTTTACGAAGCGCAGAGTTTGGCTTCTTTGGGGTCTTTGTAGTCACCTTGACACAGACACCACGCTTGAACGGTGATGGCTTTTCATAGGTTTTGGTCTTTAGGTTGTTCGTCACGCGGTGCAACGCTGGGCTCTTACTCTTTGATTTTGAGCTTTTGCGTGGCTTACGGACGAGTTGATTAATTGTAGGCAATGCATCCTCCTTTGGATATTGTCGCCGGAAACAGAGAGTCCCGGAGATTGCTATTTATTAAACTCGTTTATGCCAGTTGGTATTTTAACAGATACGGCCATCTGTTGCAAGCCAAGTTCTTCCAATAAAGAACCAAATTCCTTCTTTTGTGCCGACAAAAGACACCTTCTTCTGATGAAGAAGCAAATCCATACTTTTCTGATTCGGCAGAAAAGTATGCAAAAGACGCGACCGGCAGATGAAACAACAATACTACCCTGGGAGGACTGGTCTAATTTGTCCCTGCGGAACTCAAACTAAACGTTCTCAAACAGTCCTCGGGACAATAACTAAACTAGACCAGTCCTCCCAGACTAATCTGTTCTTTCATAGCCGGGAGGCGATTTATATAAATGTTTATATAAATCAAATAAGACAGTGACTTATATAATTAATTATATAAGTCTACCTCGTGCAGTCATTACGGCATTGCAGCTACTGACATGATTCGGGTGTTGGTCAAAGACACAATATCTGTCCGAGGGTTTAGTCCCAATACTCCTATGGAGAACTATTGGGACCGACCGTAGGGAGTCACCCGAGGCATTGTGTCCTTTGACAACAAGCCGAGTTAGTTCAGGAGCTGCGCCGAGCTTCTTTGCGTACTTTCTTGTCGACACAAGAAAGTATGAGGTTGGTTCCGCTGTACAGCGGATTGTCAAAAGAACATGGCTTAGTTTTGGCTAATAACTTAAAAGAGCCCGATAGCACCGGGCTCTTTTGTGGTTTATATGTTTGTTTTATTTAGGCAACTTCGGCGATCATCTCTGACTCATCGAGCAGGGCTTCTGCTTCGGCGGCCATAATCTCACGCGAACCAGTACCGACTGGAATACGGCGACCAAGGATTACGTTTTCTTTGAGTCCGTACAAGTGATCTACCTTACCACTGGTGGCAGCAGCAATCAGTACGCGAGTTGTATCCTGGAAGCTTGCAGCTGATAGGAATGAATCAGTGCTGAGACTAGCCTTAGTGATACCAAGAAGTAGCTGGTTGTAGTTGATCAGCTCTTTCTTAGCTTTAGAAAGCTGTTCGTTCTTTTCGATGACAGCTTGCTTACTGACAACATCACCGGTAACAAATTCACTGTCGCCTGATTCTTCAATCTGTACGCGGCCAAACATCTGGCGCACGATGATTTCTAGGTGCTTGTCGGCAATGTTCTGTCCCTGAGACGCAAAGATCTTAAGGATTTCGTTCATGATGTAACGCTGAGTTGCTTCAACACCTTGCAGGCTCATTAGCTCGTGTAGGTTGATTGAACCGTTCGTCAGACGCTGGCCTGCAACGATGTGATCGCCGTCTTTGATGACAACTTGCTTAAAGTTTGGAATTTCGTAACGAACCACTGCCTGCTTGGCTGGGCTAATAGTTGCAACCTTGTTGCTAAACTCTACCTTACCAGCGACTGGAGCGATTAGTGGGTTAGAAGCTTCTTCACCTTCGGCAATAACATCTCCAATAGCAATGTCGGAACCGTTGGCAACCTTTTGCTTGCGGCCATCTAGATTGATTTTGACTGATTCAGCCTGATCAGATGTGATCTGGATGATGTACTTGTCGCCTTCTTCCCAGACACTTGCAAGACCAGGAACATCACTGAGGTAGGCTTGACCCTTTGGTGTGCGTACTTCGAAGATTTCCTCAACACGAGGCAAACCTTGGGTAATGTCATCAGCTGCAGCAGAACCACCACTGTGGAAGGTTCGGAGTGTCAGCTGGGTACCAGGCTCACCGATACTCTGAGCGGCGATTACACCGATTGGGTGTGCATCAGCAACTAGCTGACCAGTTGCTGGGTCAAGTCCATAACACTTAGCCGGAATACCGCGAGCGGTAGCTACAGATAGAACGCTCTTGATTCGAACACTGTCGATTGTGTCGTCGGCTTCGATAGATTCAGCGATTGCTTTGGTGAAGAGTTCACCCTTCTTAATGTACTTGGCAACGTTTTCGGCGGCAAAGCGACCAACCAAACGGCTCGCTAGGCTTACACCGATTTCATCTGCATCAGCACGGAAAATTGCAAAACCTGGGTCTTCTACGTCTTCTGGAATAGTGAAGACATCTTGTGCGACGTCGACTAAACGACGAGTCAGGTAACCTGAGTCGGCTGTCTTAAGCGCGGTATCAATCATACCCTTACGTGCACCACGAGTCGCGGTGAAATATTCGAGTGCTGTCAAACCTTGCTTATAGCCAGACTTGATAGGCAGCTCAATGGCTTTACCGGTTGCGTCGGTTGTAACACCAAGCATACCGACAGATTTCATCACCTGACCAACGTTACCACGGGCACCAGAGGTAGCTGCGATAGACATAGAGCTGTTTTCTTCGGTAAATTGGGCATTGAGTTTGTCCATGACATTTGCCTCAGCATCGAACCAAGTGTCTACGGTCAAACGGTAGCGCTCTTCGTCGGTAATGAAGCCTTGTTCGTATTGTTCGCTGATTTCAGCAACACGGTCACCGGCCTTGTCCATGACGTCTTTCATTCCCTTGATTTCGGAGAAGTCATCCATACCCATTGATAGACCAGACATAGTTGCGTATTCGAAACCTAGGTCTTTGAGTAAGTCAGCGATTTCGGCAGTCCTGTCTTGTCCATACATCTGGTATACGAGCGCCATGACATTAGAAAGCTTTTTCTTAGTCATCGGCTCATCCTGGAACGGAAAATCACTAGGGAAGATTTCGTTGAATAGCACACGGCCAAGAGTTGTTTCACGGTTTTCGCCGCGGAAATCAATCTTGATGAAGTCCTGAAGCTGTAGTAAACCATTATCAAAGGCCATTAGAGCTTCGTTGATGTCTGTAAACGGACGAGTTTTCTTCTCTGATAGAGGCTGGACATATGTTAAGTAGTAACAACCAAGTACGATATCTTGTTCGATATGTAGAATCGGTGAACCATCAGCAGGTTTTAGCAGGTTCTTGTTTGCTGCCATAATCTCACGAGCTTCGGCTTGGGCAGCGTCAGAAAGTGGGAGGTGCACAGCCATCTGGTCACCGTCAAAGTCGGCGTTGAAACCTTTACATACTAGTGGGTGCAATTGAATTGCCTTACCCTCTACAAGCACAGGCTGGAAAGCTTGGATCGAAAGTCGGTGAAGACTTGGTGCACGGTTTAGTAGTACATATTTGCCCTTGATGACTTCGTCTAACGCGTCCCACACCTCTGTCTCACCAGTTTCGATCATGCGAGTTGCAGAACGAATGTTGTGAGCTAGATCTTCGGCAATCAGGCGGCCAATCACAAATGGCTTGAATAGCTCGAGTGCCATCATTTTTGGTAGTCCACACTGGCTAATCTTGAGCTCCGGACCAGCAACAATTACCGAACGGCCAGAGTAATCAACACGCTTACCAAGTAGGTTCTGGCGGAAACGACCTTGCTTGCCTTTTAGCAGATCACTTAACGACTTGAGGCGACGGCGCTGGCCAGTCGCAGCTACTGCGCGGCCAGAACGGGCATTGTTGTTATCAATTAGAGCATCAACGGCTTCCTGGAGCATTCGCTGTTCATTACGGCGAATTACTTCTGGAGCATTCAAGTCCATAAGCTTCTTAAGACGGTTGTTTCGGTTAATAACACGACGATATAGGTCGTTCATGTCACTGGTTGCGAAACGTCCACCCGTCAACTGCACCATTGGACGAAGATCTGGAGGAATCACTGGCAAAACAGAAACACACATGCTAGATGGCTTGATGCCAGCGTTGAGCATGTTTTCTAGCAAGCGTAGACGCTTTTGCAATTTCTTGCGGCGTTGCCCCTTGGCAGCGTCGCTCTCTGCTGACAGCTGCTCAATCAGTGAAGTTAGGTCAATTTCTTCTAGTAGCTCCTGCAATGCAGCGCCACCCATACCAACTGTGATGAGGTCTTTGACATCATCTGGCAGGTCGCGGTATTCGGCTTCTGAGATAAGATTTAGCTTTACAAGTGCTACCAGCTGTTCTTTTAGAGTTTCGAAATCACGAGTGACTTCTTCTAGCTCTTTGGTCTGCATTTCTGCAAGCGTCTTAACGTTAGCGTCTTCCTTGGCAGCTTCTGCTTCGTAGCGAGCCTTGATAGCTTCCTGTGCTGCCGCAAATTCAGCTTCTTTGTTAGTAAGCATCTCATCACGCTTGTCAGCATCGACAGATTTGATGATGTAGCTGGCAAAGTAAGCAACGCGCTCAAGGTTCTTAACAGTCATGCCTAAGAGTAGACCGACTGCTGATGGCGTACCGCGCAGGAACCAGATGTGAGCAACTGGTGCCGCTAGCTGGATGTGACCCATGCGTTCACGACGAACGATGCTACGTGTTACGAGCTCGCCCTTCTTATCAACAGCAGCCTCGCGTGAGCGAAGACCTTTGTACTTGGCGTCGTGCGGGTTGATGTCCTTAACAGGACCAAAAATTCTCTCGCAGAACAAACCATCGCGTTCTGGCTTTTGTGTTCGGTAGTTGATTGTCTCTGGCTTTGTTACTTCGCCGTAGCTCCAATCCATAATATCTTGGGCACTTGCGATTGCAAGTCGTACTGCGTCAAAATCAGCAATATCTGCGCCATAGTTGAACTTACGCATATTTAGAGCTCCTCCCCATCATTAGTGTCTGCTTCATCAATCTCGATATCACTGCTGACACCAACTGTCATGAATTCGTTTTCAATAGATTCCTCGGTAACATCAATGTTCGACAGTTCATCTGCTGGTATTTCTACATCTGATGTGTGCTCTGCCTCTTCTTTAATGTTGCTCGCTAGGATTTCCTCGGCGTCAATTGTCTGGTTTGCCTTTGTATCAAGCAAGTCAACCTTAAGACCTAGTCCCTGAAGTTCCTTGACGAGCACATTGAAGCTCTCTGGAATCTTCGGACCAACAATCTGAGTACCCTTGATGATTGATTCGTAAGCCTTTGAGCGACCATAAACATCATCGGACTTGATAGTGAGCATTTCCTGAAGCGTGTTACTTGCGCCGTAAGCTTCTAGTGCCCATACTTCCATTTCTCCGAATCGCTGACCACCGTTTTGAGCCTTACCACCAAGCGGCTGCTGAGTGACCATAGTGTATGGACCAGTCGAGCGAGCGTGAATCTTGTCGGTAACCATGTGATTGAGCTTAATCATGTACATGTAGCCAACAGTAGTGCTTTCCTTGAAGGCTTCACCTGTGCGACCATCATAGAGTTGTTGTTTACCATTACGCGGCAAACCAGCTTCTTCTAATAGATCTTGAATCTTAGTAATTGGTACACCGTCAAATGATGGACTAGCTACTTTCATACCTAGTGCTGCAGCAGCCATACCGAGGTGAGTTTCGAACAGCTGACCGATATTCATACGTGATGGAACACCAAGTGGGTTCAATACGATGTCAATTGGAGTACCGTCTGCAGTAAACGGCATGTCTTCTTCTGGTAGAATTCGAGCGATGACACCTTTGTTACCGTGGCGACCACCAAGCTTGTCTCCAACCTGAATCTTACGCATTTGAGCTACAAAAACCTGGATCTGCATGATGACACCAGCCTTGAGCTCGTGTCCGTTAGCGCGGCTAAATACCTTTACGCCAACAACTTTACCGTGCTTACCGTTGCTCATTCGTTGTGATGTATCACGAACTTCTTTGGCCTTCTCACCGAAGATAGCACGCAGTAGGCGCTCTTCTGAACTCAGTTCTTGTTCGCCCTTTGGTGTAATCTTTCCCACAAGAATATCTCCTGGGTGGACTTCTGCACCGATACGAACAATACCCTCTTCATCTAGGTGGCGAAGTGCGTCTTCTGAAACGTTTGGAATATCTCGCGTGACGATTTCTGGACCTAACTTGGTCTCACGAACTTCCGTCATATAATCAATGATGTTTACACTTGTAAGTGTGTCATCCTGAACAAGTCTGCGAGAAATGACAATGGCATCCTCGAAGTTGTAACCACCCCACGGCATGAATGCTACTAGTAGGTCCTTTCCTAAAGCCAGCTCACCGCCTTGGACTGACATACCTTCGATTAGAACATCACCCTTTTTGACCTTGTCGCCAGCAGAGACAACAACCTTTTGGTTGATGCTTGTACCTTCGTTTGAGCGAATAAAGTGGCTTGGAGTGTAGGTAACTGTGCCTTCCTTGTATTTGACCTTAACAGCAACACCAGTACTAGAAACGACTTCACCGTCGGCTTCTGCAAGCACTAGCTGACCGGTGTTACGAGCAGCAATGCCTTCCATACCGGTACCAACAATCGGACTCTCGGGAACGATTAGTGGTACAGCTTGACGCTGCTGGTTACTACCCATGAGCGATCGATACACGAAGTTCTTTTCAACAAATGGAATAAGTCCGGCGCTAGAACCAATAACCTGACGACGCTCGGCATCTATATATGCAACTTCATTGGCGTCAACTTCTGAAGACTGTAGATAGCGTCGTGCAGATACACGTTCTTCTACAAAATAGCCGTTGTCATCAATTTCGTTATCAGAACCAGCAACAATCGTGCGTTCTTCTTCGTAAGCATCTAGATAGACAATTTCGTCGCTAACCTTGGCTTTTACAGGCCAAGTAGCTTGGTCCTTTACAGCTGCTAGCTTTTTAGCATCAGCTTCGGTAATAGTCTTGCCAGCTTTGACGAGTACTTTGCCCTTAGCATCCTCTAGGTCAACACTTGCAATGTGACCAACTGCTTGTTTTGGTGTAGCGGCGTTTATAACCTTGCGGTATGGCGCCTCGATAAAGCCATAGTCGTTAATACGAGCGTAGCTGGCGAGGTTAAGTACTAGACCAATGTTCGCACCTTCTGGTGTTTCTACCGGACAAATGCGGCTGTAGTGAGTTGCGTGGGCATCACGAACTTCAAATCCAGCGCGTTCTCGTGACAAACCACCAGGACCCATAGAGCTTAGACGTCGCTTGTGAGCTAGTTCTGATAGCGGGTTAATCTGATCCATAAACTGTGAAAGCTGTGAGCTGGCAAAGAACTCACGAACAGCAGCCACAATCGGACGCGCGTTAATCAGCTGACCAGGTGTAACTGTTTCGATTTCACTCATAGACATACGGTCCTTGGCGTTTCGCTCCATACGAAGCAAGCCGATTCGGAACTGACGCTGTACTAGCTCGCCAACCAACTTAACGCGGCGGTTAGCCAGACTGTCGATGTCGTCTGCTGGATCTTGAGTAACGTTAAGGCGAATAACCTCAGAGATGATAGCCAGTAGATCCTCTAGTCGCATAACGCGGTTCTCGGCAGTATTAGGTACATCTAGGTCAAGCCGCTTGTTGATCTTGTAGCGACCAACTCGGCTGAAATCAAATCGTTTGTAGTTGTAGAACATGTTTTCTATCAGACTTCTAGCATTGTCTACCGTAGCTAGGTCACCTGGGCGAAGTCGCCTATAAACTTCAATAAGAGCTTCGTTAGAACCCTTGCTTGGGTCTTTTTCTAGAGTGATGTCAATATGGCTGTTCTTGCCCTGATCAACGTGCTTGAAAGCTTCTTTGATCTGGTTTTCGGTCATACCAAGTGCTTTTAGTAGGGTTGTGACGGCAATCTTGCGCTTGCGGTCAATCTTTACGTATAGAGCACCATTTACAGCGGTTTCGAACTCTAGCCATGCACCGCGGCCTGGAATGACCTTGGCACCATAAGTAAAGTTACCACCGTGAGCTTCACGGGTGAAGAATACACCAGCAGAACGAATCAGCTGAGATACAACCACACGCTCGGCACCGTTAATAACAAATGTACCGCGCTCTGTCATCCATGGGTAATCACCAAGATAAATCTCTTGGTCTTTAACCTCACCGGTGACCTTGTTGGTTAGCTCGACAACTGCCTTTAGCGGCGCTTCGTAGCTAATATTATTCTCACGAGCTTCAACTTCGGTAGTTTTTGGGTCTTCGAAGTGATACTGCTTGAAACGAATCGACAGTTTTGTACCGGTGTAATCATCAATGGTGCCAACTTCTGACAAAAGCTCACCCAGCCCTTCGTCGACAAACCACTGGAAAGATCGATTCTGGTGATCTACCAAATTCGGTAGATCTAGAATACTATCAGTCTTTGTAAAATAGACACGCTTACCCTGCGTGTTAGAGGTCTTTACGCTTGCTTTAGCCATGAAAGCACTACTCCCACTTATTTAATCCTCATAAATAAACTTTTTAGAAAACCAAAAAGTTCGACTACCTATAGAGGATGTATTGATGATAAAGGTTGTTTTGTATCTGTTTTTTCGTACTCCGCTGTACAGCGGATTATTTCGGCCGAAGCTACCCTAGGAGCGTACATTTTTGTGGTATCGTAGAGACGACATAATTCCACAGCAGCAACCTACACTACTTCTTAATACCTAGCTTACCTAGTTTCTGGCGCTGTGTCAATGATAGTTTGAGCTGAATTTTTGCCTTCAGCCGTGAAGGTGCTGACCTCGTTAGCCTTGAGTTCCTTCAAACGACCGTGCTTGGTTAACCATTGACTGTGTAGGCGAGCGTAAAGTTTGGTTCTATCTGGGGTCTGATTAAACTGATTTGGGTTTCTGTAAGAATTACTATTTATAAATGTAAGCTCAGTATTTTGAGCAATCGCTTCGTGAATTGCTGTCGGTGAACTTTCTGGTTCGATTGCCCAAGCCTTTGGGCTGTTATCGGTTGATACGCTACCTGCAAACCTTTTGACAAGTGATTGATAGATTAGATTAAGCGTACCGTCTTCCATTTCCTTTTCTGCCGTCCAGGCAAATATATTAGGGCTTGCATAAGGAAACACTTCGCTTTCTGAACGCTGGACTAGAGGAAATCGTGTTCGGGTGCGCGTAAGGCGCTGATTACCTACAACTGCACTGCCAACAAATCTTCCTTCTTGGCTTCTAATATAAAAGCGTTCGGCCGTAGGCTTCACAGCATGTCGAAACCGCTGTTCTCGAGCATTTTCAATTGCACCAACCGATGATTCGCCGAATATGCGCAGCTCACCATCTAGCTGTCGTGCTTCTAATAGGTTGCGATTTGATGAGACTACTCTGTACAGGCTATCTGCCGCGATTGCTAGCAAGCCTTGTACTTCAAGTTCTTGCTCTGATTGCAGAAATTCATATTGGTTTGGTTCGGGCTGAAGCTCGTATATAGCCATAGTGCGTCCTTTTTAGCAGCAAACTTAATAAAATACGTGCTCCTATATCTGCAAACGGAAAGACTTCAGATAAGAAGTCTAGTTATAAATACCGCTAGATACCTATAAGGTAGTAAACTACCTATTTCTAAGGCTACTTTATCAGAAATGCTGGCTTTTTGCTAGTGCTAATATCTAGAGCGATTCAATAACTTTGTCGACTAAGCCGTACTTTTTGGCTTCTGCGGCATCCATCCAATAGTCACGCTCCATGTCTTCATGGATTTTCTTAGCTGGCTTACCAGTGTTTTTGGCTACAATGCCTTCAAGTAGTTTTTTGAGTCGTAGAGCTTCGCGCAGATCAATTTCCTGATCTGTCACCTTACCGCGTGTACCTGAACTAGGCTGGTGAATCATGACAGTTGCGTGTGGCAGTAAGAATCGTTTGCCCTTAGCGCCAGAGCTTAACAAAAAAGCTGCTGCAGAGGCCTGAACACCAATTCCATAGGTATGAACTGGCGATTTGACGAACTGCATGGTGTCATAGATAGCAAACGCATCATAGACACTACCGCCAGGACTATTGATATAGAAGTTAATCGGCTTGCCAGAAGACTGATTGTCTAGGAATAACATCTGAGCCACGATTAGGTTGGCAGTATGCGGATTAACATCTTCACCCAAGAAGATGATTCGGTCCTTGAGCAACCTAGAATAAATATCATAGGCTCGCTCAATGCGACCCTCTTGTTCGATAACGGTTGGTACGAGTACGTTTGTTGGTGATGTCATAGAATATGTCTCCTTATTGGAATCAAGTGTCTCTAGTATACGACTGTAGTTTGGCACTCGTCAAGCCTGAGTGCTAATCCTTCGCAAATGATATCCCAGTGACTAGAGCTACCGCGCTCATGCCTGTCGCAGCTAGAGCTTGTTGATAGTCACCATTCATAGACTGAACAGCGGCCGAAGCCATAAAACCAACACTCGCAAGCAGCGAAATTCTTCCTACAATAGAAGCTCTACGCCTCATATCTTCATCTGTAATATACGATTCTTCTAGAATGAGTTCTGGATTAGACCAATGACTCGTTATTTCAGGATTTATTGTCTGGCTAGCGTTGCTTTTCATCTTGTACATCAGATTAGTCAGATCGTCTAACCTATCAAGACGTTCATCTACATCTAGCCCGGATTCATCTAGCTCAATTATATCCTCTGTACAGGCAGGAAAATCTGCTGCCAGTCTATTTGCGAAGATTTCATACAGCTCTTCTTTTCTGTCAGATAGTTCACCACCCAAATTTTCAGGATTATTTAGCCCCGGCATAATTGCGTAGTTTTTCTAGGGTTTTTTCGGTACGAATACGGGTCTCAATATCACGGATTGCCTCTGGCTTGCTTAGCTCTTCTTGAGCGGTAGGGTCTTGATATTGGCCCTTCATTAGCTGCAAGCGAACTTCTACTTCTTCTGGAGTGACTTGTACGCCTTCGGCTTCTGCTACCTCAGATAATAGAACACCGATCTTTACCCGTAGCTCGGCTGCTGGGCGCTTTTGCTCGCGGTGCTCATCAGCCGTGATGCCTTCTTCGTTCAGGTGTTCTTCCCAGGTTTGGCCTCGGTACATTAGGTTTTGTTTTTCTTCTTGTTCGATTCTGTCGATCTGCTCATCGACCAGCATTTTCGGAATCTCAATATTAGATTTGCTGGCAATCTTTTCTAGCAGTTCATTGTCGTATTTGTTGGTCTCGTCACGTTCGCGCTCAAAGACTAGTTGCTTTTTGATGTCTTCTTTTAGCTCTTTGACAGATTTGAATGGTCCGACGGCGGCTGCAAATTCATCATCTACCTTTGGTTCTACCAGTTCTGCGATCTTATGTACGGTGACAGCGAAGGTGACTTTCTTGTTCTGAAGAGCCTTGGCAACATAATCTTTCGGAAAAGTCACCTTGAACTCTTTGCTGTCGCCAGCCTTAAGTCCTACAATTTCTTCCTCAAATCCAGGAATAAAAGCATTGCTGCCAAGTATCAACGGGTAGTCTGCAGCATCAGCACCCTGAACCGATTCGCCCTTGGCGTCTGTACCCTTGAAATCAATTGTAACTTCATCGCCGTTCTTGGCTGCTCGAGTAACGTCTTTGCGCTGTGCAGCCCGAGCTTGTAGCGACTTAATGACATTATCAATGTCTTTGGCCTCTACCTTGACTGGTTCCTTGGCTAGCTTGATCTTCTTGTAGTCAGCAAGCTTAATCTCGCCAATTACATCTATGTCTGCTTCAAATTCTAGCTCTGTAAATGGTACGAACTTCTTGATTGCGATTTGCGGATTGGCCACTGGTCGCAAATTTTCTTCACGTACCGCGGTAGCATACAGATTGTTAATAGTGTGCTCGATTACCTCTGATTGTAAGGCATTTTGATCTACATTTTTTTCTACCACACTGATGGGCACTTTGCCTTCGCGGAAGCCAGGAACTTTGACCTGAGATGACAGATGATTGAGTGCCAGCTTCTTGGCGCTTGCTAACTCCTTTTCATCAGCCCTGATGATTAGTTTTGTCTTGGTTGGTTCTGAATTGGTTCGAGTTATATGCATAGGTACCTACTCTAACAGATTGTCTGTTGTTTTTCCACAGCTCAAAGATTTCCGATAAAAACCATAAGCACGCCTAGCCCTAACAAAAACAGCAGCGCAGTGCACAGTGCGATAAATGCACGAGGCTTTTTAATACTTGCAACGGGTTGGGACTCTTGAACAGCTTTAGGCTCACGCAGCTTAATAATAACGAATAAGATTACCCCAGCTATAAAAAAGAATGGCAGAGACACAGCCAGAAAGAAGAAAAATAATTCTAGAAGTGATAACTCGATTGGCGCATAGCTAAACACCGCCTTGCTTCCTACGGTCCTTTATAATGCTAACAATCCGCTGGATGGAGTGAGTTTGTTCGGTACTGGTCCTGATATCCTTGAGTTTGTACTGGCCAGATTCAATCTCTTGCTCGCCTACAAACAGCACGTAGGCAACACCTGATTTTATAGCATTTTTGAGCTGTTTGTCAGTTTTGCGATTAGTAATATCTAATGCTACATTCACACTCATTTCACGCAGTTCGGCTGCAATCTTTTGCGCCTGATCCATAACATCGCCAATTGGTATTACCACTACTTCTGTATCTGTTCTTGCGTCTGGCACAAGATTCCAGCCCTTTAGAAATTCCATCAGCATTACATCACTCATGGCAAAGCCAACAGTCGGGATCGGCTCGACACCAAACAGCCCAACCAGCCCATCGTAGCGGCCGCCGCCAAACATCGAGCGGTTATTGTCCTGATTGGTATCAAACACCTCAAACACAAAGTCAGTGTAGTAATCAAGCCCGCGCATTAGGGTGATGTCAAAGGCCAGATTGCTAATGCCAGCTGTTTCAATCTTTTCAATGATAGATACCATGTTTTTGACAGGTTCAGATACACGCAAATCTTCTGGCAGTTCGTCTAGTTTCTTTACCTGTAAAACATCTAGTAGTTTCTGAGCAGCGCCTTGCTCACGCAGAGTTGGCGGAATCGACGCCTCAATCAGACCAACAAACTCTGGCCCAGGAAGCTTGTGCATGCGGTCGATTAGCCGTGATATCGTCTTTTGCTCAACCTCATTAAGTCCTAGCCAGTCGCCTAGCAGGTAATTCATAAAGTTGCGGCTGTTGACGCGTATTTCGTACATTTCAGGCCTAGCCTGGAACGACTTCATGACAGCGTCAACTATCTGTATCATCTCAATTTCTGCTTCAACGCTGTCTACACCAAACAAATCTACATTTAGCTGGTAGAATTCACGTCCACGACCCTTTTGTGGTCGCTCATAACGCCAGCACGACGGAATAGAAAACCAGCGAATCGGCAACGGCAATTCCTGTCGCCTACCAGCCACTAGCCTAGATACGCTCGGTGTCATCTCTGGTCGCAGCATAATTTCGCGGCCACCGCGATCGGTGAAGTTATAAGACTGTTCGTTGACTAGTTCATCACCAGATTTGGCTGCAAATAACTCTACAGGCTCAATTATTGGTGCATCATATTCTTCATAACCAAAGCTCTGGCAAACCTGGCGCCAGGACGCAAACACACTATTGCGCACGCGCATGTCCTCTGGGTAGAAATCACGCGCGCCTTTATAGCTCTGGGTTGATAGCTTCATAGTTAAGTTTATTATACGGGATTTTAAGGGTATAAAAAACGCCAGATTACTACATCTGACGTTTACTGGTCTATCTGACCCTACTTTTGTATATTATACCACACTTGTCAATACAAATCAATGATATTTATCACACTAGTCGTCACGATAGAGCTTTTCTACCTTGGCTTCGCTTAGTCTACCGACCTTTTCCTGTACATTGTCTATAGTGACCAGGAATGTACGCGCCAGGAATGCAAACTTGTCCTCTGTGTCCATGCGTAGCACTGGTAATCCGGTAAATGCTTGTTTGCCAACGTTGCGCTCTAGCATAGCTACACTGGACTTGATAGCCGAGTGCTCAAAGCTGAAGTTTTCTATACGGCCAAAGCAATCATCACGCAACTCGCGCAAGATGTGCAGATCACGCCATAGATTATGACTAATCACACCGATGCGAAAAGCCAGATCAATCTGTGATTCGAACGTGCTGATGGCGCTACCGAGCAGAGTGTCTTCTTTTTGGTTGCTCGGCACCATGACATTACGCAGCACTTCCTGTAGGCTGCGTTCGATTGCTGCCACGTAGATTAACACCTTTGCCCTGGGTGATTCGCCCTTGACCAAGCTCTCGGCGCGTTCAAGCGCTGCAAAAAATTCTTCTCGTTCGTTAACATGTATCTTGCTACCTGTGCGTTCGCCGGGCTGCTCAACAAATTGTATGTCTTTGGCCATAAATTGCTCCCTCTTGTTGGAGTCAGTATAGCATAAGTGCCATAGCAATTATTCAACGCTGTGGAACGACCTGGCTAGCTTATCTGCGATTCCTTCTCCGGTAATTGGGCAGAGTGTTTCCAAATCAGGTAGGAAATCATCAACCGTATCGTATACTGGCAGCTCCTCTGGAACCGCTGGTGCAGCAAACAAACCACGGATACCTTGGTTACCCCAGTGCTGTATCTTGCGACCTCCGACAAAAGTCAGATTGCGCCTAAAATCTTCGCAAAGAACAATAGTATCCAATTTATAAGGTTCACCGTCAATTTGTACACCTTGGCCTATCCTTAGATCAATTTCTTTATAATCAGCCAGACCCTTTTTATTATACGAGTCTGTACGCAAACTGAACAGCAATGATTTGCCAGTAGTTTTATCCTGATCTATCAGGTCCCAAATCACACCTTTTCTTTCGCCGCGTATTGGCACCACCTCAACCAGCCTGGCTACTTGTTCTGCCAACAGTGAACCAGCCACTACAATAGCCTTTTCTTTGTCATGTTCTAGCTTCCACCCACCCACTTCTACTGCTGATAAAAGCTGCTTTTGCTCTGAAACTTTCATCTAAAAAGTGCCTCCCATATGTCTTGCTTGGTGAAGTTTTGCCCACGCTAGAACTCATTTTAGCACCAAATGCGAGAAAGGACTTGTTTTATACTTGCGTCAGCAGAAATTAAAATTTCTGTGACGGCCAAGCAAGGAAAACGTAATCTGCCACAGGCAGATTACGACCATTCACGCATTGCTGCACTAGTTCCTAAGTATGCCCAGTAGTAGCACATAGTGCTTACTGCTGGGACTAGCGACAAGAAGTAAAAGTTTTGGTGCGCGAGAAAGGACTTGAACCTTCACGCCGTGAGGCACTAGTTCCTAAGACTAGCGTGTCTACCAATTCCACCACTCGCGCATCCAAAAACTTTACTACTTGTTAAATGTCTACCATCCGCTGTACAGCGAACCACCACATCCCCATCAGCCACAAATTCATTTTACTACGGGAACTAGCGTGCCCCGATAGTAATCCTTACAGGATACTACGGGGGAACTCTACCATCCGCTGTACAGCGAACCACCACTCGTCCGCAGATTGAATTTGATTTAACAGATTGATTTTAGCAGTTTTGGCGGTTTTTGTACATATCTTTGCTGGCAAGCGCCCAAAAAGGCTATAGTATGTACAAACGGAGGAGATATGACAAAGCCACAGTTCAAGAGTGCGTTTGATCTATTTGAACCAAGTATCAGGATAATTCGCGACAACTTGGTGCCTTATTTCGTGTTGTTGGTTTTGCCTGGAATTTTAGTAACTATCGGCCAGGTGTCTATATACGAATCTGGACCGAATATAGTTAGGCTCTTGGGCGGGCTGCTGACCATTGCTCTATTGCCACCGCTAACAAAGCTTTATATTCACACCAGCAAGGGTCAGATTATGACTTTGCAACAAGCCTTTGACGGCTCATACCGCTATTTTTGGCGACTACTCGGGCTAGTACTGCTGACTGGTCTAATCATTATCGGCGGCTTGCTACTGTTTATTATCCCTGGATTTATATTCATGAGGCGCTACATTCTGGCGCCGTTTTATCTAGTAGAAAAGGACATGAAAATTTGGGCAGCTATGGAACTATCTGCCGCTCAGACAAAGCCTCATAGCTGGCGGATTTATGACATTATCGCCGTAACATTTCTGATTGTTGTGTTTGGCATTGTTGGACCAGTCGGGGCAGCCATTAGTGCAGTCCTAGGTATGATCTATTCGCTGGCGATTCCGATTCGCTACCAAGAGATAAAAAAAGCTAGCCATTAAGCCACTAAAGCTGGCGATAAAAATGCAGCTCGGCGTCACCATAAGTCTTTTGAGATAGTAATTCTTGGCGACTTTCGGCGTATTTGAAACCGGTGTTTGGCGGCAGCGACAGCACAATCAACCCACCTGGTTTGGCATGTTTGGTCAGCAGGATTAGTTCCTTGGGCTCGACTGCGTCATATGGTGGATCAAGCAAGACAATATCAAACTGCTGGTTCTGATGTCGTCGACTCCAGGCATGTGCATGGGCGCGCACGGCAGTGACTTGGTCTTCTGGTATCTGCAGTAATTCTCGGTTTCGGATGATTTGAGTGCGAGCCTTGGCGTCTGCGTCAATTACAGTTGCGCTAGCTGCTCCGCGGCTGATTGCCTCGAAACTCAGCGCACCGGTGCCACCGTACAGATCTAATACATCGAGTCCATTGATATCACCCAGCGCATTAAATAGCGCACCGCGGATTTTCTCACTCATCGGGTGTGTGCGATGGCCATGAACAGATTCAAAGTTGCGGCCACCAAGTTTGCCGGCTATAACTCGCATGTGCCTGCCTCTAGAGCTGCTGCATACCACAGCACAGTTACAGTCTTTACCATAGTTGGTGCCAGCTTATGTCGCATTTCGTTACTAAGTTTTGGCGTCCAACCATTCTTGAGATAGCGCTCGAATAACCCCAGTACTGCAATTTCCCTAGCACGATTCATAAAATAACCTCTGTAACCACGCTCTTCAATCTCTACCATGTCACGCTCGGCTGGTCGTGCATCAGGCAGACGCAAAGGCCGAATCAAAAGCGTGAAGCCCATTTCGAAGGCCACATGTGCTGTTAGCGGGCCCTTGGGACTGTAGGCTTTGGCGGTGTTCACTAAAGTACTCGACGGCTTGTCACCCTTGAAAATAAGCTTGTCAAACACGCTGTTGCGACTGTCCTTACCCTGGCCATCACGAAGTTTCTCAATATGTTGCTCATATGGGTAATGGTGGGCTGGCGTTAATCCGTCGACTATAGCGTGAGCTAACCAAGCCGCCTCAAAAGCTGCTCGTTCTTGATTGCCGGACTTCAGATATTTGACTAGAGCATTGTAATGGTCATCGATTATCTCGAGAAACTCACTTGTTTCACCACTGAGAGGATCAAGAAAATGCCATGGCTCGTCATAACCAGGGCTCTTTCGCTTCATGCCGTCCGGACCGTTTTTGCCCTCGAACTGCAAGATTTCTTTGGTACTAGGAAACCCACCGTCGGTTTTTATAAGTTCTGACAGGTGACGACGAGCGACGCGGTCAATCTTTTGATGCGCGCCCATTAATTGTCCGGAATATTTTGTTAGGACGAGTCCAGAGTACATTTGACTCTATTATAGTCTAGTTCTGTCCAAAAATCGCCTTTGGTAACTTAATTAAGAGTAATCACTGCCTGGGCGACCCGCACTCTACGCCCAAGCTCTGGGTAAGAATCTAGTGAATCGGTACCTACAAATTCATCTACGGCTTTTCTGGCATTTGCAATTAGCTTGTGGTCTGTTAGATCAGCAAACTTCAGATCTAGATCACCATGCTGGAGCGTTCCGTAAATTGCGCCTGGACCTCTGATTTCTAGATCAATCTCGGCAAGTTTAAATCCATCTGTAATTCGCGCAAAAGATTGTAGCCGCTTGCTTGGTGCTTTGCTATCAGATGGCACTACGTAGCAATAGGCTTGATCGCTACTACGACCAACTCGACCACGCAGCTGATGCAATTGTGCCAAGCCAAACCGATCAGCGCCTTCTATAACCATAATTGTGGCGTTCGGCACGTTGACGCCGACTTCAATTACGGTGGTAGCTACCAGTACATCTATCTGACCGGCGACAAATTTTTCCATGATTTCGGTTTTTTCGTCTTGTTTGAGCTTGCCGTGCAATAAGCCTACATTTAATCCTTTGAATGTAGTCTTTAGACGTCTGTAAGTCTCCTCTACACTAACGGTTTGGAGCTTGTTGTCCTCTGTGATTACCGGACAGACTACGTAAACCTGATGCCCAGCCTTTGCTTCACCAGCAATGTGCTGTTCCATTTTCTTACGACTGTTGGGCGAGATAATACTAGTATCAATTGGCTTGCGACCAGGCGGCAAAGCATCAAGTAGTGAAATATCAAGCTCACCGTAAAGTGTTAGTGCTAGTGAGCGCGGTATTGGTGTTGCTGTCATGCTAAGCACATGTGGAACTTTGCCAGATTGTTTCAGCAGTTTTTTGCGCTGATCTACGCCAAAACGATGTTGTTCGTCGATTATAATTAGTCCGAGGTTCTTCACCTCTAAATCTTGCAAAAGCGCATGAGTACCAACGGCCAGCTTAATCGAACCGTCAGCCAGATGTTTGTGTGCTAGCTTCTTTTGAGCGGTTTTTAGACTACCGACAAGCAAGCTGAGGTGTTTGTCGTATTTTAGCGGTTCTAGCAACTCTAGCAGGCTGTCTGCATGCTGACGCGCCAGTAGTTCGGTGGGTGCTAGGAATATCGCTTGGTAGCCGTTGCTGATAGCCATGATCGCCGCCATTGTCGCCACAACCGTCTTACCAGAGCCTACATCACCCTCTAACAAGCGATTGGCGGGTATTGGCTTCTCTAGATCTTGCAGAATTTGCCACATTGCTTGGCGCTGCGCATCTGTTAGTTTGAATGGCAGCGAGGCTACGAACTTTTTTGCCAAAGTCTGATCAAAGTTAATCGCTGGCGCTAATTCGCTGGCAATCTCGTTTTTGAGCATCTTTGACGCCAACATCAGCTCAAATACTTCTATAAATGACATCGTGCGTTTGGCATCGTCTAGCTGGTCAACTGAGCTTGGAAAATGCAGCTGCTCTAACGCTTCGTGGTACGACAGCAATTTGTACTGAGTACGAATATGCTCCGGTAATACTTGCGGCAGATCACCACTGCTATCGAGTGCCTGACGCATTGTCTTACGAATCAGACGCGTGTTGATATTTTTATTCTGTCTGTAAATCGGTATGATGCGTGCTGTATGAACCGGAACCTCACTCACAAGCTCTACACTTGGGCTTGATATGGCAAAACGGCCAGCCCTTAGCTCAAGCTTACCAGTAATAAAATACTCTTGGTTTGGCTTTAAAGCGTCAGCTCGATAAGGTTGATTGAACCAAACCAGCCTAATACTGCCAGATTTGTCTGAGGCTACGGCTTCTGTAATGTGCATGCCACGTCGAACATACCTGCCCCTGGCTTGTTTTATGACAGCCTGGATGGTCACTAGACCTGGTTTGGTCTGACTGACAGGAGTAATTGTACTGAAGTCCTGATAGTCCCTTGGTGTATATTGTAATAAATCCCAAACTGAGCGAATGCCAAGCCCTTCGAATTGCTTAGCAGTGCGCTCACCAACGCCCTTAACACTTGTTAGCTCCATAATCTCCATCTGTGGCTATAGTATAGCAATTAGTACGATGCTGTACGTCGTGCTTCACCTATAACTAGTAAATCAGTAGGGAGTAGTGTTGATACAGGAGATATGCCACTTGAGTCAATAAGGGTATTGAAAGAAATATCACCGTCCGAATCTACTTCAACTGTCGCAGGTGCAAAGAACCTTGCAATACTCTTACTAGGTATATGTGCCGAAAGGAACAAGCCCTTCCCAGTAATTTCACGTATGGCTTGCTCGTCTTCGTCCGCATTGTCGTCCATAAGATGAACAAAATCTATTTCAACGTCAAATAATGTAGAGAATGTAACAGTATAGCTGCTTATACCATTTCCACTAACGTCCAGTTTTCTCAATACTTGAAAAAATCTGCCATCAGACAGTAGTTCCTCATGTCTGATATTCGGTCGCGATTCGCTAGGGCAACCTAAAAGTTCTGTCGCTAGACAGTCTAGTTGATGAATTACTTCAGAAACATCAGGCGCTTCGAAATCATCATACACATCGAAGTTAAACTCGGGGTCAAACATTGTTTTCAATGATACGACCGTTTTGCGTATTTAGCAACTATTTGGGCTTGCGGACTAAGAATACGGTGCTTGGACCAAAATATGACTTAGCCAGTGGCTTCTGCATAAGATTTTCGATGGCTAGTAGTCCACCGTGAGGTATGATTTTCTTTAGCTTAGGACTTCGTAGGTTTGATACTGACAGAACTTTTTCTACCTTCAGACCAGCGTGTGCCAGCTGTTTTTTGACAGTGTTCGGATTGTGATTCACAAATGGAATTTCGTCGTCAGTATCATGCTCCTCTGAACGAATATTTACTGGCTCGACTGGCATTTTTTTGCCCTTTAGAGTGTGCTTGACGCGGTTTTTGAAGTTTGAGTAATTAGCAAATTCAAAGAAGAAATAGCCGCCTGGTTCCAAAATTCGAGCAATTTCGGCGAATTCTGGTGATGGATCTGGTAAGTGATGAAGCACTCGTACGACAGTTACTAGGTCGACGCTGCCGTCCTTGAACTTGAGGTCGTCTGCCTGGAGAAGCTTTCGCTCTACAGTCGGAAAATCTTTCAGAAACTCCTCGCCAATATCTAACTGCTGCTGAGAAGGCTCGGCCAGGGTGACCTTGTCAGCGTACTGTGTAAGTACTGCACTAAGGCGTCCATAACCACCACCAACATCTACGGCATGCTTGAAGTGTTTGCCGCGAAGCATCTTGTCTAGGGCTATGACTTCGGCGTCATGCTCATAATCACGACCGTCCCAATAGTGAAGGTAGTTGTGATTTGGGTCGTTGTACTGATCTGCTTTTTTTCGCTGCGTTTTTGAGAGGGAATTATTCTTATTTGCTGGTTTTTTGGTTGACATGGAGGTTCTCTATTTAAGGTTTATACAAATCGAACAACTGCAGAGGTGTTCTTGCCGCGTCTAATAATAGCATGACCGGCAATGATGTCAGCGTCGGCAAAGATTGTTTTGTCTGTCTGGACAGGATTACCGTTCAAATATATGGCGCCGCTATCTATAAAACGACGGCTTTCACCGTTTGATGACGCTAAGCCGGCAGACACGATTGACTCTATAATAGTGGTTTCGTTTGGCTTAGCTTCTACGACCGGAAGTTCCCTAGTCAGACTGTCGAAATCCCCACCGTTAAGTGCAGAATAGTCGGCACCACCGAAAAGTACTTCGCTGATACGCTTGACCGAATCAGCCCTTTCTTGACCGTGAATAAGCTTAGTGACTTCATAAGCTAGGATTTTCTGGGCAGCACGAGATGATTTGTCGGCCTCGAACTCAATTGTGATCTGGTCAATTTGTTCTTTGCCAAGAAGTGTATAGATCTTTAGGTAATCAATCGCGCCCTCGTCGTCACTGTTGAGCCAAAATTGGTAAAACTTGTAGACAGAGGTTTTGCTTGGATCTAACCAGATCGCACCATCTTCAGACTTGCCAAATTTAACGCCTGTTGACTTATTTACTACAAGCGGTGCCGTCCAGACATGGGTTTCGTCGCCAGTGATACGCCTGATTAACTCAACACCGGCAATGCTATTTCCCCACTGGTCTGCCCCACTAAGCTGCAGCGTAACACCTTTTTCTCTGTGCAAATGTAGAAAATCATAGCCCTGGATGAGTGAATAGCTAAACTCTGCATAGCTAATACCAGCACCGTCGTCACTCAAACGACTTTGGACAAATTCGCGGCCAAGCATCATTCGCATCGGCATATGCTTGCCGACATCACGCAGGAAGCTTAGGTAGTTAATGTTTCTAAACCAATCGTAATTATCAACTACGTCAAACTGCTGGCCGGCGAAAATTGTCTCGTACTGGCCGGCGATTGCAACCTTATTGGCCTGTATAGTTTCTTCATCCTGGAGATCTCGCTCTTGCTTTTTGCCATCAGGATCACCGATAAGACCGGTTGCGCCACCTACGAGCAAAACTGCTTTATGGCCATGATTAATAAAGTGTCGCACCATCATAGCGATTGCAAAATTACCGATTTGCATCGAATCAGCTGACGGATCTACTCCCCAATAAAAGGTAATTGGCTCGCCGTCCAGTGCAGTGATGTCCTTGTAGGTTGTCTGGTTTGTAAAGCCGCGCCAGGTCAATTCTTCTGATAGAGTCATGTCTGTTTTTAAGCTTCCTCTCAGCGGTTCGTTCATAAAATCATACTATATATAAATTAAGCGTACCTGATAACCCCTGTTTTCGCAAAAAAATGTAGTTATATATCTATAAGCATTTTGTTATACTGGAAGACAAGTTAGGGAGAAGGTTTCCTGGAATGGTAGCAAAGAAGAAAACAACGTCTAAAAGACCGCGCAAAAATAACATCCATGTTACGAAGAGCGGCAAAACCATCAAGCTTCATACGTCTCTCGCCGACAAGGTAAAAGCCAGCCGTGACCAAAAAGCCTTGCGTAAGGCCGAACGCATGCGCGGCATGCCTAAGAGCCGTATTAAGCGCACACTCTATAGACTGCACCCAAAACGACTCAAACAGTACTGGTGGAGCCGCGAGGGCGGTATTATGGCACTCAAGATTACCGGCATCGGTATTGTTGTTGTGTTCGTCCTGCTTGTAGGTGTGTTTGCTTATTTCCGTAAGGATCTACCAAACCTACGTGATATCTCTGGTAATAACATCGGTGGTTCGATTCGCTATTATGACAAAACAGGTCAGACTCTACTGTGGGAAGATTATGACGCTGTTAAGCGCATCCCTGTAGAAGGCGATCAGATTTCTGATTATCTAAAGCAAGCTACTATCGCCCTAGAAGATCGTGATTTTTATAAACATGGAGGTTTTGACCTCAAAGGTATCACTCGTGCTGCCTGGGCTAATGTTACTGGCGGCACAACCAGCCAAGGTGGTTCAACAATCACGCAGCAGCTAGTCAAGCTAAGCCAAGACTGGAACGCCGACAGGTCTTACACGCGTAAGGTCAAAGAACTAATCTTATCTATTGAGCTCGAGCGCAGTTATAACAAAGAAGAAATCCTAGCTGGCTACCTAAACACAGCACCTTACGGCAACATTCAATACGGTGCAGAGGTTGCAGCCCAAGATTACTTCCACAAATCCGCCAAAGACCTAACTCTGGCTGAATCAGCATTCTTAGCAGCAATTCCGCAGTCACCAAGCTACTACTCGCCATATGGGGCTTTCTTTAACGAAGAATTTAGTGGCGAGACCGGTAGAGAAGCTGTGATGGGTCGTATGTTCTATACGCTCGATATCATGGAAGAAATGGGCTTCATCACCAAGGAAGAACGTGACGAGACCAAGAAGATTGACGTACTTGCCACTGTCCAGAAGACCGAAAGTAAGTACCATAATATCAAAGCTCCGTACTTTGCTCTCGCCGCAAAGGAAGAGCTGGAACAGAAATATAGCGCCGAGACTGTCAATAGAAGTGGTTGGCAAGTCACAACCACGCTTGATCTAAACTTGCAGCAAATCGCTGAGGAAGAGGTCGCTAGTGGTATTGGACAAGTAGTTCGTCAAGGTGGTGACGCAGCGGCATTTGTAGCCGAAGACGTAGAGACAGGCCAGATTGTAGCAATGGTTGGTGGGCCTGACTTTAATAATGCCGAATACGGTCAGAACAACTACGCCCGGACTCCTTTGCCGCCAGGATCAAGCTTTAAACCTTATGATTACGCTGCCCTAATGGAAGCCACCAACAACGTTGGTGCCGGCACAGTACTCTATGACACCCAATCAGAACTACCAGGCTACCCATGCACCAACAAAGCTAGTCCTAAGAACGGCGGAAACTGTCTGCATGACTATGACCTCCGTTACCCAGGCCCAGTGACCTTGCGCTATGCATTAGGCGGGTCAAGAAACATCCCAGCCGTAAAAGCCATGCTTATAGCAGGCGTTGACAAGACAATAGAAACAGCCGAGAGCCTCATGAATGCCAGTAACCCAAATAGCTACGGCTACAACTGTTATGGCCCAGAAACGGTTGATTTTACAGCTGATAATGAAGAACAGTGTTATGCATCCTCAGCCATTGGTGACGGTGCCTATCTAAAGATGGATGAACACGTGCACGGACTTGCAACCCTGTCTAGAAATGGGCTAAGCATTCCTCGTACCTACATCCTGGAGATTAAGGACGCTGCAAATAAGACAACTTACAAATGGGAACTAGAAGGCGGTACACAGACGATACGACCTGACACTGCTTTCATAATTAGTGACATGCTATCTGACCCACGCGCTAGCTATATGACTCGCAAAATACACACCGTATCAGGTGATGGTGGTAGTTGGAAACTAGCCGTCAAAACCGGTACTACTAACGATGCTAAGGACGGTTGGATGACTGGCTACAGCCCTAAATATGCTGCTGCAGTCTGGGTAGGCTACCATAATCGAACAAGAGAGATGAGCGGGTTTATGGAAAACATGACCCGACCAATGTTCTACAATTGGATGGAGCGCGCGCACGCCAACCTTAAGCCAAAAGAATGGCCAAAACCTGGCGGAGTTCAAACACTTCCTGCCTACGTAATTACATCCCATGTTGGCACAGGGTCGCAAGAACCAAGCCCAAGCACTGACTTGTTCCCTTCCTGGTATCAAAAGAAAACCGGTGCTAACCAAAAACGCACAATTGATATTGTCAGCGGCAAACTAGCCACCGAATGTACTCCGGAACTAGCCAAGAAAGACTCTACCGGTGGCTCAGCTTCTCAACACAGCGGTGACACATTCGTAGACGCTGGCACAACTACCAGCGAAAGGGACGACGTCCACAATTGTGGAGATGTCAGACCATTAGTTTCCACTACGGTCTCGCTTGGCTCTACCGGAAATACCTACAACATCACAGCAACTGTTGCCAGTGGTACGCATCCGCTTGGAGGCGGTACAGATAAGGGTGGTGGAAAGATTGAATTCTCTGTCGGTGGCACTGTTATAGCTTCCCAAGACCTTTCTGAACCTGGCTCGTACGGCACAACTTATAAAGCCAGTGGTAGTGGTACCCAAGCCGTGACTGCGCGGGTAATCGACAGCGTGCTCTATGACGCAACCTCTGGTGCTGTTAACATCACTGTTATCGGACTCTCCTATAAAGGTGGTGGAAACTTTGAATGGACGAATGGCGGTGGTATGGTAACTGTCTATCGTACCTCAGGCTCAGGATCTGAGGTCTGTAGTGGCAATGGCAGCTGTAACGGAGCCGTCCTTCCTGGCACAAGTGTTTACGCCCGCTCAGATGACGATGAGCGAGCTTCACCAGCAATTTCGGCCAACTAGTTTACTTGCTCAAAAAACTATTGAGTGCTGATTTAATATCTCTGACTTCGCTAACAAATTTTTTGTCAGCAGCGCCTGCTGTCTTAGTTGGTGTAATTGCACCAGAGAAACCGAGCTTTTGAGCTTCGTTGATACGCTTCTCGGCAAAGGGCACCCGTCTTACCTCGCCACTAAGTCCGAGTTCACCAAACACTACAAAGTCGTTTTTGAGTTTCATACCCTTTGCAGCTGAGGCTATTGCCATGCAAACCGCCAGATCGGCCGCCGGTTCGGTAATCTTGAGTCCACCTACGATGTTTAGATAAATATCTTTGTCTGATAGCTGTAGTTTGGTTCGTTTTTCTAGCATTGCCACCAACAGGTTCATGCGATTTAGATCAATACCGCTAGCCGTGCGTTTTGGGTAACCATAGGATGTCGTCTGTACCAGAGCTTGTACTTCCACCAGTAGTGGCCTTGCGCCCTCAATGGTAGCCAGCACAACTGAACCATCACTTACCTGACGCTCTTCTAGCAGCGCTGCCGAAGGGTTTTCGACAGGTATCATTCCTAGTTCTTTCATCTCAAAAATTGCTGATTCGTGCGTACTACCAAAGCGATTTTTTACACTTCTGAGTATTTTGAAGCCGCCGTATCTATCACCCTCTAATTGCAAGACCACATCAACGACGTGCTCTAGAACTTTAGGACCGGCAATTGAGCCTTCTTTAGTGACATGTCCTACCAGCAACAGAGCCGTCTGCGTTGACTTGGCGGCCTGCATCAGCATATGAGTGCTGTTTGTAATCTGTGATACAGATCCAGCTGATGAGCTCACTGCAGCAACAGTAATCGTCTGGACAGAATCGACGACAACCACATCATAAATTCCGCTGGCAATAGTGGCTGCTATGTCGTCAGTAGAGGTAGATGATGATAATAGTAAGTTTTTGTGGCTAGTGCCGAGCCTTTTGGCGCGCAGACCAACCTGATTTACTGACTCCTCGCCGCTTATATAAAGTACGCTTGAGTTCTTGGCTGCTTCGTAAGCAATTTGTAGTAGCAAAGTGCTCTTACCAATTCCAGGCTGTCCTGCCAGCAGCGTAACGCTGCCTGGCACGAAGCCACCACCAAGCACACTATTAACTGGCTCCATGCCAGCTGACAAGCGCGGAGCGTTCTTTTGCTTGGTGATAGATGTAACATCAAGAGTTTGCAGTTTTCGACCGTTTGGAGCCGCCAGAGAAGCACTATCCAGCTCCTCAACAATAGTATTCCACTCACCGCAGCTGCTACATCGACCCATCCATGAGCCATGTGCTTGTCCACAATTCTGACAGACGTATTTTACACTTCCCTTTTTCGCCATAATTGAGTTCAGTATACCTGCTGTCTAGGCTTTAACCCAAACTCTACTGACGGCTAGGTATGATTTTTCTACTATCAATCGCCTCGACAAGCTCGACTTCTTCGGATACTACAGCGTTTCGCTGCTGGACAATATCGTTATATTTAGCAATGTCAGCAGTCGTTGCATCAATCAAACTATTATAAGCATTCACTTTTTGATTATAGACAGGCACAAGCTCGTTATATTTCTGCGTCTGACCACTAGAGCTATACTGATTCATAGTGCTTTTGAGCGACGACAGTTCTTGCTGCGTACTGCTTAGGCGTTGGCTGTCGCGCTCTATCTGGACTTTCAGACTTGCTAGCTGCGCATCGTAATCCCTTATTTGGTTCTTACGATCTATAAAAGCTTGTTCGTACTGTTCAGAGAAGTCGACAATTTTTGACCTATCAGTAAAATATCTTCGGTAATAAATCTCAAGCTCCACAGGCAAATCACGTACTTCGCTACCTAGGATTGAGTGCATTTCGTTAGGCACGACAGATGGATCCTGTTTGCGATACTGTTCAATAGTCTCTATAACGCGCGTATTGTCTAGGTCATCGTAAGCTATCTGCAGAAGTTTGTTGACACGTTTTTTTTCACTTGTGCTGAGCCGTTCGTAGGCAGCATGAAGCAGTTCGTGTGCGGCGGTAACCTCTTTGATGCCATCAAGTCGTTCGTCATCGACATCAAGTAAATATATACCTCTCTGGCCTGGAAGATAACAGCCCAATACAATAGAGTACTCATTCTCCCGACAATGTTCATTAAAGGTCTGCTTGTCCGCGATCTTAGGATCATTAACATAAAAAAGTCGTCTGGCATTGGCATCCATAGTAGTACTGTCAGCTAGTGCGCTAACCTCGTTGCTAGGCGTATAGCCATAAAGCTTCACAAAATCATGAATATCATAACGAAAAAAGTAAGCACCAAAAATAGCAGTCAAAATAATTGCCAAAAGAGCTATACTTTTCTTGCCAAATTCCATAACTAAAACACCTTAACCGTACTATAAATAGTACGCCAAAGACCACTATTTCGCTAGCGCTTGGCTAGGACTTATTAAGTTTGTGAGCTTTTTCTGACTTGATACTAAATGTTAGCTTTTCCTTCTGTGAACCAACCGCAATAACGTCACCCGTCTGATACTTTTCGTCTAGTAGTCCTTCGGCGATTTCATCCTCTATATCATCCTGTATTAGTCGTCTCATCGGCCGAACACCGTTCTTAGCATCGTAACCCTTTTCTAACATGATTTGCTTTGCTGACGACGTTATTGTTAGGCCTAGACCTTTCTTGACAAGTCGTTTGCGTAACTCATCTAGCTGCAGATCCATGATTCTAAGCGCATCTTTGCGAGTGAGCGCGCGAAACACAATTGTCTTGTCTATTCGATTAAGAAACTCTGGTCGCATGAGCTTCTTGAGCTCCTCTAAAACTTGATGACGATTTTCGGTATGAAGTTCGTCTAAATCTTGAATGTCTTTTTTGCCTAATGCAGAGAAGCCAAAACTAGCTTCTTTTTGAAGTTTGTCAGCGCCGATATTGCTAGTCATGATGACAATTGTATTAGTGAAATCTATAGACCTTCCCTTAGCATCGGTAATTCTGCCGTCCTCTAGAAGTTGTAGCAACATGTTGAAAACATCAGGGTGAGCTTTCTCGATTTCGTCAAATAGTACAACGCTGTATGGTTGTCTACGGATTTTGTCTGTCAGCTGTCCACCATCATCATAACCAACGTAACCAGCCGGTGCGCCAACAAGTCGAGATACATTGTGGTGTTCACCGAACTCACTCATGTCAATCTTTACAAGCGCAGATTCAGAACCAAAGAACTCTTTTGCAAGAACTCTAGCAAGTTCTGTCTTACCAACACCTGTAGGACCAAGAAATATAAACGAACCAATTGGCCGCGATGTCTGACCAATGCCAATCCGATTACGGCGTACGGCGCGTGCAAGCGCTTCTACGGCCTCATTTTGTCCAACAACATGCTTTGACAGATTAGATTCAAGATTGCGCAGATATTTAGCCTCTGACCGGATCACTTTGCTAACCGGTACACCAGTCATGCGTGCCACTACATCCGCGACATCTTCACTGGTGAGCTTCAGTCGTTTGCCGCCCTTTGATTTTTCAAGCAGTTTGTCTATGTCGGCACGGATTTGGGAAGCCTTTTGCTTATACTCAGCCGCTTTTTGGTATTCCTCAGCATCAACCGCATCATCAATGCGTACATTCAGTAGCTTTAGCTCCTTTTGTAGCTTCCTAAGTTCTGGCGGTGTTTTGCCCTTGTCTACCCGTAGATGGGCAGCAGCTTCGTCTAGTAGATCAATTGCCTTGTCCGGCATAAACCTGTCGTTTACATAGCGTTTAGCCAAGGCTACAGTGTCTTCTAGGACATCATCACCAATAGCAACGCCATGGAAGCTCTCGTAATGTTTGCGTAACGCCTTAAGTATCATAAGCGTTTCGGCAACGGTTGTCTCTGGAACTTGCACCGGCTGGAAGCGTCGCTCTAATGCTGCGTCTTTTTCTACATATTTGGTGTATTCGTTGGTAGTAGTTGCGCCAATCATCTGGATCTTGCCGCGAGCAAGTGCTGGTTTGAGTATATTACCAGCATCCATAGAACCTTCGGCGGCGCCAGCACCAACTATCAGATGAAGCTCATCAATAAATATAATCGTCTTTTTGTCATCCTCTAGCTCTGCCATGACTTTCTTGAGCCGTTCCTCAAACTCACCGCGGTACTTGGTACCGGCAATCATACCAGCGAGATCGAGCATGACAATCCGTTTGTCAAGCAAGCTGTCTGGCACATCTTCGTTGACAATCCGCTGGGCTATTCCCTCAACAATGGCGGTTTTACCAACACCCGGTTCACCGATGAGCACTGGATTATTTTTGGTGCGACGGTTGAGAATTGTGATAACACGTCTAATCTGTGGCTCACGGCCAACAACTGGATCAAGTTTGCCACTACGAGCCTGAGCTGTAATATCTGAGCCATACGAATCTAGCGTAGACTTGCCGCGAGGTCGCTTGCTGCGTCTAGTACGCGAAGAGCCGCCAATATAATTGGAGTCTTCGAACTGCTGTCGATTCAGGAAGTTTTCTAGCTCACCAGTCAACTGATCAGTATTAATGTTCATATCCCTAAGTAGCGTCGTTGCCCTTGCATTCTTTTGACTGAGTATGCTGTAGAGGATGTGTTCTGTACCACAGAATTCTTGATGGAATTCTTGAGCAAGTTCATAGGCCATTCGAAGTGTTAGCTTGGCCGTTTCGCTTAAGCCCTTAGCACCCATATTTATAACAACTGAATTTGGCGTCAGGTTTAGCGCCATGCGAGCACGCTCTAGTGACACACCTGAGCCTTCGAGTACTTTGGCACCCATTGAGCTATCTTGCGCCAGTACGCCCAATAGCAAGTGCTCCGTACCGATGTACGGGCTGTTAAAACTACGGGCAATTGCGTCTGCGTGCTTTAAACTCTGCAGCGCATTGTCAGTCAGATGATTCAAAAATTCTTGGAAGTCTGGAGATTGTGGCATCATAGTCTACGCTTCGCTCATGAGACAAACCTTGCGGTTTTTCTCATCGCGCCAGGCAAAAAATGTGATTTTTGCTTGGGCTGCTCTTTTCCCTTTCGTGCTTATAGCGATTTTACATAGTCGCTAAATCCAGTATAGCACTTAGCACTCGACGGTCAAGACTGCCAATTTAGATTTTCTTTGACTGTTTAGTAGAGAACGTCGCTAATAATTAGGACATTTTCCTGAGATCCATCGGGTCGCTGCTGAACGATTTTTAAAAAGCCGTCTTCTTTACTCTCAGGCATATTTTTACTTATTGCGAGACCAAGACCTGCGAGACGTCGTAGATACTCAGATGTAGTTATACACAGCGTATCTGCACGGCTATCAAGAGCAGTGCCAAGCTCTTCGGTCACAGCAAGTGAGAGTTTTTTATCACCCATGAGATTATGTCTCCGTGATTATCGATTTACATTGTACTGAAATATTATATAAAAGTAAATCCCTCGTGTGAATTTACTTCACCGAGGGATTGTCCGCTTGGGAGGAGAGCAGCCCGAGCATCCGGCTTTGCCGGTGCCCGGCGCGATGAGAGGAGGAATCACCTCCTCTCATTATTCGCCATGCTCTTCGATAGCTTCGAGCAGACTGCTCTCGAGCTGATCCTTGCGCTTCAATTTCTGGACTGGTCGAGATGACTCAGCAGTACCTTCGCTAGGCGCTTCTGCTTCTTCGGTAGTTTTTGCAGCCATGATGTCAATGTCGTAACCTGCAAGCTTGCTTGCCAAGCGAACATTTTGTCCGCTCTTGCCGATTGCAATACTTAGCTGATCTTCATCTACAGATACACGAGCTTTCTTGGTTGCTTCGTCAATTGTTACAGAATTAACCTTTGTGGGACTAAGCGCGTTGCTAATGAAGGTCTTTAGATCATCGTCCCACACGACAATATCAATCTTCTCCTGTTCACCAACTTCACTCATTACAGCGTTCACACGTGTACCGTGACCACCAACAAATGTACCGACTGGGTCAACACCTTGTACGCTGCTAGCGACAGCGATCTTGCTACGGACACCAGGTTCGCGGGCAATACCCTTGATACTAACTGCGCCACTGTCCATTTCCGGAACCTCTGACCTAAACAGCCATTCGATAAACTCCGATGCACCACGAGAAACCACTAGCTGCGGGCCACGGTAGCCACGTTCGATGTCTTTCAGGTAAACCTTGAGTCGCTGACCTGGGTAGTAGCGCTCGCCCTGAATCTGCTCACTTCTAGGCATGATGGCTTGAGCTTTGCCTAGTTCCATACGCACAATATTGCCTTCGACACGACCAACAATACCATTAATCACGGTACCGATTTTGTCTTCAAATTCTGCCATCACAATTTCACGTTCTGCTTCACGCAGACGTTGCAAGATAACTTGTTTGGCGGTCTGAGCCGCAACACGACCAAATGTCTCTACTTTTTGGTGAATCTCGACCACATCATCTACTTTGGATCCCTTTTTGATTTTCTCGGCGTCTTCTACAGAAATTTCTAGGAACTCGTCCTCGACTTTCTCGACAACTGTCTTAGATATGTAGGCATCGACTTCACCGCTATCCATGTCCATAGTCACCCGAACTTCTTGATCACGGTCGCCGTAGTCGCGGCGATAGGCTGCTGCTAGAGCTTGCTCCACTACGTCTTTTACGACCGCCTCGTCGAGGTTCTTCTCCTCTGATATTGCTTGTATTGCTACTGCTAATTGTTTGAAATCAAAATCCATTATTATTCCTTCTCTTTATCTTATTTCATCAAAAAACCCGACCAGCTGGCCGGGATGTAACACTCCTATCATACGCTATATAGGCTCTAAAGTAAACAAAAACCGGCGCTCGATTTTGGTGCACCGGTTTTTTGCTCTAGTAGCGAGCTAGCTGCCGCGATTCGCGGTCTTGTTGCCATCCGAACATATTTTTTCCTTTTTTTGTTTTTGGTTCGTGCTTATAGCTTAGCACATCTGGTGTGGGCTGTTACAATATTTTTATGAAGAAAAGTGTGAATAGACTCTACGAGAGCTTTGCTCCCGAAAATTACAAATTGACAATCGAACTAAACCCAGACAAGAAAACATTTTCTGGAACAGTGGTAATTAGTGGCAAGAAACGCGGCCGTCCCAGTAAAAGACTAACCTTCCACCAGAAAGATTTGCGGATCACTAGCGCCCGTATAATCCACCATGACAAACGCTCAAGCAATGAGGTCGAGATTCCGCGCATCAACTTACACAAAACTTACGACCAAGTGCGCTTGCATACTAAAAAGCAGCTTTTCCCAGGTTTGTACGAAGTAGAGATTGAATTTAGCGGCAAGATTACCGATCAAATGAACGGTTTGTACCCTTGTTACTTTACTCACAGCGGCAAGGAAAAAATGTTGTTTGCAACTCAGTTCGAAAGTCATCATGCCCGCGAAGTATTCCCATGTATTGACGAGCCAGAAGCTAAAGCAACTTTTGATTTTTCACTTATTACACCTGATGACGGATTAACTGTCCTGGCAAACACGCCCGTAGCTTCAGAGGAGAAGTTGGACGGCAAGCGGACAGCTGTTTTTGAGACCTCACCCATTATGAGCACCTACCTACTAGCCTTTGCATACGGCGAGCTTGCCTACAAACAAGCCAAAACTGCTCGAGGTACGACAGTCCGAACCTACGCAACACCAAACAATGTTGCCCACACAGAATTTGCATTGGACACGGCCGTAAAATGCCTAGAGTTTTACGAAGATTATTTCGGAATTGCCTACCCGCTCGAAAAATGCGACATGATAGCTCTACCAGATTTTGCCAGTGGCGCCATGGAAAACTGGGGGCTTATCACCTACCGTGAGCAAACGATGCTGGTTGATGAGAAAAACACCAGCCTCAGTACCAAGCAATACGTCGCCATGGTTGTTGCCCATGAGCTAGCTCACCAATGGTTCGGCAATCTAGTCACTATGCAGTGGTGGACCGATCTGTGGCTCAACGAAGGTTTTGCTTCTTGGATTGAATACCTCGCAGTTGACAATCTCTTCCCTGATTGGGACATGTGGACACAGTTTGTTGCCAACGAACAACAGTCAGCACTCAAGCTCGATGCCCTCGACAATACCCACCCGATTGAGGCGCCAATTAACCATCCTGACGAAATCCGCAGCATATTTGATGCCATCAGCTACAACAAGGGTGCCAGTGTTATTCATATGCTGCATGGCTACCTTGGACCAAACGATTTTCAGAAGGGGCTTCAATACTATCTGAAGCAACACGCCTACAAGAACACTGTCACAACAGATCTGTGGAGCGCCCTAGAAAAAGTCTCTAAAAAGCCAGTCAGGCAGTTCATGCACGCCTGGACATCATTACCTGGTTTCCCGCTAGTTAAAGTTAGCCAGGGCAAATCAAAGCTTAATCTAGAACAAGAGCGTTTCTACATGCAGAAACCAAGGCAGATTAGCAAGGAAACATGGCCAATCCCGGTACTAGGTGGCAAGGATTTACCAGAAGCCTTTCATGCTCATACTATTAGCACCGATGCCAAAATTACTTCCAAAATAAATACAAGGCAAAGTGGATTCTATCGGACTGTCTATGACAAAAAGACCATGGAAACTCTAGTCAAAAGCATTGATAAGCTTGATCCGCTAGACAGGCTTGGGCTTTTGTCCGACACCCTAGAGACGGCCAAAGCCGGCTACGGACCTGGTGTCGAAGCACTAAAGCTTCTACTAAGCTACGAGCAAGAAGACAATGCCGCAGTCTGGGATATTATCGCCATGGGTATTGGTGAGCTTCGCAGAGTTATGGACGACGAAGCAATCCGTGACTCCATAAAGCCTCACATAATTCACCTAACCCAAGATCAGAGGAAACGACTCGGATTTGAAGAGAAGGCAAACGACAGCCATTTCGACAAACTACTTCGCCCAACCGTACTAGCAATGGCTGCAAGCGCCGACGAGCCAGCAACAACAAAATGGTGTCTGGACAGCTTTTCTAAAGCCAAAACTTCAGAAGACATTCATGCTGATGTTAGAGGGGTTATATTCAGCACAGCTGCCCGACTTGGTGATACTAAGACTTACGAAAAATTGCTAGGTTTCTACAAAAAGACCGACTCTAGCGAGGAACGTACTACGCTAGCAGCCGCATTGACATCGTTTGAGCAACCGGATTTGATTCAAAAATCGCTTAGTCTCATCACAACCAAAACTGTACGGCGCCAGGATGCAATGTATTGGGTGGCGTACAGTTTTATGAACCGGCATGCCAAACGAGCTACTTGGCAATGGATGAAAGATAATTGGGACTGGCTAGAGCGCGAGCTTGGTAGCGACCTGAGCTTTTACCGCACGCCTATCTATGCCGGACGAAGTTTTAGTGATTCCGAATTTTTGAAGGAGTTTGAGAAGTTTTTTGCCGACAAATCAAGTCCAGCACTTGATAGAAGCATCAAACAAGCTATCGAGATGCTGCATTGGCAGATCGCTTGGAAAGACCGCGATCTTGAGTCTATTAGACAGTTTCTAAACGCTTAGACTATCTGTTCTATAAATTCGATGTTTTTGCCATCGATACCAAGGGCTGATAGCTGATATTCACCGTTCCAGCTGTTATCAGCCACCCACATATTGGCTGCGAAAGACATTTGCTTGAGCTTTTTCGGGGTAATGTAGTCTAGCCCGCTGCCCTGCGCACCGGTGTGACGATATTTGACCTCGACAAAATAAACACGGTTGTCTTTGCGCGCAATTATGTCTATCTCGGCCCAGCGGTTGTGCCAGTTGGTGTCGATAATCTCGTAGCCTTGCTGTCTAAGGTATACTGCAGCCCGCCCCTCTGCTTCATAGCCAGTTTGCTTATTTGTCATGCTATTTCCTGAAACAATAGACTCGCATGAGCAATGATACCCAAAATAGCAAGTAGAGCAAAAAACGACACTTGCATGACAACAAATTTTGATTTGTATTTGTTATTTATCGCAAAATAAAGCAGCACAGCACAAATTGCCAGTATTGATCCATAAAATAGCGGGTTGATGCCGGCAATAATACTAATCGCAACCAAATAGCCCAAATAACAGATTGCCATTACCCAGGCTGTAACGTAGTGAAGGTTTTTTGGAGAATCAAGCGAAGCTGTTTTTTTATTTAGGGTCAACGTTTCTATAGAATCAAAAGTTGTAGCTAGAATTAGCAGAGCTCCGGCCAAAACATAACCATTCGGCCAAAGATAAAACAAGATAAAGGGCAGAAAAGCTAATATTGGCAAGGTGTGAACAATTCGGTGTATAAGCAATAGGTGGTCTTGCTCTACAGCATGCTCGCTAATCGTAGACGGCCTGCCTTTGTTATCCCGACTAAATATAAGCACAAAGTGCCAAGCAGTTACCCCAACAGGAGGCAACAGAGTTAAGGCAATAATATATTCCATTAAGATGATTTTATCTTATGAGTACTTTTCGACAAGTTTTTTTATGGGCGCATAGGATTGGCGGTGGATATCGCTAACACCGTACTTTTTTAGCATATCACTGTGTAGTTTTGTGCCGTAGCCAACATGTCTATCAAACTCGTAGACGTTATAGCGCTCTGGTAGTTCTGCCATAAAACGATCGCGCGTTACCTTAGCATGAATACTAGCGGCACTAACAATTGGGAATAAATTATCAGCACCAATTACGGCGCTTGAGCACACGAAGGCAGGGTCACAAAAGTTTATGTGTCCATCAAAAATAATTGTTTCACTGTAATCTGCGTTTAAATTTTGCAGTGCCCGCTCAGTACCTAGCCTCATTGCCTCTGACAGGCCAAGATGATCTATCTCCGCCGGCATTACCCAACCCTCGCCGATATCACAGGCATTTGCAATCTGATCATACAGCTGACTGCGAACTCGCTTGCTAGTAAGCTTAGAATCCTTGACACCCTCTGGCAGCTCGGCTCTCTGCCTAGCGGCCACAACCAACAACGGACCAGCCCAGCAACCACGACCAACTTCATCAATTCCAATAACTGTTTTCATTACCTATTGATTATAGATTATAGGAGACATATAGAAAAAACGACCCTTGAAAGGTCGTTTAATTTGATTATATCGAGTACTATTTGTCTTCGTGGGAAGCGACAGCTTCAGCTACTTTAGCCTCTGTCTCTGCTTCTTGCTTGGCCTTTTCTGCTTCGGCGGCTTTGTGCTCTGCTTCTGCTTGAGCTTTCAGAGCAGCTTCTGCCTCAGCTATAGCTGGATCTTCACCAATAGTATTTACAGCATCTTTATCAAATGCCATACCAGTAAGTCTAGCTGACTTACCGCGACGATCGCGCATGTAACTGAGGTAGTTGCGGCGTACTTTTGAACGCTTGGTAACTTCTACTTTAACGACTAGTGGGGAATGCATAAGATAGGTCTTCTCTACACCAATACCGCTAGAGATACGACGGACAGTGATACTACTGGTATGAGAGCCTTTGCGGTCAGTTCGGATAACCAGACCTTCAAACACCTGGATACGTTCTTTGCTGCCTTCTTTGATTTTTTGGTGCACACGAACAGTGTCGCCTGAACGTATGTCGACGACCTGGTGTTTGGCCTGTGCTGCCTTAAGAGATTTGATTGCTGATTCCATAACTCGGGTAAGTATACGCTATTTCACCCCTTAAAGCAAGGGTATTAAAGAATTAAATTAACTTATATATTTTCTTTTTGTAAGCTCTTCATCTATAACCCGTAGCGTTTCTTCAGGAACTTCAAGACCCCTAAACTCATCGTCAAACATCTGGTCACCGACAGAAATAACCTCATCATCAGTCATTTGGCTCAACTTGATGAGCATCTCACCTAAAGACGAAGCCTCCTCATGTCGGGCTGGACCCACCTCAAACAACCTTTGTGCACTCATATTTGTTTTCCCCTGCTTTTACTCTGTTGTCTTACGAGGATTATAATTGAATTTTTTTGACCTACAAACTAACTCTTCAAAATTACAACAATGACCATGATACCTATCGCGTACCTAAAAAAAGGGCTACAATAGACAGCATGGATATATACGAGACCGCGCTGCAATTGCACAAAGAGAAAAGAGGCAAAATCACCACGAGTCTGCGCGACACAGTGGATTCTAAGGAGAAGCTGGCTGCCTATTACAGCCCTGGCGTCGGTGGTGTTGCCAAATATACCGCCGAACACCCCGAGCAGCTCAGAGACTACTCATGGACAAACAACCTCGTAGCCGTCATTTCTGACGGCTCGGCCGTGTTAGGACTCGGTGATATCGGACCATACGGTGCTATGCCTGTCATGGAAGGCAAAGCCATGCTGTTCAAGCACTTTGCTGGCATTGACGCCGTCCCAATCGTATTAGATGTACACGAACCAGAGGAAATAATTGCCACAATTAAGGCAATTGCACCGTCATTCGGCGGCATAAACTTAGAAGACATTGCTGCACCGAAGTGTTTTGAGATAGAGGAAAGACTCAAGGCCGAGCTCAACATACCAGTAATGCACGACGATCAACACGGTACGGCCATCGTTACGCTAGCTGGTCTGATTAACGCCGCCAAAGTTACCGGACGCGACCTAGATAAGTCTAGAATTGTAATTGTCGGTGCTGGTGCGGCTGGTACTGCTATCGTTAAGCTACTAGACCTCTATACAGACGCCGAGATATTGGTAGTGGACAGCAAGGGCATCTTGAGCAAAGACCGTGATGACCTGAACCACGAAAAGCGTTCATTGCTTGTGTTCACCAACCCAAACCACGTCAATGGTTCACTAGAGCATGCCATAACTAGCGCCGATGTATTCATAGGTGTATCTAAGGCAGGTCTTCTGACCCAGGATTTGATTACTAAGATGGCCGATAATCCAATTATATTTGCGATGGCAAATCCAGAGCCAGAGATTCTACCTGATCTTGCCAAGCAAGCTGGTGCTGCAGTAGTGGCCACTGGCCGCAGTGATTTCCCTAACCAAGTAAACAATTCGCTCGGTTTCCCAGGAATTTTCCGTGGAGCGCTTGATCACGGCGTCACCAAGATTACAGATGAACACAAATTAGCTGCCGCCAAAGCTTTGGCTGCTCTGGTACCAGAACCAACTGCCGACAAAATAATCCCTGGTCCATTTGACCCTGGGGTTGTAGAAGCAGTTTCTAGCGTGATACTACCAGCACAACCAGACCAGCAAGCAGAAGCGTAGTAGATATTGACCCCGTAGTAGACTTTCGAGCAGTCTACCCCTTGTGAGGGTAGGCTAGTCCGCCTACGGCGGAGCATCGAAAGCTCACTGTGTGGTTGACTTTACTTGACAAGTATGATATAATGAAAGTATAGGGTCTCTGTACGAGCTTTGCTCCAAGCCCTGTACATTGACAGAGTAGTAGTTAGCTAGGTAGCAAAAATGAAAGCATTTTTGTTTTTGCTACCTAGCTAAAATCAGCCCGGGAGAAACCATGAATAAAGTGCTTGCACTTAGTATTGGCTACGCCTTGGCTGCATTTGAGTACATTTACCTTGCTCTCAAAGGCCAGCGTGTAGTTGCCTATCTGTTCATCGCAGCGTTTTGCATGGCTACATCAATCTTGCTTAACGCAGTGCACGTGTACAACAAGCAACAAGAAGGAAAGAAAGTTTGAAAATCTTCTCGAAGATCAAACAGATCGAACCGTTGTTCATGTTGGTTGCAATTATCGGCATAGCCGTAGCATTTCGATGTGCAGGTGCAATCATCAGCTCGTACCCAAGTAGTACCCACCGCTACGCAGCCATTCTCGGATTTCTTCTCAGCACCGGTGGATCTGCCTATGCAGCATACTTGGCGTTCACCTGGAGAAATCGATGAAGAGAGCTGCACAAGCTGTAACTGGACTGATGCTCATCGTGATCAGCATTCGTGCAATCATGTGGCAGCCTGGTCATGTAATTCTGTTCGTATCTTTCATCGCCCTTGGGGCGATGGGGGTTCACGAATACCTGAAAAGCATCATACCGACTACGGAGGAAGTTCGTTGTTCAGAAAGTTCATAAAGTTCAACCAGAAGCTCATCGGTACCTACCAGTGCAACGACTGTGGCAAGATCACCGAGCTCTGGCAGAAGAAGAACGAGAAGAGCAAGGATCTCTTCCGTTGCCCGCACGAAGTGTGCAACAGCTGGTGGATCAGTAGGGTCGCTTAAGCGATTGGCGGGGTGAGGCTTTTGCTAAATTTGTGCAAAGGCACGCTCACCCCGCCACCGCTCAACTCCTACTACTCTGTCATACAACCAAAATTCTTAAATATTTTTGAGGCTTTTGGCTGTACTAACCTACTACACGGTAAACCGCAGTAGTAAGGTCTTTAACCTACTACACGGTAAACCGCAGTAGTAAGGTCTTTAACCTACTACACGGTAAACTTCGTCTAGGGTTGTTTCGCCGGCAATCACTTTGATAATGCCGTTTTGTTCCATCGTTAGCATGCCGTCCTGGACAGCAGCGGCTTCTATTGCCTGCGCTGTCATATGGGAATTTTTTTCAAACAACTCTCTGACACTTGGGGTCATAGTAAACTGTTCTCTTAGAACAATTTGACCGCTAAATCCATATGGGTTTTCTGGTGATGAGCCTGGTTCGTGGAGCTTTAGTCCATCAATATGTGGTTTTTCGACATTCGACGGCAACGAATCAACAACAGATTTGATTTTGTGCCATTCGGCTTCGGTTGGATCACGCTGTTGTTTGAGATTGTCATCTAACCTACGCACAAGCCTCTGACCCATGACAAGTCTAATCGCTGATACGAACAGCGGGTTCTGGCCAATAATCTCTTCCATACGAACTAAAGCTGCAGCTGCAGATGATGCGTGAAAGGTACTGAGAACCAAGTGTCCTGTCAGCGATGCCTGGAGAGCCGTCTTGGCGGTTTCGTTGTCGCGGATCTCTCCAACCATCACTATATCTGGATCAAGTCGCAGTACAGCCCGCAACTTGGCCGCAAAGCTGCCGTCGTTGCCACCAGCATTGGTATCCACTGGAATTTGAGTAATACCACCAAACTGATACTCTACAGGGTCTTCGATAGTTATAATCTTGCGTTCTTCTGAATTGAGCGAATTTAGGATTGAGTACATGGTAGTTGTCTTGCCAGAACCAGTCGGGCCAACCACCAGCACTAGTCCACTAGGTTTGGCGATAATATCATCTACTACTGCGCGCTCCTTGGGGTTGAGTCCAAGTCTATCGAGCGTGTAATTTTCTTGTTGCATATTGAATAGCCGCATGACTACATCTGTACCATTGACGGTCGGAACGGTTTCTAGGCGTACATTTACTCGTACAGTACGATCGTCTGCCATCTTGAGATTCTGAGATATGTGACCCTGTTGAGCCTCTGGATCGGCGCTAGAAACGTTTCCTGCACTGGCAATTACGCCAAGCAGCGTACGGTAACGATCGTGGTCAATTGTTGCAATCGGATGTAGCACACCGTCTATACGGAAGCGGAAACGCACATTTTCGGCTTGGGTTTCGATATGAATATCACTGGCGTTTAGGTTATGAGCTTGCTCGACAAGATAAGCTAATGTATCGTCTGGTCTAATTTCTTGCAGCATCTTAGTAACCCGGCTTACTAAATCTTCCGTACCGGTATCACTCAGCTGTATGTCCTCGTAGACGACTTGCTTGGGTGGATCGTACAGCTTCATATAGTCGTTGTAGCTAGTGTCCGAAACAAGCGCGAATGTCACCTGATAGTCACTAAATCGCTGCTCGACTTGCTTCATGGTCTGCTGAGAAGTGTTGTTAGTGATGCCAAATGTCACTTTGCGCTGATCAACAATCAACGGAATCATTCGATGCTGCCGAAGTTCGGGTATGCTCAAAAACTGCAGATAGAGCTGCCGATTCGGCAACTGCGTAGTGTTGATATATGGCAAGCCCAAAATCTGGGCACGTCTTGCAGTGCTTTGCTCCTCTATAAGTCGGGCGTCTTGAACCATAGAACCATTATAACCATAAGTGTTAAGTCAACCAAAGATAAAACAACTAAGTTTGCTAAGATATATGAATATGCCCGAGATTTATGTCATAGCTCACGATATGCGAAGCACCTTTAATGTTGGTTCGCTGTTTCGTACCGCCGAAGGACTTGGCGTAGCAAAACTGTTCTTGACTGGCTATACTCCATACCCTGCGCTTGAAAGTGACAAAAGACTACCGCACATTAGTCAAAAGCTTGATAAACAAATAACCAAAACTGCGCTTGGTGCCGAGCAAACTCTAGTCTGGGAATATCGAGAAGATATACATGAGGTTTTGGCCGAACTTGCAGAGCAAAATATCCAAGTAGTTGCCCTAGAACAAACCGATAGCTCTGTGCCGCTGCCGGAGTTTAAACCAGACAGGGACGTTGCATTATTACTCGGTACAGAGGTCACTGGTCTGCCCGATGACATTTTAAGCTTGGTACAAAACCATATAGAAATACCGATGTTCGGTAGTAAAGAATCTTTTAATGTCATCCAAGCTGCCGCCATGGCGCTTTATCATCTGCGATTCCGCTAGCGTTTAAGCGTTTGTCGCACTATACTGTAGATAGACATTCAAATTCAGTTTGTATTATGAAAAAATCTACCACCAAAAAGACAACTTCAAAGCGAAAAAAGCAACTCCAAAAACAGACTTCGCACTGGAATCGTTTGAAGTTTCTTCCAGCTATTCTTATAGCGGTATTCGCAAGCTTTCTGTGGGCTCAGCCTGGATTTGTTCTATCGGGGGATCATAAAGACGTTCTTGCTTACGCAACAGATGTTAGTCCATCAGGACTACTCGCTTCGACTAATGCTGAACGCTCAGGTAACGGTGTTGGCGGGCTCAGCATAAACTCACAGCTAGCTAGTGCCGCCCAAGCCAAAGCCAACGACATGGTCACTCGCAATTACTGGTCTCACGAGACCCCAGACGGACAACAACCTTGGGTGTTTATTACTAATGCTGGCTACCAATATCTATCGGCTGGAGAAAATCTGGCTTACGGATTCATGACAAGTAGCGGCACTGTAACTGGCTGGATGAACAGCCCGCCACACAAAGCAAACCTACTTTCTGGAACATTTACTGAAGTTGGATTCGGCATTGCTAACAGCCCGAGCTATGTCGGTAACGGACCCCAGACCGTAGTAGTTGCCATGTACGGCAAACCGCAAGTTCTGGCAGCAACACCACCCGCCCCTCAGCAAACCGCCGCACCAGCACCTGTTAAACAAACGGCTCAAGAGACTCCAGCACCGGTCGAAGAAGCACCTGCACTTGAAAAGGCAGAAGAAGAGGAAAAGCCAAAAGACGAAGAAATTATTGCTGTAGGTACGAATGAAGAAACACCAACTGCTACCGGGACTAATGTCCAAAGAATCCAACTCTTGACTGGTGGAAACGCCATTTGGAGCACAACCTTTGTCGTCCTAGGCGTTTGTGCTATCGGAGTCTTGTGGCTAATCCATAGAGGCTTCAGATTCAAACAGTGGTTCAGAGCCAGTGAGAAGTTTATCGGTTCACACTTGTATCTAGATTTGGCCGTACTGGCGGTTATTTATTTGGGTTTCGTACTGCTATCGACTAGCGGAACCATCAAGTAGCTACTGTACTACGACTTGCTTTTCGCCAACAAGCTGACGTAGTTCAATCAATACCGAATCTTCTGATTTGACTCCGCTTGGAAGTTTTATAATCTGCTTCTTAGCTGCAGAACCAAGTACTAGTACGACGTCAGTATCGCCTTTGTTAGCATCTATAACGCTCTTGAGTGACATCAGCTGTTTTTTATCATTACTATCTATCAAACGAATGTAAACTCGTTTTGGGGCGCTATTCTTACTAGCAGCTTTAACTGGCTTTGAGGTCTGTTTTTTCTTGCCGGGTAATTTAATCTTCTTGCCAGTTGCCTGGTAACCTTCTGCCTGAGCAATTGTAATTTCCCTTGCCTCATCGACCAATACTTTCATTTCGGATTGCAATTCGCCTGTCTGACGATCTCTTGCGTTGAGCTTACCGCGAATTAATACCACACGGTCTCTTTCCCATATACCATTAGTCTGCTGGTAGGCGTTTGGGAATAAAATTACTTCTATCTCAGTATTTAAATCTGCTAGTTTTACAAAGGCCATTTTTTGCCCATTCTTAGTGGTGATCTCCCGCATTTCCTGAATCGCGCCTCCGATAACAACAGTCTTGTTGTCCATGTCTGAGTCTAGTTCATCGATAGGCATACAAAGCTCATCTAGGTATGTTTCGAATGCTTTGAGCGGATGCTCTGATAGGTATAGACCCAGTAGCTCACGTTCCCACTTGAGCTGCTCTTGTTTGTTAACACTAACAGTAGCTGAATCTAGTATGATTCGTGGCTCCATACCACTAGTAGCTTCATCGGCAAATAAGCCAACCTGTCCTGCCGTACGCTCCTTTTGAATGCGGTTTGCAAAAGCCAGCAAAGCATCAGCATTATGAAGTAGCTGTACTCGGTCACCAAACCTATCAAACGCACCAGCTTTGATTAGACTCTCTAAAGCCTTTCGATTGAATAGACGCGGACTTACGCGTGAGAAAACATCTTCAAGCTTCTCGAACCTGCCCTCTTCTCGAGCATGCAAGATTTCTTCAACCGCTCCAGTACCAACGTTCTTTACGGCATTCATACCAAACCGAATTGGATCATGAAGAGGATCACCTGTTGGTACGACCGCAAACTCGACAAATGATTCATTTACATCTGGCGGTAATACATCAATGCCAACATGCTTACATTCGGCAATCTCGACACTAAGCCTATCTGTATCATCATAGTCGCTGGTCATCAGTGCCGCCATAAATGCCGATGGGTAATGAGCCTTTAGATATGCCGTCTGGTAGGCGATTAACGCATAGCAAGCCGAATGAGATTTATTGAACGCATAGTCGGCAAAACCAAGAATGTCTTTCCAGATTTTTTCAACAGTTTTCTGGGGTACACCGTTAGCAACTGCTCCATCAATAAACTGCTGCCCCATTTTGTTCATGACATCGCGATTTTTCTTGCCGATTGCCTTACGAAGTGTGTCAGCTTCTCCACCAGTAAAACCACACATTTCCTTACTCATCTGCATAACTTGTTCCTGATAGACAATAACCCCGTAGGTTGTTTGCAGAGCATTTTTGGCTAGTTCGTGATCATAAGTCACTTCTTCTTGACCATTTTTGCGCTTCACAAATGAATCGGTCAGTCCAGCCGTTAACGGACCAGGTCGATACAAGGCACACATTGCAACAATATCGCTAAATTCAGTCGGTTTTAGGTCCTTGAGATAGCGTTTCATACCAGAAGATTCAAGCTGAAATACCCCGGTTGTATCACCTCTTTGTAGTAGCTCGTAAGTTTCTTTGTCGTCTAGTGACACGGCATTTATATCAATATCTTTCTTGTATACCTTCTTGATAATGCGCAGAGCGTTTTTTATAACTGTTAAGTTAGATAGTCCTAAAAAGTCCATCTTAAGTAGCCCAAGCTCCTCAATAGGATTCATTGAATACTGGGTTGCCACCACACCTTTTTGAGCCATTTCGAGCGGCACGAACTTGACAATGTCGTCTGGGGCAATCACCACACCGGCTGCATGAACACCGTGGCTTCTGATTGTACCCTCCAGCTTTGTCGCCAGTGAGAAGACTCGGGCTGATTGTTCATTGGTTTCGTTTTCTTTACGCAAATCGGCATTCTCGACGATTGAAGTAGCTAGTGGTATATGTCGGCCTTGGATTGGAGGCGGGATCATTTTGGCTAATCTATCGGCTTCTGCATATGGAACCTGCAGCACTCGAGCAACGTCTCTCACAGCATTACGAGCGGCCATTTTTCCAAAAGTTACGATGTTGGCTACGCGCTCAGAACCATATTTTTCGACACAGTATTGAATCACTTCGGCGCGTCTAGTGTCCTGAATATCGATGTCGATATCGGGCATGCTAATACGGTCTGGGTTCAGGAATCGCTCAAACAGCAAATCATAACCAATAGGGTCGAGTTCGGTAATCCGAAGGCTATAGGCAACAATAGAACCCGCTGCCGAGCCGCGACCTGGGCCAAATACGATACCTTGGTCTTTGCCCCACTTTATAAAGTCCCAGATAATTAAAAAATAACCGTTGAAGCCCATATTCTCAATAACACCTAATTCATATTCAGATCGTGCAAGAACATCTTTAGGTAGAAGCTTTTTAGCAGCAGCAACTGACATTTCATGCGTTTCTTCCTCTGGGGTGTTAGTGTAACGCCAAACCAGACCTCTGTAGACAAGCTTGTGCAGATAACTTTTTTCGGTCTCTTTTTTCGGGACTGGGAAGTTGGGGATCAAAATCTTACCAAGCTCAATTGTTATGTCACACCTATCGGCAATTGCCTTACTGTTGGTGATAACATCCGGACGCTCTGCACCCCAACGCTCAATCAACTCAACCGGATCGGTAACATGAAGCTCCATATTAGCGAGGCTCATTCGGTTTGCGTCTGACAGATATGCACCCGTCTGTACACAAAGCAGAATCTCATGAGCTTCTTGATCTTCATGCGTCAGATAGTGGGCATCGCAAGTAAGTACACAAGGGATATCAAGTTCCTCTGCTAGTTTAAACACTTGCTCATTCACGCTAACTTGCTCATCCCACGCCTTCGGATGTTTGGGGTGACCATTGTCTTGTACTTCTAAATAATAGCGATCACCGAAAACTTTTTTGTACCAGCTTGCAGCTTGCTTGGCTTGATCGTACTGCCCTTGACGAATGGCATCGCCTACCTCACCACCTATACAACCGCTAAGCACGATAATGCCTTCGTTGTACTTCTCTAGCAAGTCGTGGTCGATCCGGGGCTTGTAATAAAATCCATCCAGGTTAGCGATGGTGCTTAGTCGCATAAGATTTTGATAGCCAGTCATATTCATGGCAATCAGAATTGCATGGAAATACTGTTTGTCTTTGCCAGCTTCTTTGTCAGTGTGTTTACGGGGTGCAATATAGGTTTCCATGCCCATAATTGGCTTTATGTCGTTTACTCTTGCTTCCTTATAGAATTCAATTAACCCTGACAACGTGCCATGGTCGGTCATAGCAACCGCTTTCATACCTGTTTTTTTGACATAATCAAACAACGCCGGTAGTTTGGTTAGTCCATCCAGCAAACTGTAATGAGTGTGGTTGTGCAAATGCACATAGTCACTCGGCTTTAGCGTTTCCCTCTTAGAGCTCATCGGTGTCTACATTATAGAGGAAAGTTAGTATTTTTTCAGTGGTCTATATTACAACCCTTGGGTAGTCTCGACACTACTCTCTACCTGTTGAACGAAGTTTCCGACCAGAGGTATAGAATCAAAGAACGACAAGACCCAAAGCAGTAGAGCAAAGACAATAGTCGCGCCAATTATACCGCCAAGTCCACTGAATATGCCTTTAATAAAAGCGTATCTAAACATGCGGCCTCTGTCAAAATAGCCTGTTTCATAAACTTCTGACATATAGCGACCAAACTTCTCGTAGTCAGTCTTTTTTATGTACTTTTTTTCTTTATTTTTTGACGAATTTTTCAAGATTTTTAAGGGCATCATTGGCGTCCTTTAGTGCTTTTTTGAGATCGGGATCGTCAGCATCACCATCGTGTAACGCACTTAGTAGCTCACGGATTTTTTCCTTAACCGCGTCAGCTGATGCAATAACTTTTTCTAACTCAACTTTTGCTTTGCCGCTTAGTTCGCTGGCCTTTTTTTTTGCCTCTTCAAGTCGAACATTGAGTTCACTATGAAGCTCTTTGAGCTTCTTTTCTGCCTCAGTCTTAGCCTTAGCAGTTGCGTTCTTTATATCTGTACGTGTTTCTTTACCACTCTTTGGAGCAGTAAGTACTCCGGCTACATAACCGATAAGACCAGCGATTGCTGCGCCCATAGCTACTTTACTACCTGTACCTTTGCTCATTTTAATGTTTTCCTTTCTTTGACTTATTACTTACCATATCGACAACGTTCATAATGAATTTGCCAGCGGTGAGTGGACCCGCAACACTTCGGAAAGTTGCTGCTGCTGCCTCGACATTATCGACTATTCCGTCTGCCTTTTCTGCAATTTGCCTAAGTGAGTTTGTAAGCTTAATTAGTCCAGAAAATAAAATGATTGCGCATATCAGAAAAATTATCAGCGTTACTGACAATAACATGATTAGTACTAAAACTGATGTCTCCATATGGAAGCTATTATACAGTAGCTTTCAAAGGATGTTAATTTTTCTTTTCTAGCCTTTTTCTTAAGAAAGCCTCAAAGTCTGGACCAAGCTCTTCATGGTCGAGTGCAAAATCCGCAACCGTCTTGAGATACTCGAGTTTATTACCAGTATCATAGTAGACTCCGCCGGGCACTTCATAACCGTACATGGAATGTCCGTCTTCCATCATTTTCTGCATACTTTCCTGCATATTGAACTCCACACCTTGCTCTAGCTGTTCGCTCTGCTTGTGCAAATAATCAAATAATGTTGGTTCAAAAATATAACCACCCACAGAGGCAATATCTGAAGGTGCCTGGTCTCTTGAGCCCGGCTTCTCGATAATTTTGTTCATCAAAGTTACACCATCTCTAATTTGTTGGCCACCTATAAATCCATAGCGCTTGTAGTCGGCATCTGATTGGGCTCGAACACAAGTAAGTACCGAGCCTTGTAGTTCATTATAGAGTTCTACCATTTGCTTGAATCTAACTGGTTCGGCCTTAACAAAGTCATCGGCAAACGCATAAATAAATGGCTCACCGCTGATTAGATGTTCAGCGTTCATGATTGGTGTTGCGTTCCCATACGGACCTTTTTGCCTGATATAAACAAAGTTCGCAAGGTCGGAGATTCGCTTTGTTTGTTCTAGAAGTTCCAATTTATTACCTTGTTTTAGATTTGCACGCAAATCAGCGCTAAGGTGATCAAAATGGTCTTCAATAGAACGTTTGTGATAGCCAGTGACAATAATGATGTCCTGTATGCCCGCTTCGACGAGCTCTTCAACAATGTACTGGATGATAGGTTTATCAATAAGTGGCAGCATTTCCTTTGGCATAGCTTTGGTTTGCGGCAAAAAGCGAATACCAAAACCGGCAGCGGCTATGACTGCTTTCCTAACAGGCTGTGACATCTAAGCTCCTAACAACTTTTTTATGATTGATTGTACTACGCTCGGGTTGGCCTTGCCCTGGGATGCTTTCATAGCTTGGCCGACCAGGAATCCAATCGCTTTCATCTCGCCGTTCTTCACATCCTCAGCAGCCTTTTGGTTATCACTCAACACCTGCTGAACGATCATGATTAGAGCATCTTCATCAGATTCTTGAATTAGGTTCTTGTCCTCGGCGATCTTTTTTGGATCTTCACCAGACCTTAGTACTTCTTCAAGAACCTCTTTAGCGGCGGTAGAGCTCAGTAGGTTGCTATCTACCATACTTACAAGTGTAAACAGCTGCTGAGATCGTTCAATCACCGTACTCCATTCAACAGCTTGTTCCGATACTAGTCGTGTGACGTCACCTGTCAGCCAGTTTGCGATTAATTTAGCACTGCTGACGCCATGGCTATCAATCGTCGACTGAATGAAGTGGGCTATATCTGGTTCTTCGAGCAGTGTATTTACCTGAGAGCTGTCTAGCTTTAAGTCAATGAATGCACCGCGGAGCACATTCGGCATCTCCGGCATATCTGCTTCCACGCGAGTAATGAACTTATCGTCGAGTACAATTGGTGGCAGATCAGGATCTGGGAAGTAGCGATAGTCATGAGCGTCTTCTTTACTACGCTGACTGACGGTTTGTTGCTTTGCATCATCCCAACCTCGGGTTTCTTGAACAATCTTCTCCCCGTTATCAAGCAACTTTGCTTGCCGAGCGATTTCATATTCCACTGCCTTTTCGACAGATTTAAATGAGTTCAAATTCTTGGTTTCGGTCCTAGTGCCGAGTTCTTCTGACGTACTGAGTGAAACATTGACATCAAACCGCATGTTTCCATGATAAAGATCGACATCACTTACACCAGCGTATTTCATTAGTAGATACAGCTCGTGGGCATACTCGCGAGCCTCGGCCGAAGTATGAATTTCTGGCTCTGATACGATCTCGAGTAGTGGCGTACCAGCACGATTCAAATCTACAAGACTATAATCTTTGCCATTTGGATGAGTAGATTTGCCAGCGTCAGCCTCTAAATGAGCTCTGGTGATACCAATGCGCTTCTTCTGTCCATTAACTTCTATGTCGACGTGTCCGCCGAGCACAATTGGTTCATCGAACTGACTGATTTGATAACCCATTGGCAAATCTGGATAGAAATAATGCTTGCGATCAAATTTACTGAACTTTTGCGGTCTAGTATTCAGTGCAAAGGCAGCTTTAGATGCTAGCTCGACAGCCGCTTCGTTGAGCACCGGTAGCGCACCAGGCATACCCAAACATATATGGCTGATGAGCCTATTTGGTTCGGCGTTACGGGCATCATTACTAACAGCAGCAAATAGTTTGGTGCGGGTTTTGAGCTGCACATGACACTCGATACCAATGGTAGCGGTATATTTATTAGCCATACACCGCTCCAATTTTCAATTTACAATTTACAATTTTCAATGAAGGCAGCAGCAAAGCTGCGCTGTTTGAATCATTGGGATATTGGATATTGAATGAGAATTGAAAATTAAGAATTGAAAATTTCATTTCATAGCCCCCAAATCTCGCAGTGCTTGGCGCAGACCAAACAGCGCCTTTTGGACGTCTTTTTGTGTCAACTTAGTATCAACTTCATGAACCAGCTTGTTGCGGAGCTTGTGCGCAAACCAAACAGCATCGTTATCGGAGAATGATCGCTGAGCAGACACCATACGCTCGCCCATGGTCTTACCCTTAAAGCGTCTTTTCTTAAGAGCTTCGTCTAGCAGGTTATCTGCCTGAATTACTGCCATTGGCCACATCTCTTGTTTGCTTAGACCTTTTTGGAGTTCTTTCCATTTGGCTTGGAAGTAATCACGATTCAGCTCTTTACGCGGACGTCGAGCAAAAAACGTAATCAGCCCAAGTACCGCCAGTGCAGCTCCGATAATAGCAACTATTGCTTCAGTGCTCACGAGTTAATCTCCTCATAGGCTTTAGCAATCCCTAGTAGCGCTCTGTCAGCTTTTTGTGGAGCCATCAACTGCAAACCAATCGGCAGGCCATCTCCGCTGGCCAGCGGATCGCCGGCTGGCACACTAATTGCAGGAATACCTACGAGATTTGCCGCGACGGTCATAATGTCCGTCAGGTACATGCTCAGTGGATCATCTATATTTTCACCAATTTTGAAAGCTACAGTTGGCGATGTTGGCCCAAGCAGGAAATCTACTGATTCAAAGGCATTTTCAAACTCATTAATCAATTTGGTTCTAACGATCTGAGCTTTTTTGTAATAAGCATCATAGTAGCCAGAGCTTAGTACATAAGTACCAATCATGATTCTTCGTTTTGCCTCGGCACCAAAGCCTTTTTCGCGTGATAACTCATAACTGTCGTCAAGTTCTTTTGCAGTCTTGTCGCTAAAGCCATATCGTTGCCCATCATAGCGACTAAGGTTACTGCTAACTTCTGCCGGGCAGATAACGTAATAAACAGCTAGTGCAAGCGGTAGCGATGGTACACTAACTTCTTTGATAACGGCACCAGCAGCTTCTAGGTTGTTGATTGCCAGTTGAATATTTGCCCGGACACTGTCATTCAAACCTTCACCCATATATTCTTTTACGACACCTATGATCTTGCCCTGAAGGTTTGTATCAAGATCAGTATATTTGGTTTCGTCACGCTCGATAGTTGTACTGTCTAGCTCATCACGGCCGGCTATGACATCCAGTACGAGTGCTGCATCTTCCACTCTTGTTGCCAGCAGACCCATACAGTCAAGGCTGCTGGCCATGGCTACAACCCCACTGCGAGATGTCAATCCATAGGTAGGCTTGAGTCCAACAGCACCACAAAAGCTTGCTGGCAAGCGAATCGAACCGCCTGTGTCCGAACCAAGTGCAAACGGTGCCAGGCCAAGCACAACAGCTGCACCCGAACCGCCAGAACTTCCACCTGGTACTCTCTGTTTGTCGTGTGGGTTTAATGTTGTAAAAAAGTCACTGTTTTCAGTACTAGAACCGTGTGCAAACGCATCTAGATTGGCCTTGGCAACACAAATCGCTCCCTCTGCCTCGAGTCTTTCTACCACTGTTGATTGATACGGTGCATCAAAGCCTTTTAGAATATTACTAGCAGCAGTAGTGTCCGCCCCAAATGTCAAGAAATTATCTTTGGCTATAAACGGCACCCCAGCCAGACGTCCAGGATTTTTGCCGGTGCGGACTAACTCATCGATAAATTCAGCTCGCTCGCGAGCTCGCCTTTCGGTTGTAGAGATAATCGCCTTATACTCTTGGGCGTCTTTAATCTTGCCAAGAGATTTTGCTACTAAATCAGCAGCTGACAGCTGACCAGCACGCACTTGGGCGGCAAGTTCGGAAATCTTTTCCCACTTCATTAGCCAACCATCCTACGAACTTTAATATAGTGGTCCTTTTTGTCTGGAGCATTTTTCAGTAATGCCTTTTGATCGACTCCGTAATCTTTTTCTTTGTCAGCACGAACAACGTTAATCAGTCCGGTTACTTGATAGGTGGGCTTGAGTCCGTCAGTATCAACATCACCGAGCATTTCTACATAGCCCAATATTTGACTAATCTCATCTTGAAACTCGTGAACTTCGGCTTCACTCAAACGTAGTCGGGCTAATTTTGCCAACTTTAAAATGTCATCACTACTCAGCTTCGTCATTGAGTCTCTATTATAACACCTTACAAAAGCTCACAGAAGATTGACTTTTCTGGTTACTATTGAAAGATCTAGAGTTTCGATTTTACGTCATTAATTATATCGCGGAGTTCGGCAGCTTTTTCAAACTGTAGATTTGCAGCTGCCAGGTCCATTTGTGCCGATAAATCTTTGATGAGATGTTTGTATTCTTCTTTTGGAATTTTCTTGAGATCAAGCTTGGCTTTTTTGGCCTCTTCTGGCAAGTCCGGACGCATACCTTTTTCTACTGATTTACTGATACCCTCGGGCGTGATTCCATGCTTCTTGTTGTAGGCTTCTTGAATTTTGCGGCGACGATTTGTTTCATCGATTGTACGTTGCATACTACCGGTAATATTGTCAGCGTACATGATTACACGACCTTCTACGTGACGTGCCGCCCGCCCAACCGTCTGAATCAGCGCTTGTTCACTTCGTAAGAATCCTTCCTTATCTGCATCCAGAATCGCAACTAGCGATACTTCTGGTAAGTCTAATCCTTCTCGCAGTAAGTTGATGCCGACAACTACATCGTATATGCCAAGCCTAAGATCACGCAGAATATCAGTCCTATCAAGCGTATCGACATCGCTATGAAGATAAGTAACCTTGATGTTAATTTCTTTTAGGTAATCTGTCAGATCCTCTGACATGCGTTTCGTAAGTGTTGTTACCAGCACTCGCTGGCGCTTGGCAATTGTGTCTCTAATCTCGTTAATCAAATCATCTATCTGACCCTCAATCTTACGAACCTCAATTGGCGGATCGATTAGTCCTGTAGGACGAATAACCTGCTGGGCTGGCTCTGGACTTCTTTCTAGCTCGTACTGAGCAGGTGTGGCACTAACATAAACTACTTGGTTGATGTGTTTCTCAAACTCGGCAAAATTAAGCGGTCGGTTATCGAGCGCACTCGGCAAACGAAAGCCGTGCTCTACTAGCACTTCCTTGCGAGCTCGATCACCGTTGTACATACCACGCACCTGCGGCACAGTCATATGGGATTCGTCGATGAACATCAAAAAGTCATCCGGGTAGTAATCTAGGAGGGTTGCAGGCTGCTCGCCCGGTTCGCGGTTAGTCAGGTACCGACTGTAGTTTTCAATACCCTTTACAAAACCTGTCTCTTCTAACATCTCTAGATCAAACTTGGTACGTTGTTTGATGCGTTGGGCTTCGATAAGCTTGTTTTGTTTTTCGAAGACCTTAGAACGCTCATCAAGCTCCTGTTGAATCTGCCCAAGTGCGACTTTGAGCTTGTCATAAGGCGTTACGTAATGTGAACCCGGAAATATTTGTATCTCATCAAGCTCGGCAATAATTTCACCGGTCAGCGGATCGACTTTTGTGATTCTATCAACCTCGTCACCAAAGAATTCAATTCTGTAAGCGACTTCTTCACCAGCTGGAAATACATCAACTACATCGCCACGAACCCGAAAAGTACTGCGATGAAAATCAATATCGTTACGCTGATATTGAATATCCGTCAGGTGTCTAATGAATTTGTCGCGCTGCTTGCGTTCGCCCTTCTTGACAGTTTCGGATAAGCCCTCGTAGTCTTCTACCGAACCGATACCGTAAATACAGCTAACGCTGGCAACAATGATTACATCTTTGCGGGTCAGCAACGCATCGGTTGCGGCATGTCGAAGCCGATCAATCTCCTCATTTATCTGCGAATCTTTTTCAATAAAAGTATCACTGCGAGCGATATAGGCTTCTGGCTGGTAGTAATCGAAGTAACTCACGAAATAATGAACTGCGTTATTCGGAAAAAAAGTTTTAAATTCAGAATACAACTGTGCAGCTAGTGTCTTGTTGTGGCTCAGTATCAGAGTAGGTTTCTGAATATTCTGGATGACATTAGCCATCGTAAATGTCTTACCAGAACCAGTAACACCAAGTAGCGTCTGCTCTCTCTGGCCATCACGAACAAGCTGCGTAATACGCTCGATTGCCGCCGGCTGATCGCCCTCTGGCTTGTATTTGCTCTGCAGTTGAAACTTTGTCATCTATACATTGTAACAAGTTTTGATAACTAGTTGTCTAGGAATTTTCAGATGATAATGCTTGATCGGGATTAGTAAAAGTCTGGCCATTAGCCGAGCATTGTTCTGGGTAGCTTTCCATGATTGGGTTGCCAGCAGCAACACATTCCTGAAAAGAGTTGATTGACCTCTCTTTGTTCTCACCAGACCACCAGGCATAAAAACCAGCTGCTAGCAGCGCAATTACTACTACCGCTAGCAAAGCTTTCTCAATTTTTCCTAATTCGAATTGGCTTTTGTCTTGATCCACGGGACTACTCCAATCTAATATTTAGTTTACCAGTTAGCCCATACATTTAGAGCTTAAGTTTTTCGGGCTTAATCATATTATTATCAAGCTGACTCAGAATCTGTTGCTCTAGTACTTTGTGACCCATATAGCGCATAAACAATTCATTCCATAGACTCTCGCGCATATGGAATATCACCCTGTGCTCATATGGCGCACCCGTACAGTAAGCCATACTGACGTCCATTAGGTTAAAACTCACTGGCATGTCATTCTCTGCCAGTACACCTACGTAATCTAGATCACGCCAAAAACCAAGTTCTGGGTCGATTAAGTACAGTTGTTGTTCAGCTTTTCGCCAATGCAAATCCTCTGGTTGTACATGGGGCTCAAAAATCTCTGGGTGATGCTCATGTTCAAGTTTGCCGTAGTAACGCTGGATCACTCTCCAGTGCACATGATTTCCTGCCATAATTGCCGTAGACCTGATGTCTGCGTTCAAAGTCTCGGCAATAATTTTACCAAAGTTAGATTTGACCTGTTGCAACTTAAAGAACGCACTGTAGAGTCTTATTTCATTCAAATAATGTAGTAGTAGCGGCAAAGCAGTGATCGTGATGCCAGGCAGCTTCTTTAATCTTGTAGGCAGCATTAGTATGACACCTAATTCCTTGAGGTGCGTGATGTTATGCCGTTTTTTCTTTACAAAACCTTCGGCAATGTCACCCCAGCGCTCACGGTCCATGATGACAATCTCAACATCTCTAGATTCAAAATCTGACGGTTGTAACTTCTTGTATTTAGTATTAAAACGTCTTAACCAGGCATCGGATTCTGCAAACCGCAGCGCCCCAAAGATCTCTGCCAAATTTTCGCGCTTGGTCATCGATTCTACAGAAGTGTAGCCAAGATGTTTCATAATTTTTTCTGGCGGCGTCTCTTGCAGCATACGCTTGGCAACACTCTTCTTGAGCACCCAGGCGGAACGCGGCAGATTAGCTTTGTCTACGGCTCTTTTCATCAGCGGTATCAATGTTTGTACATCATCAGGCCTATCACCACCGATGTGTTTAGCTAGATGTTCGTCATGAATTTTAATTTTTGCTAGCAATGCCTGGTATAACTCTTTGCCAGTCGTATCACGTGCATCAAGTCCTAGCTGACTAGATTTCTCATGAGTTTTTCGAATAATGTCGCTAACTAGACGCACATCCTGAGCCGGCCGGCCGGCCGTTTCCTCAAGCTGTTTAATGGCTAGGCTAAATAGCGGCTCATCTGCCAAAAGTAGCTTTGATAGTAAATTCCCCACCTAAATTCACCTCATCTCTTTTTATTGCTTTGTTAAGTCCAGTTTACCATGCGCATTGGTAGCTACCTCAATAATTCTGGCACATTTTGTTGTTTTTTAGTCATCGTTATTGATATATCGAGTTAAAGCTTAGAATGTTATACTCATAAGCAATATGGCAGACAAAAATTATAGTGCGATCACCCCTCACCGCGACGCGGTGGTACAGCTAGTCAATCACGAGACAGAAGAACGTGTTGATAGAATAGAAAAGGAGTTCAAGTCAGGCTTCGAAGTTGTAAACAACTACAACTATACCGTCACAGTATTCGGATCTGCCCGATTTTTAGAAGACAACCCTCACTACATCAAAGCCCGCGAGACAGGTCAAATGCTCGCTCAAGAAGGTTTTGCCGTCTTTACCGGCGGTGGCGGAGGAATCATGGAAGCTGCCAACAGAGGTGCATACGAAGCCGGTGGAAAATCTGTTGGATTTAATATAGAGCTGCCTCACGAACAACAACTTAACTCCTACACAACTGAATCAAAACCGTTCAGATATTTCTTTGCGCGCAAAGTAATGCTGGCCTACGCCGCTAGTGCTCTAATCTGCTTCCCTGGAGGTTTTGGTACTATGGATGAAATGTTTGAGGTTATGACGCTGGTCCAGACCGGCAAAATGCCACCGGTACCGATTATCTTAGTCGGAAAAGAGTTTTGGTCGCCCTTAGACGCCTTTATACGTACCCAGATGCTTGAAAGCCTAGGTGCAATTAGTCATGGCGACGAAGACCTCTACACCATCACCGATGATATAGAGGAAATCAAACAAATCGTCAGCGAACACCGTGAGATAACATCTGTCTTCGCACTACCACCAGAGAAACTAGAAAAACCACATTCTTCTTAGTATACATTATATCACACGATGTCAAGTATGTCAATATCTACCTCCGGTGAGAATTGAATATTTGATAGGAAATACTTGATATTTGAGGTGCGGGCTCAGCCCACATACAAAAAACATCGGCCTGTTTAAGGCCGTAGCCATGGAGGCCTGGGTCCGGGCATCGCAGTGCTTCCTGATTGGACTTCGTCAAAAAGACAACTAGTGGCCGAGGACTGTTTGACGGAGTTGCTTCCCAAATAGCAGGCAACTCCTAGTTCCGCAGGCTGTTGTCTTTCTTGACAGAAGTATAGTCAAGAAGTGCTGCGGCCCGGTGGTTTTGCGCCACTTTTGACACCAAAAGTGGTAAGACATTTGCTTCTTTGGTAAAGAAGATCCCTACTCCATTGGGGTCGGAATATACCAATCAGGAGCTTCTGAGAGTAACCTCTCTATCTCGGCTTCTGATAGCAGGCCTTCTTGTGCACCCGGGTGCTGAACTACATTCATAGAATTAACCGGACCCCAGCGTAACGCATCAGTTACAGATTTGCCGCGCATAATTGCAGCCGTAAAGGTACTGGCAAAGGCATCACCAGCGCCAGTACGTTCTACTGGAGGTCCTGGATCTGGGTAGATTGGCATAAAGAATCGACCCTCGGAACTGGATGCGTAAGCACCATTTGGCCCATCAGTGATACATACAACCATGTTGTCCGGACCAAGCGCATGCAGCTTATCAAACAAGTCATGCATATTATTGATGTCACCACCGCCAACCAATGCGGACTCTTCCTTGTTAAGCACTAGAATATTACTATGTCTGTAGATCCGTGAGAGCCGTTCCGCCCCAGCCTTCATCTGGAAAGTTCCCGGCTGGAAGGCCAGTTTCACTTCCGGATTTTCATCCAACCAGTCAGCAAGCTCATCATGGAAGTCTAATGCACTCTCTGCTATAGAACTAAAATATAACCATTTTGGAGCCTCTTTACCACGTAAGTTAGGCCAGGTGTATTCGTAATCCTCATGATTAATCAGAATTGTACGCTCTTCTCTATACCAAAGAACATAATGATAATTGGTTTTCTTGCCAGGGTTTACACGTACATAGCGTGTGTCGATTTTCTTATCATTAAGAGATGCTATGATACCTCGACCATATTTGTCCTCGCCAACATTGGTTACAAAACCGCAGTTAAGACCGAGACGAGTAAGACTAACAGCTGCGTTGGCGGCGTTGCCGACACCTTCGACAACAATTGCTTTATCAAATGGAATCTTTGTACCGTATTCCATTGCCAAAGTCTTCATGCCGTTTTCATCTACATAAGTTGTCGCTCTATCATCGAACAGCTTTATAAAAGCATCAGTAACTACATCACCGACACTTAGTACGTCTAGTTGTTGACTCATTCCACCCCTTTTAGTTCGTTTTATGCTTATGTTTGTCTAGATTATTACACACTTTTACCAGTTGAACCAAATATAGCGATTCGCTCTTCCACAACCGCCTGTACGGCAGCAACAACTTCTGGCATAAGTTTCATTACTGCATATTCGTCTGGATTTTCTTGCAATACCTTCACTAGTGTATCGCGGAAGGCTTTACGCATATCGGAGTTGATATTAACCTTACTAACACCAATCTTAGCTGCCTCTTCAAAAAAATGACCTGGCGTACCGCTACCACCATGTAGTGATATCTGGCATGGAATTGCCTCGCGAATGGTCTTGAGCAAGTCTAGGTCAAGCTGCTTTGGCACTGGGTAGCTTCCGTGCAAGTTACCAACAGCTGCTGCAAAGGTGTCAATGCCAGTTGCTTCGACGAATTCGCGGGCGACATCTGGCGTACTAAAGGTCTTCTTAATCTCATCGTAGTCAAAAGCTTCCTTGTGCACATTTGAGCTACCGCCAAAATAATGTGGCTCGCTCTCCACAAGCGCACCTGTAAATTTCGCATAGTCTACAACTTCTTTAGTCTTAGCGATAATTTCCTCCTCGGTAGCATCGTGGTTAGCCTGACTTATATCAATATGAATAAACTCATAGCCAGCGTCGATTGCCGCCTTGCAAGCCTCTACGGTCGGACTGTGATCGAGGTTAATGTACATTTCTATTCCCAGTTCAGCACGATAATTGTCTACCATGCAGCGGAGGTTTTGCAGGCCAATTGTCTTGACCTCACCGTCGCTTACTTCTACAAGCACTGGGCTTTTTGCTTTTTGGGCAGCTTGAGCTATAGCTATCAATGTCTCTTGGTTGTCGATGTTGAATGCGCCAACTGCGAAGTGCTCAGCTCGTGATCGCTGCATAAGCTCACGGGCACGGGCAGTATTTTGCCTGATTCTTGCTAGTGTTTGCGACATGTTGGTTACCACCGTTGTTAGTTACCCGTATTGTATGTGCTTATGGTAATTTATGCAAACAGACTTGTAACGGACTTGTGCAAACTAATCTGCGCTCTTTCAATTTAGCGACGGCCGTCGTATATTTGAAAGAGATTTTGCTTTTGAACAGGTCCTAATTCCAGAAGATTATGGACAGCGCCAACACAGATACGGCTGCGGCGGCAAGTTTCTTGTAATAAAACTTTCTCTCGCCCAGCAGCCAACCAGCTAGGATCGCCACTATAATGATTCTAAAGTTCGCGACCACTGTCACAAGTGATACGTTGTCGCTGCTAACCAGCGCAAGCACAAAGAACAGCCCGGCAGCGGCTCGAACAACACCAAGCTGAATTGAGCTACGAATAGTAGCATTGTTTCTGAATATTTTTTTGGCATGAGTGCCAAATAAGAAGTAAAACAACCAAGCAAAACTAGCCTGCAACAGCCAACCAAAGGCAATATAGGTACCAACACTCGAGTTCTGCAAAATTCCCTTTTCGATAACATGCGCCAACGCCAGACAAAAGCTCGAAGCAATCATAAAGTAAAAGCCATGCAGCCAACTGACATCTTTGAAGTTAAACAAACTATGATGTTTGCGCGCCAGCAATAGCACATACCACACACACGGAACCAATATCGACATACCAATAATCTGGTTCAAACTTAGCTGTTCACCATAGATCACGGAACCAAACAATATTGCAAACAACGCACTAGAAGTACCAAGCACGCTGGCAGTTGCACTTTCCAGATGAGTCAGAGCTTTATACATAAAGTACAGAGCCATAACGAACAATGATGAAGCCGCCAGATATGGAACAAAATCTGCAGCGAATTCACTAAGATTCACATCACCGATAATCGGCAAGATTAGTAAACCACAAACATACAATGTGCTGAAAGCAATCGCATTTACGGCGAGAGCCGCATGCCGAGCTTTCTTGTCGCGCGCTATTGCCCTGAACTGTAGGGCTTGAAAAGCAGAAAATAGCGCATGCAGCAATATGTAGCCTTGCCAATTCAATGAAGCGCCTAAGCTTTCTTGTCGATAATATGGTGGGCTGCCAGAGCGATGTGTTTAGCGGTCAGACCAAAATGTTCATATAACTCATCGGGTGTACCGGACTCACCAAACTTATCTTTAACACCTACTCGATGCATCGGAACTGGCAATTCCTCTACCAATAATTCAGCAATTGCCCCGCCAAGACCGCCCGTAATCTGATGTTCTTCACAGGTAACTACTGCGCCGGTTTTTTTGACACTTGCAAGAATGGTTTCTTTATCTAGTGGCTTAATGGTTGGCACATGTACAACTTCAGCGTCAATTCCATCTTTTTGTAGTTTTTCGGCAGCCACAAGTGCGTTGTATGTCATAAGTCCGGTTGATATTAGGCTTACATCTTTGCCTTCTCGGTAGACATAAGCCTTGCCTATCTCAAACGGCGTGTCTTCGGTCGTAATAACCGGGGAGGCCTCACGAGCTAGGCGAATATAATTGGGACGCTTGTCACGAGCCATGGCTATCGTCATCTTTTCGGCTTCAAGAGCGTCGCCAGGTGCCAAGACCACCATGTTTGGCAGCGCTCGCATAATCGCGATGTCTTCGAGCATCTGATGGGTTGCGCCGTCAGCGCCAACACTCAAGCCAGCATGCGCGCCAACAATTTTTACTGGTTGGTTATTGAGACAAATCGTCGTACGGATCTGCTCCCAGTTGCGCCCAGGACTGAAGGCTGCGTAGCTGCTGACAAAAGGAATCTTGCCCATAGCAGCCAGTCCCGAACCCACTGTTACAAGGTTTTGCTCAGCCACGCCAACTTCAATAAATCTGTCCGGAAAGGCTTCGCGAAACAGACTTATTTGAGTAGATTCAGTCAGGTCAGCGCAAGCCGCGACTACATTTACATCCAGCTCACCGGCTTTTTTGAGACCACGGCCAAAACCCTTGCGGTTCGGCTCCTTTTCGAGAGTCCCGCCCAAATCAACCAAATGCATATTCATAAACTTTCCTCTACAACTGAGCGAAGTGCACCCATAGTACGCCCCTTTTGATACAAGAACGAGCGGCTACTCATACTTGCCCTCATTTTCTATCTCCTCACGGTGTTCACGGAGTTCTTCGAGAGCTACTTCGACCTGCTGATCCTTAGGCGGATCTCCAGGTACATCGTTAAGTCCCGGTGGCATACCATGCCAGCGATAATCGCCTTCCATGTAGTCAACATCTTTGCCCGGTATGGTGTGAGCTATGATAACCGACGGCTTGTCGGCTACAGCCCTGGCCATGGCGCAAGCATCGATAACTGCCTCGATATTGTTACCATCAACATCAATCACATGCCAGCCAAAACTTTCCCACTTTTCCTTTAGGCCACCTCCTGGCGGATCCAGCGGCATTATTTCTTCAGTTGGACCATCAATCTGAATATAGTTGCGGTCTACAATCGCGATAATATTGCTCAATCCGTATTTGGCAGCCAGCATAGCGGCTTCCCAAACATTGCCCTCGTTTAGCTCGCCGTCACCAGTAACCACGTATATCCAGCGCTGTTTGTCTTGGTTCATGCGCATAGCCAGTGCCATGCCACAAGCCTGGCTAAGACCACAGCCAAGCGGGCCACTGGTGTTTTCGAGCCCTGGCAACATCACTCTTTCGGGATGTCCTTGCAATCTGCTGCCAAATTTGCGCAGCGTCAGCAGTTCTTTGCGATCAAAGAAGCCAGCATTGGCCATGGTGGCGTACTGTACAGGAACAGTGTGGCCGTTGCTCAAAAGAAAAATGTCCCGCTCTTCCCAAGTAGGATTCTTGGGATCATATTTCATAATGTCAAAATAAAGCGCGGCAAAAATATCGGCAAGCCCCAGCGGACCGGCTGAATGACCGCTGGTTCCAATTGCTGACAACATCTTGATAATGTCCTGGCGGATGTCGTTGGCTTTGAGTTCAAGCTCGTGAAGTGTCATGTTGTTTGCTCTTTGTTTATGCTTACGCTTGAGACTAGTGTATCATAGGCTGCCTCGGGGTCACTAGCTTTCTGTATGGCACCGCCAACATTCAGCACATCGACACCGCCCCTAGCTAGCTGTGCGGCTGTTTTGTCATTGATGCCACCATCCCAGCCAATCTCAAGTGTTGGCTTCATAATCATCAATTCTTCGACCTTTTTCAGCAGATCCATATCGGCTTTACCGCCGTAATAACCAAGATCTCCACTGAATACCAAGACATGGTCAATTTTGTCGAGATGTGGCTTTATAGCCTCGGCTGGTGTGTTCTTTAGTAAAGCAACGCCGCGTTTGATACCTAAGCCCTCGAGTTCATCCAAAAATTCCCAAGCGCCATCTGCCTCTGCATGTACAATCGCTAGGTGCGGCTGGTGCATAATAGTAGTCTCTAGATGCTCTAGTGGTTTCTGATACATAATATGAAAATCTACCATTAGCCCAACTGGCCACCAGGCGTCCTCTATCGGCTCTAGTTTAGTAGGAGCGAATACCCCGTCGGCAAAATCAATATGAATTCGCTCGGCAAAATCACTGACACGCTCAATAGCCTCTCGGTATTCCCTCGAGCTGGTACCCATCACAGTAGGACAAATCACTGCCATATGTAATCAAGCATAACTAATTTAGCAACAGTAGTAAATAATGATAATTAATCTGTAAAAAAGCCTTATCTATTGACAAATGCTCAAATGTGTGATATGATGGTATATATAAGCTGTCTTTTAACAGCTCTCTCCTAGCTTATCCCAGTTTGTCGAGATCCTGAACACGGCGGTGATGTCGTGCTGCTCGGCTGAATGGTGTTGCCAGCCAAGTTTCGACTACTCCCTGCCAAAGTGCCGGATTGTCAGACATTAACCTTCCTGGTAGACATAGGACATTGCTATCATTATCGTTTCTTGTCATGCGAGCTTCATGCGCATCCCATACAACCGAGGCACGAATGCCTTTGTGACGATTAGCAGCAATGGCAACGCCTTGGGCACCCGTACAGACAACAATACCGCGAGCCTCGCTATCATCGCTCGCTAAAACTGCAGTTGCTACCTTGGCTGCAAACTGCGGATAATCGTCGTCCGGATCGAGTACATCGTTGCCTTTGTCCTCTACCTCATAGCCAGCCTTATTTAAGTAGACTTCTAGCTGTTCTTTTAGATGGTAGCCGCCGTGATCGGCGCCTAGGTATATTTTCATCTACAACTCCTAGCTGTGGTGTTCGTGTCCGTGATGTGCCGAGTGGTGCCCCTTGCTATGCAGGCTCTTGCCGGTGTCGGCGACCACTTCTACAAGTCGGTTGCTGTAGCCCCATTCGTTGTCGTACCAGACCATGACCTTACCGAGGTTGCCGTCGACGACTTTTGTGAGCAGTAGGTCAACTACGCCAGAATGGCTGTTGCCGATGTAGTCGCTGCTGACTAGCGGCTCCTCTGATACACCCAAGATTCCCTGATAATATGGTTCTTTGGCGGCTTTGCGGAATGCGTCGTTGATTTCATCAACTGTGACATCGCGCTTGAATAACACTGTGATATCACTGATTGAAACAACAGGGGTCGGTACGCGTACACTGAGTCCATCAAACTTGCCCTTGAGTTGTGGCATGGTCAACGTGACGGCGATTGCCGCCCCGGTGGTAGTTGGCACGATGTTTTCGGCAGCGCTACGACCTTCGCGGAGATCCTTGGCTGGTGCATCCTGTACAACTTGGCTAGCTGTGTAGCTATGTACGGTGGTGAGCATGGATTTTTCGATGCCAAACTCTGAATCTAGCACACCCATGACAGCACCTAGGCTGTTGGTGGTACATGAGGCGTTGCTGATAACTTCTGTGGCACCTTCTAGCTTTTCGTCATTGGCACCAAGCACGATAGTGTCGACGCCGTCGCTCTTGGTAGGGCCAGATATAACGACTCTCTTAGCACCAGCTTTGATGTGAAGCTCAGCATCTTCTTTGGCGGTAAATCGTCCAGTAGATTCGACGACAACATCGACATGCATGTCACCCCAAGGCAGGGTTGCTGGGTCGCGCTCGGCAGTGACTTTGATCTTGTGACCATCGACAATGATATGGTCTTCATCATGAGATACTTTTTTGTCGTATGTACCGTAGTTGCTATCGTTTTTTAATAGATAAGCTAGTGTTTTTGTGTCGGTAAGATCGTTGATTGCGACGATTTCCACATCGCTGCGTGCGAACGCAATCTTGAACGCGTTGCGCCCAATTCGGCCAAACCCATTAATTGCCACCCTTGTTTTCATCTCAACTCCTGTTTTAGAACTATTTATTTGCTTCTAAACAGTATTGTATAAGCGTAAGCACAAACAATCAACAGATATTACTGACCATGGATTGGATCAACAAGTTTTACATCGACCGCCTCAATGTTTACAACGGTTCTTTGGCCAGCAGCCCTTTGCCGCTCCTCAACTGTAAAATCAAAAGTTTCTTTGGCCAAAGAAACGGCCGTATCAAGTGCATCACTCACGCCTTGCACAAAAGGCATTTGGTCCACATATCCGGCACCTATAAATGCATGGTGTCTAGGACCGTCAAAGTCAGAAGTTTCAACATGATATTTGAATCTTGAGCGACTACCCTCTGACAGTTCTACAATATTTACTTCTCTCTTCAATTCCTCTTGCGGCATGACATGCCGAATTCTTAATTCTGGCCAGCTTGGACCGTACCCTGGGCTACTAGATACACTTAACCGGGTTGCATCTCCTAGTTTTATTATTAGCTCGCCGCCGCGTGAAACATTTATAGCCCTTGTAGCAACTATTGGATAATCTCTATCAACAAATACTGGATGCTGGGCATAGTCAAAAACTTCATCAAATAGAACATGTGCCTTCGCCACAACTTTCCCCAATGGTTCTTGCAACGCCGATAGTCTTAGGCGAATTGCTTCATTGCTGTTATCCACCCCCTGTGTATCTTCAGGGCTAGTCATTGTTTATTGCTCCTTCCAGCGCTGTTGGCATTCTTTAATGGTTTTTTTAGCGTCTTCTACGTTACCCCAGCCAAGTACTTTGGTACTTCCTGGTTTCTTCAAATCTTTGTAGTGATTGAAGTGATGTTCTGCTTGTCTCTTCCAAGCTTCATCGACGTCATTGATATCATTCCAGGTATTGCCATCATTGCGGTCGTCTGCAGGCACACATACTACCTTGTGATCCATCTCGCCGTCGTCCTCGAAATTCATAATACCGATTAGCTTTGCATGCACCTTCACCCCTGTCGGTAGCGCACCATCGAGCAAAATTAGCGCATCTAGTTCATCACCGTCTTCGTCTAAAGTCTGAGGAATAAACCCGTAGTTACATGGCTTTGCAAAAATAGCCGGTTCTACACGGTCTAGCTCAAACACCGCCTTCTCGCGGTTCCACTCTATTTTGAGGTTACTGCCCATTGGTATTTCGTTAATCACATTGATGAGACCACCATCAACATCACCTGCATCAAATATCTGGTTAAAATCAGCCATTGTAGTTTCTCCTTTTTCTTCTGCTCCATTATATACTGTAATTAGATGAAAATCATAGGACACCGTGGCGCACGCGGTCTGGCACCAGAAAACACCATCACTTCGTTCGACGCGGCCTTAGAGTTTAAGGTTGATGCTATAGAGGTTGATGTCCGCACCACTCGCGACCACGTCGCGGTGCTCAGCCACGACGAAAAGCTCGGCAAAATCAACTTACTAGACATGGATTTTGACGATTTAAAATCAGCTAGCCCTGGCATTGTCACGCTAGAAGAAGCCCTGGCATATCTAGAAAATAAGACTGAGATTATTCTAGATATCAAGCCTGGCTGCGAGCTTGCGCCGGTACTTGCCTGCCTGGATCAGACGATTGCCAAGTTTTCGATTGCGTCGTTTGATTTTGAGCTACTTAAGAAGTTCCGCAAAGTCCTGCCAGATCAAACCTTTGTCATCAACGAACGCTGGTCTGGGGTTCGCGCCAGCTTTAGAGCTCGCAAACTCGGCACTACACATATCAGCATGAACCAACGCTGGCTATGGGGCGGATTCATAAAATCGGTCAAAAGAAACAATTATCACCTCTACGCTTACACCTTAAATAACCCGAAGAAAGCTAAGAGATGGGCCAAAAAGGGTCTGTACGCCATCTACACCGATTTTCCTGATAAGTTCTCAGGACTCTAGGTATTCACGGATACGCAGCGCGGCGGTTGCGCCTTCGCCAACTGCTGTCGCAATCTGCATGGTCGAACCCTGCCGGCAATCACCAGCAACAAACACACCAGGAATGGTTGTCTCCAATTTGTCTGCATCAGATTTAATGAATCCAATTTCGTCGAGTTCTATAGCTGAATCTTTTAGAAATCCAGTGTTTGGATCAAGCCCAACAAATACAAACACTCCGTCGGTGCCGAACTCTACCTTGTTGCCTGTAGCTTTGTCGGTGCCGATGACTTTGGTTACTTTGTCCATGCCGTCTACTGTGGCTCCTACGATTTCATCAGTCGTCACACCTTTATGTACGGTAATCTTGTCTTTGTACTTTTCTTCTAGCTCGTGTACCAGCACGTCTGAGGCACGAAAATCATTACGCACCAGCATATCGATGTGGCTGGTGAAACGGGTCAAGAACATTGCCTCTTGGACTGCAGAGTTGCCACCGCCAACTACTACTAGGCGTTTATCACGATAAAACGCGCCATCACAAGTCGCACAGTAGTGGACACCACGGGCGTAGTAAGTATCTTCGCCAGGAACGCCAATTTTCTTATAACCACTGCCGGTAGCAACTAGTACTGCTTTTGCCACAACCTCACCGTCGGTAGTCTCTAGCTTGATAACATTGCCGCCATCGCGTTTAATTTTTGTGACTTCGCCGAGTTCAATGACAGCGCCAAAACGCTCAGCTTGCTTGCGCATAGCATCGCCTAACTCAAGTCCAGCGATTCCCTCTGGAAAACCAGGGTAATTGTCTACCCAGTCGGTGGTAGAGATCAGTCCACCAGGCACGGCCTTTTCGTACAAAAGCGTCTGAATGTCTTCACGAGTAGTATAAATAGCCGCGCTAAGAGCCGCCGGCCCCGCCCCAATGATTACTAATTCATTCACCTTTTGTTCAGCCATACCTCTTCCTTCGACTCCCCCTTTATTTGATCAGCTTATCATATATAAAAAGTTATTTGTTTGGATGAAGTGCGCGGCAGAAGTGAGCAACGCAAACCAGCTGTATTTCAATACTGCTGGTGCGGAGCACAGCTTCTAACAAAGCAATTCGCCTAACAAAAACTTTTTAGCCCAGTGCTGGAGCAAGCTGGGAAAGATTCCACCCAACAACCACAGACTGGGTATCATCTTCTTTGGTTACAACCGTAACGGGTACGGTCAAAGCACCGCTGATCGCCAATGCTTCCTGCTGGCGGTGCGGTTCGTTGTCAATATTTACTTCCTCGTACTGGTGACCTTTATTGCCCAAGTACTTTTTGACCATGACGCAGTACGCGCAGGTGTTGGTAGTGTAAATTGTTATTTTTTTTGCCATTTTTTGCCCCTTTTATGTTATTTGCAAGAGTTGCTTACTACCCATTATATAGCGCTTACGTTGCGCGTCAATACGCTATATGTTGTGTTTTACACGGCACACACCAGCCGGAAAGAGCTTCTGCAGAGCCGAAACTCTGCTGGCTTTTTGGCGTCAGGCGTGATTTTTCCCTGCGATACTCCCTGCACCGTACCATAAAGTACGGCTTGATCCGTTTCTCAGGAATAAATCACGCCTGCCATCCAAATGTGAACCGTGTAAATTTTTACTTTTTACTGCTCAACAGCCGAAAGTTCAATATCAAAAACTAGTGGTCCCATAGGACGTTCTGTGCTGCCCGGTACGTAACCCTCTGGCGCCTCACCATAAGCTAGGTTTCCAGGAATTACCAGCCGGCGTGTGCCGCCAACTTTCATGCCAGGAACACCCTGTGTCCAGCCCGGAATCACTTCGCTCAGACCAAATGTAATTGGCTGGCCGCTATCGTGTGAGCTCTGGAATATCTCACCAGTACTAGCGTATGCACCTGTGTAGTGGACAGTTACAGTTGCACCCTCGGCTACAACTTCACCGGTACCTTCTACTAGATCTATGATTTGCAGTTCTGTGACTGGATCAGTGATTGGTGTAAACCCTGCCAACTGTGTGCCTTGTAACATATCTTCTCCTGTTAGTTCTTCTTGCTGTTGCTGCTCAAGCGCTTCTTGGACGCTAGCGTTTGTGTCACTACTGTCACTTCTTGATTGCCAAAAAATAACAGCTGTAAACGCCACCGAAGTTATTAGAAACATCGACGCTAGAAACAATGTCCCGAAACGGCGAGCGAGATCCGCCTTGTCTGCCATACTTTAACCTCCACTTTTGTCGTTACCCCAGTATAACCTGTAGGCAACAGGTCGTGGCAAGTAGATTGTTGTTATTACACTAAAGTTTTAGCTAAGTCGCTCGGAATGCTTTGACGAAAATTTATAAGCTTCCTTCGGCCAGCCATGCTTGAGCCCCATAACTAGCGCCTCGCCTAACAGCGGTGATACAAAATCAATATCACCCAGCCTGTTTGTCTCAATCCACATTGGCTCATAAGTATTCTTATCTGGGATTGTCCAGTAGGCTTCCTCTGAATCATCTGGCAGTACCGGCTCACCAGATATGTAATTGCATAAATATACGTATTGCTCGCCAAAAGGCTTGCCGGCGTCCTCTATGAACACTAGCCGTGGCTGGTCAATCTTGATGGTAGATTCCTCGGCAACCTCACGAATAGCCGCTTGGTCAGCTGTCTCGCCGTTCTCAACTGTGCCACCTGGCAGCGTGTAATATTGCTTGCCCATCTTGAGGCGTTTCATTAGTAGTATTCGATTGTCTTTGAGCACAATCGCCCGGGCACAATATCTCATAGGTCTATCTTATCGTATCTCGCCTGACGCCACCAACTTATGCGCTGATGGATTCGGGTGAGAACAGGTGTAGATTTTGATTTGGGAGGGAGTGTTGGGAGCAAAAAGGGCTAAACCTATATCTCGACCTCACGGCAAACTTTACAAACAAATAATCGATGGACGCACAGCCCCGTGGCACGTTAGCCAAGCGACACACACGCTGTAGACCCCTTGGAGAGATCCTGGCTCGAGATTGTGTGTGCCACGGGACTGCGCGTAAATGTACGGTTCTAACCGGACTCTTCCACTCTAAGAGCAGTAAATCCTAGCGGAAACCGCACGACCTTGCGTGATCCTCTGACAGAGGAGCTATCGTACCTCACGGGCGGGAGAGGCTTCGACCACTCGTGTCAGAGGATCACGCGCATATGCTGATTTGACTCAACCATTTGACTCGGTCTCTAGGACAGCAAGTCGCAGGGATTCAATTATCAGCAACAATTGGACTACCTGTTGATAGTCGCGTTGGGCGGGAGTGTAACTCCATGACGCAATGCACCATGGCACTCCCTGATCTGTTATTCATTTTGTAATCTGAACATGAGTCGCAGCACATACTTTATATGCGGCAACTGCTGTTCAGATTTCTACACCTGTTAAACTGCGTCCCAAAGGAGCGAAAAACACTCTACCTCAGAAGCATGGATTATTATATCTACTTATTCGTTATGATGCAAGGGTTATTTGCAAAGACATAACAGGGATAGCTATTGACAATACTTGACAGGTGTGGTATAATGTATAATAAGAAAAATATGGTGGTTTAAAGTCAGACTTACCAGCCGCCACCACCGCCTCCACCGCCGCCTCCACCAGAGAATCCGCCGCCTCCAGAAAAACCTGAGCCACTAGAGCTAGAAGGCGAAGCGTAGGCTGTCGACATAGCCGATGCCATGCCGCTGTTCAGAGCAGTTGATAGGTAAACTGCGTTAAACAGCGAATAATTTTGCCCCTGGAACCAAGCTGGTTGCTGAGCGTAAATATCCTTAAATTCGCGGGACCATTCCTTTTCTACGCCAAAAACGATTGCATAAGGCAAAAGCTTCTCATACAAATCCACTGTCTTCTTAGGCTCACCGGTCTGCGTATATGGCGCATCGGGCGACTGCATCATCTTGATACGGTCTTTTTCGGCTGTTTCTAAGTATAGCTTGAGCCCCAGGGCGTCTTCTCTAGCGATTGCACCCCTCTTAGTGCGTGCTGGCATAGCTAACGCAAAAACAAAGCTTGCAATTCCACTAACTGCTAGTCCAGCCAGTAGCCACGAGCCCCACAGTCTACCAAAGTAGACAACAGCGACAAATAATACCGCCACAACCACCCATAAGTGATTTCCTGCTTTGTGAGGATTTGATTTCATATAGCCCTTTTCGACTGCAATATCGGCTATTCGATCCTGGGCTTTCTTAACCACCAAATAAAACTTGTTCTTGAGCGTGCTAAGCTCCACGACTGATCCTTGTTTAAAATCACTAAATAAACCCTTTAGTATATCCTTTTCGTAGTCAACTAGACGGCTAGTGTCGGTGTTTTTTAGTTCAAATGAATACTTGAGCTTGTCTTTGGCAAATCGTTTTACCTGCTTCTCTTCGATAATCTTGAAATAGCCCTTGATAGCAAGATCTATGATAGTAGCGGTCATATCCCTCTGATCTACCCTAAAATCAGCGATTACACCAACTTCTGCTGGCAGTAAATTATCTGGTGGCCCATACATAGGTACGATTGTGCCGCGGCCTTTTTCATCACGTCCATATTTCCACCACCGTCGGAATGAATAACCACCTATGATTAGTACCGGTAGGACAACAGCGGCGATGCCGGCAGCGTGATCCATTAGCCTCTCTTGCCATGTGACAGGTGTAAAAAACCCAGGCTCAAAGCCGACAACTACAGATAGCGTTTCCGTTGCCTCTAGTTGGCCGTTTGTAGTGACTGTAATGATATCTCCCGATTGAGACACGCTGCAATCTTGGCGCGTGCTGCCGAATATACCAGTGTAGCAAGCTGTCTCTTTTGATACTGTTAGCCCAAGCGGCAGGTGTATTCGTGCCTCGATCTTTTCGAAAACCTGAAGCCACTGATCACCGTTGATGTCCCAGTAGAATTCATCGTAACCCTCGTAAAAATTTATGACATTATCGACCGTATAGTTGATTTCATAAGTCTGCTCGCCAGTCACTGTAAAATCAGGATCTCCAATCTTGAGCACCAAATTGTCGTTTTCTGTAGAAGTAGAGTAGCCCGAACCATCACGCGAGCCACTATATCTCACCGAATCAATCGTCAGACCAAGATTTTGATCTTTGTAAGTTTTGGGAATTGCCCGCAAAATACCATGATTCTGCCCAGCAAAGTCCACCTGAATTACTTCTTCTACTCGTAATTGCCCTTGTTTATCTGCACCAGACAAATAGTAGTCTGCCGAAAAATCAGTAATCACAAAATCATTAACGCTACCCGTCTGGGCAGAAGCAAGTCCTGGTGCCTGTAACGCTACCGTTGCTACGATCACTATCGCCAGCTTTAGCAGTTTTCGCATAGTGACCTAACCCTGTTGAGCGTCAAGATTTTTACTAAGTGTATGAGATGCAGATTCTAGAAGCGCTGTGGCTTCTTCTGTTTTAAGCGTCTTGTTGGGGTGGTTTATAAAGACCCGGAAAGTAAGTCGCTTAGAACCCGTATCGGCTGCTTCGAATATGTCTAGCGGCTCTATACTAATCTCGTAATTATTGGTATTAGACTGGTTCAGCGCGGCTAGTAATCCTTCACTAACTGCTTGCCATGACGTATTGCCACTAACTTCATGTGTGTAGTCCTGATGCGTGCCTGGGAAAGGCGGTAATGGGCGATAAGACTTCTCAGCCAAGTATTTGTTGAGTAGTGAAATGTCTAGTTCAAAACCGGCTACAAAATCAGGTAACTTGAGTGACCTGCGTACTTTAGGGCTAAATTCGCCAATTACGCCTAAGACCGTGTCACCGATACGTACCTCAGCACTGCGACCAGGCGCAAAAGGTGCCGTAACCGGAAAATCAAAACTATTTACTGGGCTGAGGACGGCCTGGCCATCTGTTATTTCTTCCAGGTATTTTTTGGCAAGGTAATAAGACGCACCTGATTGATGGGCGCGAGCAGTTTTGTCGTCTGCTGCCACTATTAGCGCCAAACGCTCCATCTGGACTGGTAGATTGTCTTTTTCGTGTCCCTTTACGTGCGCTCTGCCGATTTCGAACAGAGCAAACTGGTTGTCGTCAGTTCCTGCCTGAGCCTTGATGTTTGGATGAACTTTGGCCAGCAGACTAGGGATGATACTCGGTCGGTAGTACTGCAAATCAGGGCTGATAGCATTACGAATATGATAAGTCCACTTGGCTGGGTCGATGTTGGATTTTTGCAGCAGGTCACCGTGGACAAAGCTGTAAGTCAGTACTTCGTTGGCACCAAATTGTTTTAGCGATTGTCGCAATGAGGCTTTGGAATCTAGCAGACTGTTTTTGCTGGCTGGCTTGGCAGTACGCTTTGGTAGCTCTACTGGTAACTGGTCGTAGCCATGTAGACGGCCGACTTCCTCGACAATGTCTTCGATAATCTCAATATCTGTTCGCCAGAATGGTGGTTGCACCAGCAGTCCCTGACCCTCAACATTCGGGAATTCGAACTCCACACGCGACAGTAGCTGCTTGATTTCGTCGAGCTCGAAGCTTGAGCCGAGCCGTTCATTGATGAACTTCACCTCAAACCGTGGCACTTCTGATTGCTGTAGGTCGCTCTTGATATCGTGCACGCTGCTTGCCTGCTGGGCTCCAGCTAGTTCGTTCATTTTGCCCATCAGGAATGCTAGGACTCGATCGTTTTGCAGCGGGCTCTGACCCTTGTTATATCGGGTTACAGCGTCGGTGAATAGTCCGTAACGCATACTGGTACGGCGAATGCTGTACATATCAAATGTGGCACACTCAATAATAATGTTTTTAGTGTTCTCATCCACCTCTGTATCAGCACCACCCATCACCCCGCCGAGCGCCACGGCTTGTTTGTCCGTGGCGATGACTATTTCTTCGCCACTTAGTTTTATGTCTTTTTGGCCTAGCAGCGTGATTTTTTCGCCCTTTTTGGCCATCCGAGGGAAAATACCTGGCTTGATAGAGAGTTCACGAATTTTGTCGTAGTCGAAAGCGTGTGTTGGCTGGCCAGTCAGGTGCATGACGTAGTTGCTGACGTCTACAACATTGTTTATCGGCTTGATGCCAACTCGAGCCAATGTTGACTGCAACCACATAGGACTTGGACCGACAGTAATATTTTGCATAGCAACTGCCATAAACCGTGGCACGAGTTCAGGAACATCGTTCTTCACCTCGATTGGTAGGTCGCTTTTATCGTCAAAAGTTGGTGCGTTTTGGTACCAATCTGGACTCTTGAAGTTAAGTCCTGCTATGCCAGCTAGCTCGCGGGCAACGCCTAGATTGCCGAAGCAATCTGGTCGGTGGGTAAACATCTTGTTCTCGCAAGTCACGACAAAATCATCGAGGCCAAAGTAAGCCGTCAGCGGTTCGCCTGGCACCGGTTCGCGGCCGGCGTCCTGAGCTGTAATCTCTACTATTCCACTATGGTCTTCTGAGATACCGAGCTCGTGAGCGCTAGCCAGCATGCCATTGCTGACAACCCCGCGAATTTCGCGGGCTTCTAGCGTGAAAGGATCTGTATCACGAGAGTTAGGCACAACTACACCTGGTTTTAGCCAGACGGCGTACATATCAGCGCGTACATTTGGTGCACCACAAACAACCTGAACAGTCTTGCCGCTGCCGTAATCTACCTGACAGACGCTGAGTTTGTCGGCGTTTTCGTGCTTTTTGCACTCGACTACGCGTACAACTACTGCGCCTTCGAACTTCTGCGCCCAGTCTGTTACGTCCTCGACTGCACCAAGCTGCGCACCAATTCTATGCAGCAGCTCATCCCGTGGGATGGCCTTCAGGTCAACATTGGAATATTCTTGCGCTAAGTTCAGACTAACTTTCATCTTAGAATTGCCTCAAGAATTTTAGGTTTGCGGACTCAAAGTGACGAACATCTTCGATGCCTTGTTTCATCATGACCAGTCTCTCTATGCCGTTGCCCCAGGCAAATCCGGTGTAAATTGCTGGGTCAATGCCGGCCATTCTGAGTACATTTGGATGAATCATGCCACACCCCAGTAACTCGAGCCATTTTTGCTCCTCGGAATCGTCTTTTTTGAGAACTTCTGGGCGCTCGATAGCAAACTCAAAACTTGGCTCTGTGAACGGGAAATAAAACGGCTGGAGCTTGGTCTTAAGCTCTTGGCCAAAATATTCATTCATAAACGTGCTGAGCACAGCGATTAAATTGCCGACATTGATACCTTTGTCGACGTAAACTCCCTCTAGCTGATAAAAAGTATGTTCGTGCGTGGCATCTAGATCTTCGTTACGGAAGACGCGTCCAGGTATGACAGCCGCAATTGGCTGACCTTTTTCTAGGGAATCCTTGTACTTTTTTAGCACACGGTTCTGCATGGTGGATGTGTGAGCCGGCGCAATTAGACCTTCGTCTGTCATGAAAGTATCGTAATCATCACGTGCTGGGTGATTTTCTGGGAAGTTCAGGCTCTCGAACATATGATAATCATCGTCAATTTCGCGCGATTCTTCTACAACAAAACCCATCCGTTGATAGATATCAGTGATAGTTGCAATCTCTTGCATTAGCGGATGTATGCTGCCCTGGGTGCTACTAAATAGTTTTGGCCGCTTGCCTGCCGGGGTATTAGCGTCCCACGGTGCGGTGACGTCTAGCGGCGGCAAGGCTTCTGCGGCAGTAGATTCGGCGTCTACAAGTGCTGTTAGCTCCACTCTAAGCTGATTAACCTGCTTGCCAAAATCACCGCGCTGTTCGGGCGGTAGAGTCTTAATTTGATCAAACAGCCCTCTTAGTGCAGGGTCTCGCAAAATCTGTTTCTTGTCAGAAAGTTCGGCTAGTTTTGCCTTAAGCTCTTCGGAAACACGTGCAATATCTGGGTTTTGATAGCTCATAGATGCAACCAGTATAACACCTTAGACTTAGCTATAAAAAGAGTTTGTCTATCTGTTGACTTTTTATTGCGCTTATGATATAATGAGTAGGTTATAGTCGAGTATATAACTCCTGTAACGAACATTGACAGAATAGAGATAAAACAGATTGACCTTAGTGCGCATGAGCTATATCGCGCCCGGCAAGGTCAATCTGTTGATCACCACATTCATACTACCCTTGGAGGAGAAGTGGAAGACCCTGAAGTTGGTCGTTGGCTGAGGTTCATGTTTTTGATGAGCTTCTTGCTTTTTATCGCCTTGCCTTCGATTGAGGGCAAGCTTGATACGCTCATTGATGAGCAGAAGCAGAACGAGGCGCAAACCTTTGCTCCCGATAATTCCCAGCCGTTCACCGGCGATGGGGGAGTCGAGAACATGGTACCACCTGATGAAGAGCTCTCTGAGCTCATCGTCATCCCCGGAGACCTCTACCCAGGGCTCCAGATCTGCATCGAAAACACCATCAGCTGGACCTATCACGACTTCACTGTCGTGAGCAACGTTTTCACCATGCCACATGGAGAAGACAAGGGCGGAATGATGGAAGTAGTACGACTTCAGGGTCTTGACGGAGAAGAGTCCACCTGGACTCTCGCCAAAATGGGTGTTCTTGCCTACCCTGGCTCGGGCACCTGGAGCAACAACTTCACGCTCCGCGGCACCTGCGGTAACACAGCTTGAGACCGACGGGGGTCCCTGGTTGCCATCCGGCATATCACACCCCCTCGCTCAAAATCTCTATTCTGTCACTTCACCATAGCTTCTAAATTATTAGCAACTGCGGTGAGGTATAATACAAATCATGGCGACATTTTCTTTTGATATTGTTTCGGATTATGACAAGGCGGAGCTCAATAACGTTTATGACCAAACCCAGCGTGAACTACTGAGCCGCTATGATTTTAAGGGCACACCGGCCGCCATCGAGTGGCTGGATGATGACAAATCAGGGCTCAAGATTACTGGCAACGGCGACTGGCAGATAGATGCAATTCTAGATATTGTCCGCAAAAAACTGGCTGCCCGGGAGCAATCCCAGAAGATTCTTGACCTGAGCAAAGAGCCAACAACCAGCAACCTCAAAACTACCAAAGAAGTTCCGTTCAAAAAAGGTCTAGACCAAGAAAAAGCCAAGAAAATTACCGCTCTCATCAGAGAGAACTACCCAAAGGTAAAGACTCAAATCCAAGGCGAAGAAGTCCGCGTCACTAGCAGCAGCAAAGACGACCTGCAAGCAGTTATGAGCCTGCTCCGTGCGCAGGATTTAGACTACCCGCTGCAGTTTGTAAATTTTCGATAATCGCCTGTTTTCGTAGCGCAAACCTTTGACGGTCTTGCTTAACCTCATACCAGAATGCGTCGTGTAGACTATCAAAGCCCATGATATTGCCATCAGTTTGTTCGATTGACACCTTTTCACGGGCTGGCGCAAGTCGGCCCATTGCTTGGTAAGCAAATTGATGGCCGATACGACGCTGTAGTAGCGGATAGGCTGAGGCAGATTTTTTTATTACATCAGCCTGCTTGTAGACTTCTCTGTCAAACTCCGAGTGAATGTTCCCACGGAAATATGCGCTTGCAGATATTGCGCCGGCAGGAACAATAAGCCTACGCGTCCTGTTGTGCTTTGCTAGCCCAAGTCGCTCCAATGCGACCACGGCTACCATCCGTTCAATGTGTAACTGCTTGTCTCTACTCGACTCTGCTTCCTTTGGTATAAGGTGTTTTGATCTTGGAATAATTTTTGTTAGAGCACGAGCTAATACATCATTATCCTTCGCTTGTCTGCCTGCCTTGTCAGGCGCACCACTCGGTAAAGAATATCGTGCTGCATCAAATACAAAATCCTCGTATAAATCATAGCTTTTGATATCTGTGCCAGGTTCTACATCTTCTGCAAAATAATAAAGTGCTTCAGCCCACTCGTATCTACTTACACCAAGTAAAGGTGCGCTATCTAGTGCAGTTTTAGCATAGTTTACCCAAGCAACGTAATAACCTGTTTCTGCTGGTGATGGAATTTCTGCCATTTCATTTTATTATACAGTCGGCTGCAAGCATAAGCATCGGAAGTTAAATGGGGTATACTATTCGTAATGAACGAAAACAACGACGAACGAGCACAGATTCGTACTGACATGCTTGAGCAGATTGGCGCAGTGCTAAAAGAAAACGACCGTGGCAGTTATACATCCCCAGCAAAACTTTACCCACACCAGTGGCTATGGGACAGCGCCTTTATTGCAATTGGCCTACGCCATATTGATGCCGAGCGAGCCGCCGAGGAAATCGCCAGCCTGATACGCGGCCAGTGGGCTAACGGCATGATCCCGAATATGATATTCAACAGCGCCAGTCAGTATAGATTTGAGCGTGAATCCTGGCGCAGCTGGCTTAGTCCATTCGCACCGGATAGCGTGGCAACCAGCGGCATCACTCAGCCGCCAATCCTGGCCGATGCGGTGGTGAAAGTCGGCGAAAAATTATCCAAGGAATACCGCCATGAGTTTTATCGTTTTATGTTTGAGCCCCTGGTTGCGTATCACACCTGGATGTATGCCGAGCGCGACCCACACAACGAAGGCCTGACCTTGCAGATTCATCCTTATGAAGTCGGCCTAGATAATACGCCGCCGTGGGTGTTGCAGCTATACGAACATAGCCGGCCGTGGTGGATTGCTCTAATCGAAAAATTGCATCTACAGAAGGTGGTTAATTTCCTACGTCGTGATACCCGCCGCGTAAATCCAGGCCAGCGTATCAGCTCGCTGGAGGCGCTACTACTTTGGGATGTAGTTAGGCGCCTAAGGCGCAAGAGCTATGACATTGACAAGATTCTACATAGGTCAGACTTTTGCACCCAGGACATTACATTCAATAGCATTTTAGTGCGCAACAACTCTCAGCTGCAGCTGATAGCTAAGACTATTCGCCGTAAAATGCCAGAGGATCTGCTAGCGAAGATGAAGTACTCCGAAGAAGCACTAGAGAAGTTGTACGACGAACCAAGCGGACAATATTATTCGCGCGATTTTATTACTCACAAGCTCATTCTAGAGCCAAGTATCGGTACCTTTATGCCCTTGTACGCTGGCTCGATTACCCAGACTCGCGCCGAAGAACTGGTAAAATTGCTCAAAAACCACCGCAAATACTGGCTACATCATCCCGTTCCATCAGTTCCGCTAGATTCAAGCTTTTTTGACTCCGACCGTTACTGGCAAGGTCCGTCCTGGACCAATACCAACTGGCTTATCGTCGATGGCTTAGAGCGCTACGGCTTCCACGAAGAAGCTGCTGATCTACGTACTCGCAGCATTGCCATGGTAGAAAAGGCCGGTCCGTATGAATACTTTGATCCAATCGACGGCAGAGGTCTTGGTGCTGCCAATTTCGCCTGGACAGCCGCCCTGACACTAGATCTTGTTATGCAGGAAAAGCCTGGTAATTAGTCATCTGACAGTGGTCGTTCGATAACATGTGGTTCGATTACTGTGTCGCCACCACCGATTTTGACTATGTCTTTGTCTATCTTGCCCAGCTCTTTGCTGGCACTGTTGTAGTGACCAACGGTTGCACCTAAAGAATTTCCAACCTTCTTAAAATAGCCGTCGTAAGCGACCAAGTGCCGCTGCAATTGTTCGATGTTTTTGCGAATAAGATCGGTGTCCTTTTGAATTTCTAGGCTACGAAGCCCTTGGACCACGATTTGTAACATAGCACTAAGTGTACTAGGCCCAACAATCACCACATGTTTTTCGACAGCTGCATACTGCATCAGATCACGGCTGTTGACGCCACCTGCCCCAACTTTGTTTGCCAGCAGGTCGTAATAAATTGCTTCACTTGGTATAAACATCAGAGCTTGATCAAGCGTGCCCTTTTTGGTCTGGATGTATTTGGCAGTTTCATCTATTCGTTTCTTGAGATCATCCTTGAAAGCTTTTTCCATAGCCGTACGTTCATCACCCTTGGTATCAAGCATACGGTTGTAATTCTCCAGACTGTACTTGCTATCTATCGGCAAGACTTTGCCATCCAGGTGAATTACCGCATCGACAACCAGACCTTCGCCAAGCTTGTATTGTAATTCGTAACTGCTCGGCGGCAGTAGATTCTGGAGGATTTGTTCCAAATAAAATTCGCCCAAAACTCCACGCTGCTTTGGGTTTTGTAGCACATTTTTTAGTACCTTTAGTTCCTCTGCAACATCAACCACGCGTTTGTTTGTGTCATCCAGCCGGGTCAGACGCTCGGTAACGTCTTTGATTAGCTGAGCACTAGCGCCTAGCTGTTTGCTCATACTTTCTTGGTTTTTGTCGAGCCGTTCGGTCAGGTGACCCTGTAAACCTTCGCGCAAGGCCAACATTTGTTCGTTTATGGTGGTTAGATCGGCTTTTAGCATCAGCGCACTTTGGTCTTGGCTTGGCTTTTTATTTAACAGCACGAATATCACTACAGCTAGGGCTGCAGCGATTATTCCCAAAAAAATTACCGCTATAAGCATAAGTAATCTTATTGTATCAGGTTATTCAGCATGTTCGCCGTCATGAAATTCTGCTGTCTCTGATGATTCATGACCGTGTTCACTATCTGTATGAATGTACGAATGGGCAATATTGATCGTCAGCCCAACGACCACAACACCGCTCAGGAACAACATTACTGTCCAATCAAACAGTTTGCCACGTGGTGAGTTCTCATGAATTTCTGGGATGATGTCACTAGCAGCAATGTAGAGCAGAAATCCAGCACTTAGCCCCAGTAGCACGCCAATTGGCAATACATTGGCTGATCCCAGTGCAAATACCGTAACGGCCGTAACGGTTGTCGCTAGAGCACTAATGAGATTTACTATCAGTACTCGTTTGCGCGACATGCCGCGGCTGAGTAGCAGACCAAAATCACCGATTTCTTGAGGTATCTCGTGTGCCGCCACCGCAATTGCAGTCACTAGACCTGTGGCAGGACTTACCAAGAACGCAGCTGCAATCGCCACACCGTCGAGTGCATTGTGTATGGTGTCTCCTATTATAATCAGTGGCTTGTCGGCGTGACTCGTGTCGTTTTCGTGACTATGATGGTGGTGAAACCAGCGCAGCAATCGCTCGGCTAAAAAGAACAGCACCATTCCAAACAGTGCTGCCGTCAGTACTTCTTCTGGTGTAGATTGTTCGATACCGTCCATAAGTAGATCCAAAAATACAGCGGATAGCAAGGTGCCGGCTGCAAATGGAGTCGCGTACTTGGCTAATTTTTCGGCTGAAATCTTGTCACGCATGAGTAGTGCGCCACCAGCCAGTGATACGACCCCACCAAGCAAAGTAAGCCCAATTAGTTGTATATATTCATTCATTTTTCTATATTCCTAAGTTATAGCCATGAGTGTAATCACACTGATTGATTTTTGCAATTTTGTCGCAATTTGTGCTAAGATTGCAGCAATATGTACGAAAAACTGTCCGAAACACTCAAAAATCACGGCTACAGCCTCACCAAGCCTCGCCAGACAGTTTTTGCAGCCTTGCAGTCCGGAACACCGCGTTCTATGCGCGAGCTCACTCTAGACCTGTCCAGCGTAATAGACCGGGCAAGCATCTACCGTACGGTGGCTTTGTTCGAAGAACTTGGGGTTGTTGTGCGCGTCAATCAAGGCTGGAAATACAAAATCGAGCTCAGTGATATCTTTGAACCTCATCATCACCATGTCACCTGCACAAATTGCGGTAAATCAATTAGTTTTGACGAACCTGATGGTCTAGATGAAATCCTGACAGCTATCGCTGTAGATCACGGCTTTGTCGCCGAGAATCACTCTCTAGAAATTACCGGTCGCTGTGCCAGTTGCCGGAGCGCAAAAGTCTAATCTATTTTAGATTTGAAATCACTATAGGCCTGTTGAAAGGCTTGTTGGAATACTTTGCTTGCTTCATCAGTCGCTTCATCGCGCTGTTTGGTCAGACTGACAACCTCAGCTTTATAGCTTGGCTGTTCTCGCCTAAAATCACTAAACGCTAGTCTGGCTTGTCGAAGTCCAGCTACAAACTCACTACGCACATTGATCAATGTTGTACCACGCTGGCCGCAAGCATCTTGGGCGGTCTGGAACACTGTATCAGCAGTTTGTCGATAGGTTTCGGCTCGGGAAATTACGGCTGCTTGACGGCTAACGCGCAAATCGTCCAGAGCTTTTCTATAGTCTAAACGAGCCTGCTGGTAGGCACTACGCCTTGTTTCGATGATAGATTGCAGTGTCTCATAAAACTCATCAACCGCGGCAATGTCTACTTCGTCTTGATGCTCGGATTTGAAATTTTCATACCAAGCTTGGTGCTTATTATCAAATTTCTGGTGAGACAAAGCTAGAGCTTCGTCAACTTCTGCCCGACGACTTTCGGCCGAGGATGTGAACACCTCTACTCTACTCGTGAACTTACTAAGTTGTTCGTTGAACTTCTCAGCCGATACATTTCGTCTGGCAATCATCTGATTACAAACCTCACTGGCTCGCTCAGTCACAGTCTGGGCGTTAGCATTTATCGGTAGAAAAACAACCAACAACAGCGGCAAAATAAGCAATAAGCTAATACGACGATTCATCATATGCCCCTTCTATATTGTTAGCTAGACCATCTGCTGCCGAGCCGTTGTCTTGCTCCCATTCGTCATATGATTCGTCAATTGATGATTCATTAGACAAACCAGACTCTACAATCTGTGAAATATCGCCATCGTCTTGCTGCTGAACTGCCTGGCTGTCAGTATTAACATCTTTGCTGTCAATCTCACGAATCGACCAGACCAAAAATAGTATTAACATCGCTAGAACAGCAATCAGTATGTACTCGATTGGTCGCCGGCTAATGCCAGTACTTTTGCCTCGGCTCATGCCGTACTCCGCTTATGGTAGTAGTTTACAACAAATTATTGCCAGTTGGCTTCAATTTCGTGAATCCTAGGATGATCTAAGCCAAAATAGTGAGCAATCTCGTGCCACAGAGTGTGTTTCACCTGAGCCCGCAGGCTAGCACTATCGTGTGCAAACTTAATCATTGGGTTCTTATAAATCGTAATTCTATCTGGCAAAACCATATTGTAGCCATTGCCTCTGGCGGTGAGCGGTACACCTTCGTATAGACCAAATAGTGATTCATTACAGCGCAGCTGAAGCTTTTGGCGCTGTTCGGCTGTCGGCTCATCGGCATAAGTAATCAGAACATTATTTAGGCGTGAGGTGTATTTCTCTGGAAGTTCGTCCAGAGACTTAGCAATCATGTCATTAAACTCGTCGTCAGAAACTTGGTGCATGTGACCTAGCTTAGCACGTGGTCTAGTTTTTTGCGGCGCGCTTGCGGAGGTTTGGATTTAACTCTTTTTTGCGAAGCCTTAGGTTTTTGGGTGTCACTTCGAGTAGCTCATCGTTTTCTAGGAAATCCAGACATTCTTCAAGGCTAAAGATAACGGGCGGTGTCAGCTGTACGGTGCCGTCGCTTGATTTACTACGCATGTTGGTCAGCTGCTTGGCTTTACAGACATTGATTTCTAGGTCTTCCTGACGGTTATTAAGACCAATAATTTGACCTGCGTAAACCTTTTCGGCTGGATTAATAAAGCAGGTTCCGCGGTCTTCGACATTTTGGAGTGAATAAGGGGTACTGATACCAGTCTCAAAAGCGATAAGCACACCGTTTCGCAGCTGCTGCAAAGCAGCACCCATTTCTTGGTAGCCCATTGGTAAAGTGTTCATGATCAACGTGCCTTTGGTGTTGGTCAAAAGTATATTGCGCATACCGAGCAATGTGCGAGTTGGCATCTCGTAGACAAGCTTGGTCACACCTTTTGTTGAGTTGGTCTGCTCCTTGAGCACACCACGCCGAGTGCCGAGTTCCATCTGAACAGCACCAACATGTTCGGCTGGTACTTCGATGTTTACTTCTTCGATTGGTTCCATAGTTTTGCCGTCCTCTTCGTGGGTGACAACCTGTGGGCGGCCAACTTCAAATTCATAGCCTTCGCGGCGCATAGTCTCGATCAAAACACTTAGGTGTAGCTCGCCACGGCCAGACACTGTAAACCCAATACCGTCGTCTTCTACTCGCAAACCTACGTTGGTCTCAAGTTCTTTGTCGAGGCGCTCTTTGATCTGGCGGCTGGTGTTGAATTCGGCCTCAGTGCCTTTGAATGGACTAGTGTTGGGGCCCAGGTAAATCCGTAGGGTTGGAGCCTCTACCTCTAGCACTGGCAGTGCTTCTGGATTGACTGGATCAGCGATAGTCTCGCCAATTTGGGCATCACCAACACCGGTAACCTGGACAATATCACCGGCTACGCCACCTGGCACCTCAAACCGGCTAACGCCGTGGCTCATGTAGACATTGTCAACCTTTGCCTTAACCTGGCTGCCGTCTTTTTTACAAAGAGTAATTGCATCACCTGGCTTAACAGCGCCCTGGCTGATACGACCAATGGCGTATTTGCCTTTGTAGCTGTCCCAGGCAAGTGCGTTGATTAGCATCTGGAACGGCTTGTCACTGGCAACCTTTGGCGCTGGAATCTGGTTCATGATTGCCTCGAATACCGGCTCTAGATCAGCTTCTGATTCGGCGTTGTCTGGAATAGCCTCCCAGGCCTTGCCCTCACGGCCAATTGCGTAATAAACCGGGTAATGTAGTTGGGCTTCATCGACGGCTAGCTCTAGGAACAGATCAGCTAACTCGTCTTCTACCTCACCAAGACGTCGACCGTCTTTGTCGATTTTGTTGATAATAACGATTGGTGTCAGTCCACCCTGCAAGGCCTTTTTGAGCACAAACTTGGTCTGTGGCATTGGGCCCTCTTGGGCATCGACAATCAATAGACAGCCATCAGCCATATTGAGCGTGCGCTCTACCTCGCCACTAAAATCAGCGTGACCTGGGGTATCGATAATGTTAATGCGATAATCACCATGCTGCACGGCTGTGATTTTGGCAGTAATAGTGATGCCGCGCTCGCGTTCTTGGTCACCACTGTCCATAATTAGCTCTTGGCTCATTTCAGCTTGGTTGTCGCGGAAAGTTTTTGACTGCTTGAGCAGACCATCGACTAGAGTGGTCTTGCCGTGGTCAACATGGGCAATAATTGCAATATTACGAATTTTTGTCGGATCTTGAACACGTTCGGCCATAGCCACCCTGTCCTATCTATAGTTATTTGCTAAAACTTTGTATATATTTTAGCATAATTTACTCTGTTATTCAAGCAAGATAGGTTTGCCTATTGACAAAACATAAGTAGTATGATACAATGAGAGGATAGGCTCACTGCATATTAGTTGCAGCGAGCCATTTTTATTCAGCTCTCCCAAGGGAAGTTTTTGTGTCCAAAGTGCCCATAGCGCGCGGTCTGCTCATATATAGGGCGGCGAAGATCCAGAGTCTTGATGATGCCATTTGGCGACAAATCGTACCCCTCTACAACCTCTTGCACGCCGTCAATTGTCACCGTTGCCTCAAGTGGCTGGTCATAGCCGATGGCATAAGCCAGATGGACAAAAACTTCGTGAGCGCTGCGTTTTTTTAGATAGTCTACGGCAATTTTGCGGGCGATATAGGCTGCCGAGCGGTCTACCTTGCTTGGATCCTTGCCGCTGAAACAGCCGCCGCCAATCGGGATACTGGGCCCGTAATTATCAACCACCAGTTTGCGACCAGTTAGACCGGTGTCAGCGTCAAAGCCACCCTGCTCCCAGTCACCGGCCGGATTGACATGCAGGGCAATATCTTTGTCGGCCGAAGCATTAGTCTCAAGCCATGACGCTACGGCCGCTTCTAACTCCTGCTTTGGCGCATGCTGAAAGCTGGCGACAACAGATGTAACGATTCCATCCTTTAGCGTAATCTGTGTTTTGCCGTCGTGTGGCCACTTGTCATACAAAAACTTATTTAGTGACCGCGACAGCACTACCTCGAGCGGTAAATGCTCTGGTGTTTCATCGCAGGCGTAGCCAACCATAATGCCTTGGTCGCCAGCACCTCCGGTATCGACACCATTAGCAATCTCTGGGCTCTGGGCAACAATCCGTACCTCTATCTCGATATCACCGGCTATACGTCTGACGATAGGTTCGATTGCTACCTCAGCAGTAGACGTCACTTCGCCGACCACAAATATCTTGCCGTGTCCGCCAACTGCCTCGACAGCGACGCGTGAACGCGGGTCTTGTTTCAGATAGGCGTCTAGCACCGCATCTGATATCTGATCGCATAGCTTGTCTGGGTGCCCCGGACTAACAGACTCTGCTGTTCGATAAATTGATTTTGACTTACCCTTTGGGGAAAAATTTACTCGCTCGGAACTATGAGCAAGCTCATGCTTCTCTTGCTTCGTCATTTTATAAAAATATCCTTTCCCTGACAGTTTTACCGCAAAGAAAGGATGATGAGTTCCAAAGTTGAAGAATCGCCATATCTTTCCTGCAGTCTGCAGGCTCGATGGAGCACCTTCTTACATCGCTTACATGCAAGGGTTGCCGACGGATCAACAAGCGAGATCTCTCCCCGTACTCTTTATATTCGTAATGTTAAAGCTTACAAAGTGTAACGCGAACCGCACAGAAAATGCAAATTTTACTGCACCGCTATCTGTTTTGTGCCATAATGGACAGACATGGGATTTAGAGATGTAAATCGCCGGGAGTACCTAAAACAGCCCCACATTATTGTTATTGGAGTTGTAATTATCTTTGTGTTAATTATGGCAGTTTACACTGGTTTTAGACGTATAAATCAGATGCAGACCGCTGCTAGTCTAGAGACAGCTGAGGCCTGCCAGGAATTTGTGGACGACGAAAACTTGTGTAAGTTTGCGGCTCAGAATGAACAGCACAGCAGTCAAAGTTTTGTATCTACTAATACCACAACTGATGGCAACACTACCGAAATAAACACTCTTGAGCACGAGTCCGCCATGCGCGTACGTTCAGTAACACTAAGCGGGCTGACAGAGATTGAATCATATGTAATTATCGACGACACAACCTATGTCAAAGATTACAGTGACGATACTTGGGCAAAATACACTGATCCTGATTACCAGCCAAGTGATGACGCTATCGACTACGATTTTTCTAGTGCGACTACTGATGATGTAGTGGATTTCAGAGATAATTACACAGCCCAGGGCACGGAGCCTTGCGGCAATTTGACTTGCTATAAATACGATGTAAGTTATCTAGAGGGCGATGTAGTTATAACTACTTCAATATGGTTTGATACCCAGGAATTCTTACTAAGACGCTACTTGTCAGCTGATGATACGGTGACTTCAAACACTCAATTCGACTACAAATCCGTAAGAGTAACTGCGCCGTCACCAACTAAAGACGTCAGTCAAGAACAAATCGAAGAATACCTCTAGAATCTAGTCTGGGGCTTTTCGGAAACTTATCATCAGTAGACCAGCAACGACAAACATCATCGCAGAGTAGAAGAATATTTCACCGTACAGTTCCACGCGGTAGCCTTGGCCATAAAAATCATAAAAGTAACGAACAGCAGCAATTGAATAGACGGCTGCTGACACAGTAGCGGTCGCCAGCAGTAGGCTTCGGCTTTTTGTCAGAGCCGCAGAGATTATCGGTATCATGAACAAGAAAACTGCTTTGCTGGCCATACCCCGTTGCCAGTAGATATTTATAGCTGCGAATAGAACATCGCTGATAAGCAATATTATTAGTAGTATTTTATAAAGTTGCTGGTTATTAATTTTTGCTCGGCACAAATACCAGATAATAGTATTCACAATGAGTAGTGCACCAGCAGCTGTCCAGCGCTGAATTACAGATTCGTGAGCAATCAGATTCCAGGAATCAAAGATTATGATTGCCAGCATGTAAACCAGTACATAGACAAAGTGCACACGGGTAATCCGCAATACGACGTGGCGCAAGCTGTTGTTGGGATCTTTGGATTTAGACGGCATAGCTACCACTGATATAAGCATAAGCGTTATACACGCGTCAATTCAAAACTACCAGAAGTTCTTCAGCCGCCACCAAACGCTAGGCTCACCAACTGACTGCTGTAGTACCAGCTCAGTGCTGTTTTGGTCTGTAGAAAGTGAGCCAACAACTGCCCCGCTACCCAGTGGTGAGCTAGCTTCTTGGGGAGTAATCTCGACCCCTATTTCATTACCAATCCAGTCATATACATCTAGAGGTTCGGCGGTAACAACATCTGTCTTCTCTCCCCATGGTGTTTCGTACGTACCGACAACTTGACCTTTTGCAGCAACTTGTCTTGATTGAAACTTAGTCTTTGTCGAAGCGATCAATTCTCTGGTCTGGTTGTAAAGCTGTGGCCAGCTTGGTACACCCATGACCACTCCTATGATTGTGGTTTTTTCCTGGCCTTCAGGTTGATGATCAAAGGCGAATATCAGACAACTGCCTGCTTCGTCGGTCGTTCCGGTCTTGAGACCAATTACTCCCTCGTCTGCTAGTAGTAAGTTGGTGTTACGAATCGTTCCAGATCCTGGAATTACCGTCTGGCGAGTAGCTACAATCTCGGAGATTACAGGATTTTGCAGTGCTTTAGTTCCTATTACAAGCATATCTGATGGAGTACTAGTAGTGCTTGGCGAGAAACCGCTGGCGTCATTGACTGTGGTACTAGTGAGCCCATAGCCAGCCAGCATTTCATTGGCGTACTGAGTGTAAGATTCTAATGAACCAAATTCGTTTATAACTAATGTGTCAGCAATATTATTGGCAGATGAAATTAGAAGGGCCTGTAATGCGTGATATTGACTTAGTTGCTGGCCAACCCGAACCGGAAGAACAGAGCCAAATTTTGCTAGGTAGCTATGATATAGAGCAACATCTGCCGCTGTAATAGCATATGTCTTGCCTATTTGGCCTTGTTCTAGTGGCTGCTTTTCTAGCAGTGCCAGCGCGGTAACTAGTTTTGTCATACTAGCGATTGGTCGCTGCACCTCTTGGTTAGGTGAGGATATGATCAAGCCTTCATCAAACGTACCAAGTGCACCCTGACCTGTTGGCCACGGCAATGACACGTCTTGACCCTCTATGGGCTGTATTTTTACTAAGTTAGGTGCAATTACCGGTAAATCTTTGCTAATTGCGGCGTAGGAATAGCCAAAGACTGACAAGATAAACAGCACAATACCGAACAAGAGTGGCTTGTTGGTGCGTTTTTGTGTCTTTTTAGACTGATATCTCACCCGTTTTACTTCCATATTTACTTCTTAGTATAAGCGATTTACCCACAATAGCGTAAAATTAAATCATAAACATGTTGAAACTCTGTGAACTATCAGGTACGCTTGAAGTAAGAGTTAAAAATATGCATAAATTGAGGGCGATTTTAGGGGTATTTGTAGCAAGCATTCTCGTGGTGCAGGCCATATTTATCGGCGCTGCACAGGCTGCTGGTAGTGCTGTAGTTACTGTTGAGCCATCTGCCGCTTCTGTAAATACCAATTCAAACGTAAACCTACGATTCTACGTCACGCCATCTGGTGCAAGTATTTATAGTGTTCAATTCAATGTCAATCTAAGTAATCTCACTTTTGTCTCCTATAGCGCTGGCGGCACTTTTGCCCAGAACTTTGTACAATCAGGCGGTACTGCTGGATCAACTAGTTTCCAGATTGTGAGTTCTCACAGTGGTGTTAACTCAAGCTCATCAAAAGCCTACATCGGCCAGGTCACGGTTAAGGCATCGGCGAGTGCGGGGACTGGGTCGATTAATATAAGTGGCGTTGTAGCTTATGATTCAAATCTAGATGGCATGTCTGCCTCTGGCCAAGCTGGTTCCGTCACGATTATATCCCCTCCAGCAAGTGGTGGTGGCGGTTCATCAAACCCAGGTTCAGGTGGTGGTGGAAGTCCTCAGCCGACGACTCCTTCGGGCAATGTAACTCAAAATCCAAATCCAGACAGTACAGTTGCCATACCTAACGAAGACGGCTCTGAGGCAGTTATTATAAGCGAGGAAGAACTTGCAAACGTTCTTGATGAAGATTCAGAATCTGGTACTGACACCGAAAAGGAATCAACCGAGAAACCAAAGCCAATAAGTATAGACTTCAAGAAAATACTTCTCTATGCTTTGCCTGTGGCGTTGGTTGGACTGCTTGGATTCCTAGGCTACAGATTCTGGGACTATCGTAGGAACTCCAAGTTCCACCCACCAGTGTCGCCACCAGTCGATCCAACTGCGACAACTACACCAACGGTTGCCCCTAATAGTCCTTCAACCACGCCTCCTGTACCACCAGCCGCACCGCCTGCAAGCAGTGCGCCAATCAGTCAGGAGCCTACAATTATAACACCGCAGACACAGCCAACACCGCCTGAACAAACTAATGGGAGTAGTACAGATGGCAAAATTCCTCAGTAAACAACTTAAGCCTGTCAAAAAGTTTGCCAAAAGACATAAACGGCCGCTAAAGATACTTGGGATCGTTATCCTAATTGGTGCTTTTGCAGCTACTGGTACAGCCCTTCTGACTCAGAGTCGAGCTGCAACAGGCGCTTGTTTGACATCAAATGTCGTAGGCACTACCACTCACCCGATTACGATACAGACTGCTGGCCAATACAAGTTGTGGGTGCGTATGCAGGTACCCGACACGAACAACGCTAGTAACCTCAACGGTGTAAATATACAGGTAGATAACAGCCAGTGTTTTGAGGTTACCACTACTGCAAACAACGCGGTGAATCAGTGGCGATGGATTAATACTGATGCAAATAACTCGTCAGTTGCTCATGTCACTAGCTCGATTAGCGCCGGATCACATACCATAAGAATTATTGGTAAAAAGAACGATGTAAAAGTAGACAAGGTTTTATTGCTCACAAACAGCAGTACCTGTACTCCTAGCAATGACTTCACTAACGGCGAGCCAGGCGAAAACTGTACCTCACCAGCGCCAAGTGTTAGCTTTGCGGCAACACCAAGCAGTGTGGCAAGTGGCGGCAACTCCACGCTCAACTGGAGCTCTACAAACGCTAATAGTTGTACAGCCAGCGGTGACTGGTCTGGATCGAAAAGTACTAGTGGTAGTCAATCTATCACGAACCTAACTGCAAACCGTAATTACTCTCTCAGCTGTAGTGGTCCTGGTGGAACTACCGTTCAGAATACAACTGTCACCATACAGGCACCGGTGCCAACACTAAGCTTCAGCGCCAACCCGACTACAATTACTAGTGGTAGCAACTCTAATCTAACCTGGAGCACAACTAACGCCACCAGCTGTACAGCCAGCGGTGACTGGTCTGGATCAAGGAGCACTAGTGGTACTCAATCTACAAGTACCCTAACAAGCAACAAAACATACACTCTCAATTGTAGCGGTCCTGGTGGAAACGTAACTCGCAGTGTCACTATAACCGTCCAAACACCAACAGACCCACCAGTAATCAGTATGGTTCTTGCGGGATTCAATGTTCCGAACGGTGCCAGTAACTTTAAGGTTACCGAGCAACGAGCAGTCGAATGGCGACCTTCAGTGAACTCTGTAGCCGGTATCCAGTCTCAAGCATACAAAGTAAATAACAATCCCGTTTCATTATCTAGCGGCGGCTACACAGTTGGTGCATTGGCCAATGGTAACTTCGCACTGACAGCAAGTGCTGTCGGCAATAATGGCAAGAGCACAGAAAGCACGCTGACTGTTCAGGTACGCCACCCAGACTTTGATAGGGATGGAACTGTCGCACTTAGAGATCTCAGTCTTCTGCTCCGCGAATGGGGTAAACCTAACGCTCAGTATGACATCAATCTAGATAATAAGATTGAATTGTACGATCTAAGCTTTGTTCTTCGCCACTGGGGCGAAAACTAAAGGCGAAAACTAAAAAGGAGGGTTCGTGGCAGTAATCGCGGCTCTCAATTCAAAAAAGCTAGCTAGATCTCTTGTACTCCTAGTAATCATAGGACTATTAATCACTATTCCTATACTAGCTGTAGCGCAATCTAGTAATGGATCAGTCTCTATACAGTCAGAAAACGGCAGCCCTTCTGGTGGCGTGACTTTCATAGATAGTACGCTGGCATCTGGCGGAAAATTTGCCAACTTCCGTTCTACCGGTGGCCAAGAAACCTACGCCAACATACCAAGTAATTTTAATGTAAATAGTTACCTCGTGTCACACCCCGTTGGTGGCGACTATGACTCATATTCTGAACCAAGCGGGGCCTTTCGTACTTTTTGCAGGCCTTCTCACCTAGAATACGATGACCCGATTGTCTACCCTGGCGAAGACAAAGCAGCCCACCTCCACCAATTTTTTGGGAATACAGCCGTTGACGAAAATAGCACCTACCAGTCACTACGCACTACAGGAACTTCAACCTGTGAAGGAGGACCAATAAACAGGACTGGCTACTGGACTCCGGCCATGTTTGATCAGAGCGACAGAGTGGTTCCGCCAAAATTCATACTTGTTTACTACAAATCTTTTGGTGAGGGTGGTGATAACACCAAGGATCAAGATCGAGCAATTATTCGGGCATACGAGTCGCTACCCAACGGTCTCCGTATGTTATCAAGCAACTTCTCATGGAAGTGTGAAGTTGGTAGCTCGTCAGGTAAAACAATCGCTAAAGCCAATTGCCAGCCAGGTGATACATTGATTGGAACGGTTGATTTTCCTATGTGCTGGGACGGAACTAATTTGGATTCGGCAGATCACAAAAGTCATATGGCATTTGGCAATTATTCAAATGGTTTTGGTCGTTATGAATGCCCGAGCTCTCATCCACACCTATTGCCTCATATAACAGAGTTCTTTCACTACGCTATTCAATCTGGAGACAACTTGAGTCAATGGCGCCTTTCTTCAGACATGGGTGCTGCCGGTGGCTCTACTCTGCATGCCGACTGGTTCGGTGCGTGGGATAATGACATCATGGAGCGCTGGATGAACGGCTGCCTACGTGGCATGAAGTCATGTAATAACGGTGACTTTGCGGACGGTCAGGGACTGGGTGAATCATCTGGTGGTATGGGTACATCGCGTGTTTCTGGCTACACTCCGTTCTATAGTAATTAAATAGTATTGAAGAAACCGACTATATCTTGGTCTTGCATGGATTGCTTGTCCCAGAAGTTAAGTACTCGCCAGTCACTCCACTGGTGCTCGAGATTCCAGTAGCTTATAAAGTTCCTAGGCCATGTCGTTACGAAAAGTGAAAAGTACTGTAGGGATCAGTATAACAAGGCAAATATAAAGAGCAGCCACAGTAATCATTGTGGCTGCTTGTGTGTAGACCTGATGGAAGTTTTAGTTTGTAGTACTATTGCCTGCGTTGTCGATCTGGTCTTGTAGATCGTCTACTTGCTTTTGAAGAGCAGCATTGTCTGCTTCTAGCTGTGCGTTCTGTGCTTTCAAATCAGCAATTTCATTATCCTTTTCAGATTCCTCTTGTGCTGCGGCACCCTCTGTTGCCTCATTTAGCTGATTCTCTAGATCATCCACTTGCTGCTGCAATTGTTGTTCTTGCGCACTTGCAGATTGTTCCTTGTTGACGCCAATCGCGTAACCAGAAACTACACCGATTATAAGTGCGATCACCGCTACGAGAATCCATACTACTTTGTTTGTACCACCCCCCGACGGCTGCTTTGTTGGTGTTGGTTCTAACGATTCCTCAGTAGTACCAACTTGATCCGTAGGAGCCACAACCTGGTTACCATTAACATCGTTCGAGTTTTGCTTATATTCTTCCATACTTCCCCCTTGTTATGTATACAGTATACAAGCTTATGCTATTTGTTTCACGTTATTTATAGTTACAAAATACAGCTCATATCAGTTTGCTAGGTGTTATACTATTTAGAATATATTAGGAGCATCAATGAGTCTTGTTACGGGGGCGAAAAACAGACTACACGCATACAGAAATCCGGTTTATCTTTTGTATGCTATTTTTGGTGCATCTCTTTTTACATTCTGTGCTTTCATTGCTAGTTCTGGAATCAGTAGTGTAGAACTTGCCTTATTCGATGTTTTTAATAATATGAGTGATTCATTTTATGCACCAATGGTGCTGATAACTTTTTTCGGTAGCATTGGTGCGATTCCACTTGTTGTACTTATAGCTCTTTTTCGCAAACACTATGCGAACGCACTGAAGGTCTTTCTGGGAGGCGGATTTGTAGTACTCTTCTCTAGACATATCGTCGATCTAGGTATTCGCTCAGTATCTCCTGAGATTCTAAGCAGTATCGACACTAGACAATTCACTGATGTAGCCCATCAGTACCCCTCTGTGGTTATGGCGGTTGTTGCCGTTCTAGCGCTAACCTCATATATATACCTGCCCAAGAGATTACATAAGTTCATAACTGCAGTTGTAATTCTAGTGGGTATATCGCAGATGTACCTCGGACTTGCGTTCCCGATTGATCTTTTGGGTGGCTATGGACTAGGTTTGTTCGTTAGCGGAATGCTGAACTTTTCGTTTGGCAGCAGGCGCTATGATCCTGTACCTCCAGAAAAAGTCGGTGCAGCCTTCGCGAAATACGGTTACAAAGTTAAAGATATAAATATAGCAGCGGTTGATGCACGGGGCTCGGTACCTTACATTCTGCGGACTAATGAAACAGGCTATTTTGTAAAAGTTGTCGGCTTCGAAAATAACGTAGCTGATTGGCTGTTCAAACTTTCTAGACAGATTATTTATAAGCGGCTTGAGGATGAGCAACCTTATATGTCGCCAAAAAGACAATTAGAGCACGAGGCTTACGTTGCAATGCTAGCTATGCAAGCTGGAGCAAGAACACCAAAAATCGTATCTATATTTGAAGCCGATGCCGGACGATGGGCGATGGCTCAAGAAATGATTGATGGCAAGTCACTAGATAGAGTAAGTAAAGAAAGAATTACTAGCCAGGTACTCGATGATATTTGGGGGCAAGTAAAGATTCTACACGACCACAAAATCGTTCACCGTGACCTTAGAGCTGCAAATATTTTTTTAGACGCCAATTCAGACCCTTGGCTGATTGATTTTGGCTTTTCTGAAGGTTCGACATCAGAAGACAAGTTTCATCGAGACACTGTTGAACTAGTTGCATCACTAAGCTTACTAACCAAACCAGAGTATGTGGTTAAGTCTGCTCTTAAAATTATCGGCAAAGACGAATTAATCAGATGCATGCCCTACCTTGAATATTCAAGCCTCTCAGGTGCCACCACAACTGGACTCAAGAAAGACAAGCAGTTATTAAAGGACATCCGTAAAGAACTTGGTAAGGCTACTGGTAATAAAAAAGTAAAAATGGTGAAACTAAAACGCTTTGATCTCAAATTTCTATTAATACTAATTTCTCTGGGTATAGCAATCAACGTACTCGCTCCACAATTTGGATCGTTTAATGATTCTTTGGATGCCGCGCAGCAAGCTAATCTTATGTATATAATGATCGGCTTGATTTTGTCTTCGCTAACCTACTTCCTGGCAGGACTTGCTTACAAATTTGCCGCAATCTATCCACTCAAACTTTGGCCAACTGTACTCATACAGGTAGCAAGTAGCTTTGCTAGTAAGCTGGCGCCAGCTGGTACGGGTAGTATTGCCATAAATGGACGTTATTTATACAAAAATAATCATGATTCAGTCGAGGCTGGGGCAGTAGCAGGTATAAATACGATTGTCGGATTCGTCGCACACCTATCAGTAGTGGTGATGGTTTCTTTGTTCACTAAAGGCTCCATACTGGATCTTATTCCAGAGATTCGGGTGCCACTTTTTGTTGTGATACTGGCTATTTTTGCGTTAATCACAGCCCTGATTTCTATAAAGATTTTTCCTACCTTTAACAAAATTTTTGTAAACAGTAGAGACAAGGTGTTCGAACAATTCAAACACTACCGCGAAAATTATCTCAAACTCATTCTTTGCTTTTCTGTATCAGTTGTAATTACGCTCGCCTACTCGGTCATTCTCTTTGTCTGTGCACTTGCGATGAATGTGCACTTGAGTATGTTAGATGTCGTCTACGTATTCACTATTGGCTCCATAGTCGCATCCGTTACACCAACCCCTGGCGGCTTGGGCGGCACAGAAGCAGCCTATGTGGCTAGCCTTACATCCATCGGAGTAGATAGCAGTGTAGCTCTTGCTATAACTCTTCTTTATCGACTAATGACTTTCTGGCTGCCAATAATACCTGGTTTCGCTGCGTTTAAATATGCAACAAGCAAGGACTACATTTAGTGAGCTTCTTACGGAAGAATAAAGATCTCATAATCCTTTTCTTTTCTGGGATATTAATATTCACAGTAGGGGCAACACTTGCCAAGAGAGGTGTATCAGATCTAGAAGAAGCCATCTTTCTTTTTTTCAACGGCATGAGTGATTCACTTCACTGGCCTTTTTGGATATTCTCCCAGTTTGGCACTCTAGGAGTGGTACTACTTCTGTCTGCTCTATTCTTAATAATAAAGCAGAAAACTCTGTCGATGTTGATACTTATAGGCGGACTTGCATCGTATGCTCTAGCCTACGGGCTGAAACAGTTTGATTTCAGAGCAAGACCCGGAGCTGTACTCTTGGAAGCAAACGTCCGCGAAGGTTCTAACGCAACATTAGGATTTCCATCTGGACACGCAGCTGTTGCCACAATTTTATGCCTACTATTACTTGTCTACTTACCGAAAAAATGGCGGCCTTACTTAATAGTTACAGCTATGCTTGTCATGTTGTCGCGGCTGTATCTAGGAGTACACCTTCCGCTTGACCTAATCGGCGGCTTTGGTATTGGCCTGAGTGTATTTTCACTGCTTATGATGGTGAAACGAAACCTACTCCAAAATAGCCATGAAGCTAAGATTGATAAAGCGCTGTTAAAAAAGATTGATTACCGTAGCTTGCTACTAGTCATAGTGCTTGGGCTAGCTGTTTTATTCATCATGTCCCGCTATGAAGACTTCAAATCTTCTATCGAATCACTAAAGGATGCCAACCTTTGGCTGGTTGGTTTGGCAATAATCTTTTCTATGTCTACTTATTTCTTCGCCTCAATGTCTTACAAATCGCTTGTGTACCATAAAATAAAACTAGCAAAAATGTTCGTAGTTCAACTTGCCAGTAGTTTTGCCAGTAAGTTGGCGCCTGCTGGTGCGGGTGGGCTTGCACTAAACACAAGGTTTTTGACGCTAGAGAAGCACTCTGTTACTCAGGCAGCATCGATTGCAGCTATAAATAACATTATGGGCTTAGTCGGGCATATGAGCATCCTGCTGCTTGTTGCTCTATTTGGCGCAAGTTCTATCAGCGAAGCATTCAATATTCACCTATCATTTTCGCCTCTTATTATTTCTGTAATCATTGGTATGTGTCTAGCAATAATTGCTGTTCTAGCAGCATCTCCAAAACTAAGGGATGGCATAATTAGTATAGGTGGGCAGGTCAAAAATGACTTTCTCACTTACAAAAGGCACCCTGTGAAGATACTGGGTAGCTACGCATCATCCATGTGCATCACTCTATGTTACACAGGTGCCCTCTACGCAAGCGCCCATGCGCTTGGTTCGGACTTATCGCCCTTGCAGATTCTTGTTGTGTTTACGGCTGGAATCGCGGCTGCTACAGTAACCCCGACACCAGGTGGAGTTGGTGGAGTAGAGGCTGCACTAGTTGCCTCGCTCAAGGCAACTGGCATGGAAACCAGCCTGGCGCTCGCAATCACACTACTGTACCGCTTAGCTACATACTGGCTACCTATAGTCCCGGGATTCATCTCGTTTCAGTATTGTCTTAGAAGAAAGTACATTTAATTAACCAGTGATTCGTATTCTCTTCTGACTGAGCGCGTTACATTTTTTTTATAAAGACAAAACGCATAAACGTAATGCTTGGTGACTAGACTTAGCAAATAGAAAAAGCCGCGTATTCTTACGCGACCTTTTCTATTTTAGTTGTATTTAGAAATATTCTATTCGAGCATTTCTTTGGCTTCGTCTCCGTGCACGATTAGTGCATAGAGTACCAAGATGTTCACAACTACTAGGATTGTTGACCATACTGGGTATACAGGGATGAATGCGAAGTTTGCAATCATACTTAAGCCCGCAACAATTATACCGATTACTCGGCCCCACATCTTACCAGCAATAACTGCTGCACCCGCAAACATCAGAAGAATACCGAAGAGCAAGTGTCCCCAGCCCCATGTTGTGTAGTCTAGAACCCATAGGTTCGCCTGTCCCAACACATAAACTTCGTCGTTAAATAGTGCTACTAGTCCAGCGATTGACTGGAAAATACCGAGCAACATAAGCATGTAGCCGGCAAAGTAAACCCAGCCCACCCATCCTGTGATATCAGAACTGTTTGTCTTTTTAGCCATTAGAACCTCCTTGTTTTACAATTGCATTATATAACGCACTCAAATAACTATGCAATCAATTTTTTTCACAAAATGTAAATTGACAAATTTGCATCAATAAGCAACAATAGGTTTATACACTAAGGAGGATTGTATGGACGATAATATAAATGATCTTTGGTATATTCCAGTTACTAGGGGTATATCGGCAATTGCCTTTGCAATTCTATTGCTGGTTTGGCCAGCAGCGACAATTTCAGTAATAGCATTCTCTTTTGCTGCTCTGTTTGCAGTTTATGCGGTTATGGATGTGATTGTTGGCATACAGGGTTTGTCTAACGGGTTCTCATCAATACTAAGAGTTATTCTAGGATTCCTAGAAATTGCTATCGTGGTGTTTCTTTTCAAGAACGCAGGTAGCGGAGTAACACTGGCACTCATGGGAATACTTATGGCTCTAAGCTTTTTGATATTCAGCGTGCTACTTTTCTCAAATGCATTCTTGGGTAATGCTTCTGCGGGTTACCGCTGGGCTGCTGGCTTTGCTGGTGTAGTAGCACTTTTTGTTGCCGTTACAGTAGGACGACTTCCAGCGATATCAGTTGCAACACTCATTTACGTACTTGGCGTGTTTGGTCTTATTATAGGACCAATCGAAATTGCTACAGGGCTTTTCCTTAAGCACCAGTCAAAGAAGTAGCATTCATTAATTTTGGAGGTGTTATGAAAAAGCAGGAACAATCAGAAAAACCTTTCCTAAGATCACGACTTTTGTGGCTTAGCGTCGCAGGTAGTTTCCTGCTTCTTATAACAAACTCTGCAGTTTGGTTAAATAGATATCTATTTAACGAGCAAGCATTCGCAACAACCGTCACTACTTCGCTAACTTCCGAATCAAGTCGCCATGCAATCGCCGAGCGAATAACCGATGCTGCACTAGAAGACAGACCAGTCGCTCAACAAGTTGCAGGTAATGTAGCCACCAATGCAATCAGTGGACTACTCAATACATCTCTTGCGAACAAAGCGATTTATACGGCCGCTGAACGCCTAAATGTAGCTGCTACTTCATCAGATCAAGAAGACATTGTGATCAATCTAGGAGGCATCAAAGACATTTCTGCGAGACTCGTTAATGCAGCCGCAGCTCTTGGCCGGGATACACAGGTTGACCCGGATAGAATTCCTGACAGCATTACTATTATCGAAGAAGAACAGATTCCGGACTTCTATCGGCTTGGGGTTGTCTTCTTATGGATCGCACCAGTAGCACTACTCGTTGCGATAGCTGCTTTTGCCTACCCATACTTCTCAAAGCCTCGCGATATTAAAAAGATTCTAGCCGTACAAGGAGCGTGTTTAACGCTCATAGGACTACTCGGTCTACTAATTGGACCTCTGTTTAGGCCTCCTGTTCTGTCAGCTGCAAAAACATCCTCAGGCAGAACGGTGATTGGAAATCTTTATGACGCATTCATTAGTACGTTTAATGCCCAGACATCTGTGGTAATACTTTTTGGAGTGCTAGTTCTCCTAGTCGGCGTTGGTGCATACATGTACCCAGCAGTGCGCGCTACTTTCAAAAACAAATAGAATCAGACCTTTCGGGGTAGTTTACTTGTTTTGGCTGCCCTTAGTTGATGTACTTCGAAACTTTAATTTTGATTTAGAAAATCTCTTACCTGTCTAAATGGCTTCATTATCTCTGCATATGTTCGTTCGTTATCCTCTTGGGACATTTCTGCTCTAGTAATATCATAGCCTTCATTGACGAATATTCTATCAAAACCAAAACCATTACTACCCTTGGGTTCATATGCAATGCTGCCAGGCAGTCTACTATCAAAGAACTTGGTGTTTTTTCCGTCAAAATATCCAAATGTACAGCTAATTATTGAACTTCTATCATCAAATCCATCGAGCATTCTGCAGCAAGCTTCTTCACCCGATATTTCAATAAACCACTTAATGTACGGACCTGGCAGTTCACCAAGAGCATTAAATACTAAGCTTACATCTTCAACCAAAACAGGTGCTTCGCATACACTATAAGCTTGCCTCAGTTTGTGCTCTACAATTTCGTGTAAATTTGTCGACTGAATTTCATCCAAATCTACTTTCCTATATTCAATTTCTATGCCAAGTTGCCTTGATAGATAATCGGCCTTATTTTGGTTGCCAGTAATAAAGATGGGTAACTTTACCATAGAGTGATATTAAAACAAATAAGCACTATATCAAAGTGCTTATGCTTGGCTGGGGATGAGGGATTCGCCTGACCGACAAAACAAATTTAGTTTTGGTAACGGTCACCCCAAATCCAGTTGGTTTGGGGCTAAAGGTTCGGGGAGTGCCACTGGCACTCCCGTTCGAATCCCTTGAAATACAAACAGGGTCTTCATAACACCATAAAAGGTGTCACAAAGACCCTGGCTGGGGATGAGGGATTCGAACCCCCGATCACGGGACCAGAACCCGGCGCCTTACCACTTGGCCAATCCCCATTGCTTGAACTAAATTATAACGTACTTGGGGTTCGAATCCGATTCGAGTCACCTTCGGCAGTCACTTTCAACGGTCCCGACACTTCTGCTTTAGCAACAAGTTGCCAAGTGAAGATTTCCTTGCAGTTCGTTATTCAGCGAAGTCACCGGCAGTCTTCACCCCGATCACAGAACCATGGATCTCGGCGCCTTACCTTCGCTGTACAGCGAATGGCCAATCCCCATTACTAAGAGCCTAATAACTGAGCTATTTTAACAGATACCAGGCAACTTTGCCAGACCTGTACAGATTAAGGAATTTTAGTTTTTCTTGTCAGCGGAGCGCTTGTCGAGTGTTTTCTTGAATAGAAATAGTGGCAAGATAACATTTGCCCCTACAGAAAAGATCCAAACAATCACAGTTGCTGCAATCCAAGTTCCTAGCCCGTTGATAGATATACCGTCAGAGAAGAAATTGGTCACGAGCAGTCCAACAAAGGTTGTCACTAGTGCAATTCCACCCATCAGAAAAGGTGCATTGGTGAGAGCAATCTTTACAACCAAAGGTCCCAAAACAGCAGTCACCAGAGAGAAAAGCAGCACCGCAAATATAAATGACATTGTATCGATATCAAAATTATCTAGTATTAGATTTGCCGCCAGTAACCCAATTGCGTTAGCGACTATTCCAAACAACATATGTATTAGCATGCGTATCATAAGTTTAGTTTATTCCCGTTTGGTAAGTTTGCAAAGTAATTTTTACATTTATACGGTGTAAACTTGACTTTACATGGTATCATTTAGTTATCAATAAATAGGAGGTGAAAATGGTACTAGTCGCAACCGCGCTTATACTACTCGGAGTTGTTTTTGCACTCACGGGTCAAAAACTGTTTAGACTACTCTTGCCGCTTGTCGGACTTGTAGTAGGAGTCATGGTGGGCTTTGGTGGCGTACAGGGTGTTTTTGGTAATGGGGCAGTTAGTCTCACAATAGCAATCGTAATGGCGCTCATCGTTGGAGCAATCATGGCAATTCTGTCATTTGCTTTCTATGACTTAGCAGTGATCGTTCTTGTGACGATTCTAGGCGCAAGTGCGCTTACTTATTTGGGTGTCGCAATTGGGCTAGAAGATAATGGATTTGTCCTGTTCTTGCTTGGCCTTACCGGCGCTGTGCTTGGTTTCGTACTGGCAACAGTAAGCAACATTTCGTTAGGTTTAATCTTTGCAGCAACATCTTTCATAGGTGTAGCGTTAGTACTCGCAGGTGTATTCTTGCTTGTCGGCGAACTGTCACTAGATGACCTAGACCAAGAAGGTATTATCGGATCAGTAATCAATACTGTCGACCAATCATTCTTATGGTTCTTTGTCTGGCTCGCAGGCTCATTGATTGCAATGAATATTCAGATAGCAATAGCTGCCCAAGATTTCATCACTGACACATACGAATACAAGGATTAAGTAAAAGTAATTTAAAGGAGTCTACTTCATGGCTAACAAAACGAATAAAAGAGTTCTCGGTATTAAATCATCTACCCTTGCGGTATTCGAAGGTACATTTCTAGGTATCATCGGTTTAGGTATAGCTATCCTGCATAGCCTGCGTACAACTGTAGAAATTGCAGAATCAACCCAGAGCGTACTAAGCGGTCTAGCTTTTGGTCTAGCAACTGGTGTCGTAAGCATCATCGTATTACCACTTATCTACTTCGGTATTGGTTGGATCTTTGGCCTGATGCACGGTTTCATCTTCAACGTTGTCGCTGAAACTTCAGGTGGACTTGTTATTCGCCTAGAAGACGACAAGTAAAGTCAACATTCTTTAAAAAGCCGGCTTGCGCAGCCGGCTTTTTAATATATTCTTCCCAAGTGTTTTGATAAAACGGGCAACTTTTGAGCTAAGTATTTCATGTCGTCTGGTTCTAGGGGCATGAGTGTGGCGAGATCAACCATACTAAAGCCATAAGCTGTTGCCCTTACATACTTCAACGCAATTCTCCGGTGCATCTTGTATTCTTCGACTACATCAGTTGCATACTCATCATTATCAAACATTTCATCGGCAGCAATGAATAGTCTGTCAATAGCAAGCCTAGCAGCAACTCTGTGAGGTAAAAACCTACTATAGTCTTGCCTGGTGCTTTCCGGTATGTCTTCAATCCCGATATTTAGCAGGTCATTAACTTCTGGGTTATCACTAAAACTCTCAAGCCAGCTTAGACCCAGTCTATCTACTATTCCTAGCGATAGGGCAAAAGTATAGGCCATCTTAACACCCGCGTCTCTTGCCATTCGTATTTCTTCATCACCCCCCAGTGGTCTTATCGAATGAACTGCATCGGAAATAAATACACCCAAAGTCTGGGCATTCATGTCGACTACAGTGCTGTTCTCGTATGTGACTGGCTGTATGTATGTTGGCACTTCGACGGTTTCAGGGAAAAACCTAACACCAATTGCTTTGGTATCATGGATGGCCGTATCGAGCTTATTTGCCGTTTCCGAAGGCAAGCCATAGTTACGGAAAAGTCCAATGCAGACTTCCCCTTCACCTGTGATAATTTGCCTTATTTCTTCACCACTATTTTGGGTGTCAAGTTGCAGCGCATGCTCCAAAGTGACCACTTCTTCGTATAAAGAGTCTTCGTAGCGTCTGGTGTTAGGAAGATTGGACGGATCGTAAGGAATATCACGGTTCACTGCTGACCCCTTCGCCATTTGTCGATTGCTGCATGATTACCATTCTTTAGTACCTCAGGGACTTTTTTACCTCTGAAATCATCTGGTCGGGTGTACTGCGGGAACTCGATGCTTTTGTCGTCGTCCTGAAACGATTCAATTTCTGCCGACTTTTCGCCGCCAAGTACGCCAGGTAGAAGCCTTACTACGCTGTCGGTAATAGTGAGTGCCGGCAGTTCGCCACCGGTCAGTACGTAGTTGCCCATACAAATCTGCTCATCAACCCAACCCGTAACACGCTCGTCATAGCCTTCGTAACGTGGACAGACGATTATTAGCCCCCTGCCCGATGCTGCCAACCGCTTGGCATCTGATTGTTTATATAACTTACCACGCGGTGTCGGTAGAATTACAAGCGCCTCTGGGTCATGCTCCTTGGCGTGTTCAATTGCAGCCACGATTGGCTCGGGCTTCAGCAGCATACCGTCGCCACCACCGTATGGTGTGTCGTCTACCGTCTTTCGTGGACCCAGTCCGAACTGCCTGAGATCTATCAGTGTGTATTGCACTGCACCCTGTTCCTGAGCCTTCCAGAGCATGCTCGTCCCGAGATAGGGCTCAAGAGCTTCCGGGAATAATGAAATAATCTGAATCTTCATAAATTATGTATAATTATAACACAATTTACAAGTTTGCACCACCCCTGTAGATTCAGCTTTTTTGCTAGAGTGCAGTTTGGAGTCAAAAGCGAGCACAAAACTAGAGCTGTATTCAACATACAGTGATAATTTTTGACGCAGGTTTTGACCCAAAATGTGCCTAGCAAATAGGCTGAGACTAGATATCTAGATCGTCGAGATCAGCCAGTTCTTTTCGGGTCTTTGAAATAGCATCGCTGTTGTCATCACCCTCTTCTACGACAATTTCCTCGACTTCTGGCTCCTCTGGAGCTTTTTGTTCGACTGGCTCTTCGCCTTGCTTAGGTTCACTACGGCTTTCGGCTGGGCGACCAGCGCCTTCGACGCCATTATCAACGATTTTTAGATTGTAACGAGCATCATTCTTGGTTCCAAGCGCACGCAGTAATGTACGTAGGCTCTGGGCGGTAGCACCACGTTTACCAATTACTCTACCTAGATCCTCTGGGTCTACAGTTAGTTCTAGCAATACGCCTTTCTCATCTATGCGCCGTTCTATCTGAATTGCATCTGGGTTACTGACAAGTGATTTTACAATATATTCTACAAACTGCTGGTCTATGCTACTCATGTTCGGTCTCCCTATAAGTTTTGATTTATCTGACACTGGTATTATACAAAGCTAGAAGCGCGCCTGGCAATAGACGCGCTTATGTTTTTTTCGAATAATTAGGTTATTCTACAGCTGGTTCTTCGGCTTCGGCTGCTGGTTCTGCTTCTACAGGTGCCTCAGCTGGAGTTTCAGCAGGAGTTTCCTCGGCTACTGGTTCCTCACTAGCTGCTTCCACAGCACTATTGGCTTCGCCAGAAGTGCTGGGCTGCGCTTCGCTTGCTTCAACCTCTTCTGCCGGGCGAGTACTGCGACGCTTGTCGGCATTACGAATTCCACGCTGCTTCGAAGTATCAATCTTTACCCAGTCAGGTAGTTTGACACCTTCTTTTTTTAGTAGTAACGCAACACGAGTTGTTGGTTGCGCACCATGCTCCATGTAGAAGCTAGCTTTTTCTTTGTCTACAACCACTTCTTTGGTGTGTGGATTATAGTGACCCAGAGCCGCAACAATGCGTCCACTGGTAGGGGTCCGACGTGAGTCTTGAACGACTACGCGGAATTGTGCGTGACCTTTGCGGCCAGTACGCTGCATACGAATAACGAGCATGTTCTGCTACATCCCTTCTTAAAATTTACTTTCAATCCGCAATTGTACAGGATTCCACCCCTGTTGTCAACCTCGTAGTGAGCCTTCATGTTCATCGCCAGAGGCGGATGCATGGTCTGCTTTCAGGCAGACCGCACGAAGATCTACTACGGGGTTAATCAGTTCCTAAAGCTACAAACATTATAGCCTTGGGAACTGCCGGGAGAAAAAATAAGATATGTGTAAAGAATTGAGAACTTGCGCCCTCATACATATTTATTTTTTCTCCCGAGTGGCAGCATCTGGTGCTAACGCCGGCTAGGTGGAAGCACCCACTTCTTGACGACTTTGATCGGCTTCCTCCGCGGGTGCTTGATGTTCCCGAGGTGATCAACCTTGACGGTCGATCGACGGTGAGGCTGGACTGCGTTGAACGGATAGTTCGATCGACGGAACGGCATGAGCGGCATGAAATGCCTCCTGATTGTCGGGGTTCTGTACTTTAACGCACAAAACCAGGCTTCACTCTACATACAGATGCTGCTGGTACAGGGGTGTGAGTTTATAGATATAAACGACCCTATCTTCTTATTATACCACACTTATCGATATCTCACAAGAGTAAGTGTAGGTTCATTCTATTGTTTATGAAATAAATTTGACTATACTACCTTCAAATGCTACCGTAAAGTTGTTAAGCGAAAGCTTGGCTCCATAACAATCCGAGGTCTTGTTCCGCTATTACGAGATGGGAGGTGATGAGATGCCACAGCCACGCCCACAGGAGCCAGGTGGTCCGGTTCAGCCGTACCCGCAGCCCCCTCCGCCACCTCAACCGAGGTAGGTGGAGTTACGGGATAGACCGTCACTCGAGTGATACACACCCTATATCTTTAGGGTAAATGTTTAGCTCGAGTGGCAGTCTACCTGCAAATCACTAAATCAGACACTTAAGCAAAACAAGACCCTAGGCTCAGCCAGCACCCGTTAATTACACCCCCACCCCCCTATATAATTAACAAACGCTGGCTTTTCTTCTATTATTGGCTTATGCAACAAATATATAATATTAATGTCTTCTGGCAAACACAGAAAAACTCTCCGATTAGAATAGGGGTGTACTTCAAGGCTGGGGGAATTTATCAAGGAGTCAATGAAGAAGGTATAGCACATTTAGTAGAGCATTTGCTTTTATCCAATCCATTGGTTAAAGAACTGTCAAATAAATATTTTGTAACCATCCGAGGCTACACAACAAAAGAGTTTATATATATTCATATAGTATCGCCTCATCACAACGACTTCTTAGGTGTTATTTGGCCAAAGATTATCCAGTTATTCACTAAGCCAATAATAACTGCGGAAACCATCTCACAAGAAGCTGTCGCCATAAAATCAGAACTAGCAAACTTTGATATAGACTACCCCAATACTAATCAGGTCATCTTGCATGATTATCTTGCCTCTGGCAGTACACTGCCAGAGGTTCTGGGATTAGTGGAAGGCAACCCTAATAAAGTAGATTGGACCGTGAATCAGGTTAGAGAATACCTGCAGTTACATGTGAGGAAGCCTAGTGCTGTTATTTTAGTCGGCGACATCCCTCCGACCGGAGAAAATTTTGACCATTTATTCAGTAATTTTGAAAATAATGCAGTTAGTAGCCATAAATCTTTACGATTGAGAAAAGCCCCTATAGTTCAAAAGGTTGAGATACACGATGATTTTAGGCAGGACCCTGGTGATTATGTATATATTGGTCTGGGTTGGAGTCAAAAATTTACCGATGCAAGAACTCATTTGGCTTGCACTATCTTCTTTGCTGCGCTAACTAACCCCGATAGAGGTCTCTACAAGCTGTTGCGTGATAAAGAAAGTTTGCTATATGACTTTTTACTTGATCAAGACGTTATTGATAAGCAGATTAGCATATACTCTATACACACGTTAGTACTAAAGGACAAAAAGGAATATCTACTACAAGCTTTAGAGGCGTATCTGCAGGATAAAAAAGGACTGTATGAGGACGTACAGTGGCAGCTAAACTACTACAAAATAACAGCTAATCAGTTACATGATGGGTCTTTAGAGGTTTTCAATTTCTACGACTACTACCAACGGATTAGTATTACTATTGATGAATATGAGCAAATTATTGATGAAATGACTGTTTCAGAAATTTTAGACTTCACAAAAGATATAAGTACAAAAAATGCGGTCTTACTATTATCTTAGCAACACCAGACCGTATTATTTACAAACTAATCTGTTTTGGGCTTATCAAACTTAGCTAGGGCTTTTTCGGCAGCCGACTGCTGGGCAGACTGTTTGCTTGGGCCAGAGCCCTTGCCATAGAGTTTGGCATCTACATAGACGCCAACTGTAAATATCTTGTCGTGGTCTGGGCCGGTTTCGTCCATGACTTTGTAGGCAGGCGTAAAACCAGTCTCGCTCTGAGCCAGTTCTTGCAGCCGGGATTTTGGGTCAAGCCACGAGCCTGTTTCTAGAATTTTAGCAAAGGTGCTAAGAATTGATTTATCAATAAGTACCTTAGCGGCATCATAGCCCTTGTCTATATATACAGCGCCAACCACAGCCTCAAAGCTGTTAGCTAAGATCTGAGCCCGGGCGCGCTCGGTACCGCGCTTCTCACCTCGACTAAGGCGTAAATACGGCTCAAAGCCAAGCTCGGTCGCAGCAGCACTGATACTTTCGGTGCGCACGAGCGCACTCCGCCAGTTGGTCAGAATTCCTTCTGGTTCAGAGTAATTCGTATAAAGATACTCTGTTACTACCAGCTCAAGCACCGCATCGCCCAAGAATTCTAGGCGTTCGTTGTGTTCTTTGACTGTACTCCGATGTTCGTTCAGATACGAGCGATGAGTCAGCGCTGTGACAAACAACTCTGGGCTATCGAACACCACATCTAATTTTTCTTTGGCGAAGTCTATATATCTAGCTAGATCGTGCATGAATTTTAGAGATTTCCCTTTCGGATTTTAGTAAGTGCAACTAGCATTAACTTGCCGATGTCTTCGTACTCAATCTTATCAAGCGCGTCTTTAGACGACAGCCATTTGCAATCATTCATCCAATCTTCTGGCTTGAGCTTGTTGGTGTCGCCTTTGGCGCGCACTAGGAATATCTCTGTAGTCATGAGTACCAGACTAGTCTGGCGGCGATAACGGAAGTTGATCTTACCTAGCCACTGCAGCATGTCCATCTGTTGCAAACCTGTTTCTTCGCCGATTTCACGCTCTGCAGTCTGCTTAGAAGTTTCACCTTCTTCGATGTGGCCCTTTGGGATTGTCCAACGGTTCTTGGCATCCTGAATTAGCAAGAATTCAACATCACGACCATCTTTGGTGCGACGAAACACAATACCACCAGCAGTAGGTTCGCGGACAACTTCAGATATCGCCGGGCGGCGGCGATTCATGAGCGTCTTGAAACCAGCGATTGGCTTCGGTCGTTTGATCATTTTTTTGACAAACTGCGCTCGCTTCTGCTCTTCTGAGCCCTTTGAGTCTGGTTCTTTCGTCATAGATTATATCTTCAGGATTTTTTTGGTGGTTTTGGTTCCTTGTCGCCTTCTTTTTGGCGCAAAAGAGATCCAAGCACACCGTTGATGAATTTTGAACTGTTGTCACCGCCGAAAGCTTTGGCAAGTTCTACGGCTTCGTTTATAACAACTTTTGGTGGTACGTCCTTAGCATGAATGAGCTCATAGGCTCCCATGCGTAGAACCACGCGGTCCATGCGGGCAATCTGTTCTATAGGCCATTCTGGCGCCAATGGCTGCAGTACTTCATCGAGCTCGGTCTGATGTGAAGTCACACCACCAACCAATGCTTCAATGAAATCAATATCGTCAATGGTTTCGCGATACCGCTGAACATTGCGACTCAGTACCTCTGATGCTTCGAAAGAACTATCGCCAGCTTCTTGACGAAAGTCTTGCTCATAGAGTGTCTGTAATGCAACGATGCGGCCCAGATGCCGATTTGATGCCATAGAATTGTTAACTTTCCGCTTATGGTACCTTGTTTGTACCAGTATACCTTATTGCTACAAGTAATTTAAGCTGTTGTTTTTGGCTTGGTCGACTCGCGTGCGGTCGTGTATGCCTTGACTGGTGACTTGCCGTTTACTTGACGAGCAAGCTTGACAACGTGGTGACTACGGCGCATGCCGGTCTTACGATGTGAAGTCTGTTTCTTGGGTTTGCCCATAATTAAGTCAGGGACTCCTGTTATTACTCTTATATTACTTAGGGGTAGTATACCTTAAGGTGGCAGATTATTCAAGCCACACTATTGACAATATCGTATTTATTTGATATAATACGCTATATGAAGCATGTCAAAATTATTGAATCAGTGCCAAACCAACAGATTTATGATTGGGAACATGAGGGTGATTTTATAGCACCCGTAGTTTCACTTGACCAGATTCGTGAACAAAAAGCCAATATTGACCGACAGCGTATCACTAGCGCGCTAACTGTTATCAGAGCAGTTGAGCTAGAACAACTAGACAACGAAGTTAATTAGCCTACCGGCTACATAGATAACCTTTTTTGGCTCACTACCCAGGTGAGCTTTTACTTTGTCGTCTTGCTTGGCGGCCTCTACAGCGGTTGCCTCATCTACATCGGCTGGTAACTCTAGCTGAGCCCGGAGTTTGCCGTTTACCTGTACGACTATTGTTATTGTGTCGCTAATTAGGTACTGCTTGTCTAAAACTGGCCAGTTGTCTTTATTAACACTATCTTCGTGGCCGAGTTCATGCCAAAGCTCTTCGGCGGTGTGTGGCGCAAACGGCGCAACCAACATAACTAGACTCTCTAGTGCAAATCGCCAGTTCTTGCTAACAAAACCAGATTTTGCCTTGAGCTCGTACAGTTCGTTTGTGGCTTTCATCATTGCAGCAATGGCTGTGTTGTATTTCTGCTCGGTCAGATCGTCAGAAACCTTCAGGATTGCTGGATGAATAATCCGCAAAGGGGCGTCGGAGTCATCTGTAGAATCTTGGCTTGTCTCTACAAACTCCTGGACGATATTCCAGACGCGGTTCAAGAAGCGGTAAGTACCTGGTACGCCCTGCGGATCCCAACGCATCCACTGGTCCAGTGGCGCGGCAAACATCAGGTAGGTGCGCAGCGCATCAGCGCCATAACCCTGGCCAATAATTTCCAGCGGGTCAACACCATTGCCTTTGCTCTTACTAAAGTTGGTACCGTCGGCTGCCGTAACTTTGCCGTTGAACAAGAATCGTTTGAATGGTTCGGGTTGTGCCACCAGGCCAAGTTTGTGCAAGAATCTGGTAACAAACCTTGCGTAAAGCATATGCGCCGTGGCGTGATCGCCACCGTTATAAAAATCTACCGGCATCCACTTGTTAGCGGTACTACTGTCAAAAATTTGCTGGTCGTTGTGCGGATCTAGGTAGCGCAGCATGTACCAGCTACTACAGATGTAGGTATCTAGGGTGTCTGTCTCGCGCTCAGCTGCACCGCCGCACTCAGGGCAGTCTACCTTGAGCCAATCGGAAGCGCGCGCCAAAGCACTACGACCATCGCCACTTGGCTGAAAATCATCAAGCTCTGGCAGCACAACCGGAAGTTGATCGTCTGGCACTAGCACCGTACCACATGATTCACAGTTAATAATCGGAATCGGTGCACCCCAATAGCGTTGACGACTGACTGACCAGTCACGGAGCTTGTAAGTAGTTTTTTCGCGCCCAGTGCCAGATTGGTCAAGCTCTGCGACTATTTTTTCGCGGGCTTCCGAGGAAGTTAAGCCGTTGTAGTCGCCCGAGTTAATCATCAGACCTTCACCGTGGTAACACTCACCGAGTACCAAAGTCCGATACATCGCCTCATGAACTCCGTCATCCAGCAGGCTGGCAACCCTGTCAATTGGCTCCCAAGTCACCTTGAACTTATTCTTTTCACCTTCATCTAGATTGGTTTCGGTTTGTTCTTCGTCAATAAGATCAAACAGCAAGCCCTTGCCGGTGGCGTGCATGTTTTTGTTCTTGGTGTTGGAATAAAAATATCCGTGCCCTTTGAACTCGGTTTCTGATGTAAAACTAAAGTTTTTGTAACCAGTCTCTTCTGTGATTTCGCGTATCGCCGCAGTTCTATGATCTTCGCCGTCTTCCAAACCTCCGCCAATGAGCATCATGCCGCCATGACGTGCCTGGCGCGGACCCCAATCTAGAACTACAACTTTGTTTGTGGCTGGATTTCGTAGAATTACATAAATTGATTCCTTGTGTGTGTCATCTCCGGCTGGTTCGCCATAAGTCGGCTCAACAACTGTAATAATTGGCAGCTCGTACTTGAGCGCAAATTCGTGGTCACGCTCATCGTGGGCTGGCACCGCCATAATCGCACCGGTTCCGTAGCCTACCAGCACGTAGTCGGCAATCCAAATAGGTATTTTACTGCCATTTACCGGATTAACTGCGTAAGCGCCGGTAGGTACGCCTGTCTTATCCTTTGACGCCTGACGCTCAATTTCACTTTTGCGGGCAGTTTCTGCTTTGTAGATATCAACTGCTTCCTTTTGTTCGTCAGAGGTAATTTGGTTCACTAGCTCGTGTTCTGGTGCTAATACTAGAAACGTAGCCCCAAATAATGTGTCGGGACGGGTTGTAAACACCGTAATAGAGGCTGGTAGTTGGTAGTTGGTAGTTAGAAGATGGTCTAAAATAGCAGGCTCTTCATTACCGGTCGCATGATCCTCATTTGCCTGAAAATCAACTATTCTACCACCTAGTTTATCTTTCAGGAAGTCGCTGCGTTCTTGAGGTACGGCGCTATCGTTTGTCGCACGCAATATAACCACCTCTTTAACGTTTGCCTTAATCTTCTCGAAGTCAAACTGCCAATCCGTCGTAGCTTCAAAGTTGCGTTCACGATCAAGGAATCCAGGTTCAGCAAAGCCAGCGACCAGAACCAACTTTTTTATAGGCTCTTTGAGCTGTTCGACAACCTTTAGGGCGGTGACTGTGCCATAACTATGACCGAGAAGTACCGTATCTTCGTCAAACTTTGCTGTTTCGAGCACAAAAGAAGCTTGCTCGTTGGCGTTTGGTTTGTCAGTGTTGGGCAATGCAGGAACTGTAACTCTGGCACCGACCTTCTCCAACTCCGCCCTAACCCACGGATGGAAATTATCCTTTGGCGTAGCAGTAAACCCATGTAGCGATACGTAATTACTACTTTCAACTTTCAACTTTTCACTTTCGACTCTGAAGGTTACTTCCGCGCCCTTGGATTTACCAATCCAATTCTTTTGAGCTACTTTGACTGATTCTGACCAATCCAGTGCATCGGTTGCTTCTAACAGTTCGTCAGCGTAATCAGTAATCTTGAAAAACCATTGTTTGACCTCGCGCCTGGTGACTTCTGGATCGTCAGGTCCGTCGTGACGCCAACATTTGCCGTCTACAATTTGTTCGTTGGCAAGCACTGTCTGACATTTGTCGCACCACCACTGCATACGGGCATCCTGATAAGCCAGTTCTTGCTTGTACATTTGACTAAAAATCCACTGTGTCCACTTGTAGTAACCCGGCTCGTGAGTAGCGATTTCCTTAGACCAGTCGTTACTCCAACCCATGGCTTTGTACTGCTTGTGATAGCTAGGGATAATTTTTGCCATGGAAGCCTGCGGTGATACACCAGACTTGATAGCAAAGTTCTCCGCCGGCAATCCAAAGGCATCCCAACCGACTGGGTGGTAGCTTTCGAAGCCCTGCTGACGCATAAAACGAGCCATGACATCACTGATGGTGTAGTTCATAGCGTGACCAATATGAATACCGGCACCGCTTGGGTAATTGAACATGCTCATAGCTAGATATTTTGGCTTGTCGGAATTCAGGTCAGCTTTGTAAGTTTGCTGCTCATCCCAGAATTTCTGCCAACGGGGCTCTATGCTCTTCGGATCGTATCTCTTCATGACAAATTACATCTTACCACATCTGTTAGTAAAGTTGTCGTGAATACGACGAACCGGGCAAGATATCACCAGGATCGAGTGTCTCCAGTCCTTCCGATTCGCATACAGCTGTAAGTGATGAAACCATATCTGCAGTGCCGCCATGCTTGCCATTGTACGCAATTTTTATAAGTGGCGGATGCTCACGCCTTTCGGATGAGAATACGGGCTTACTATCTATATATTCAAGAGTTCTCTTGGCATCTGGCCTAGGGAAAGCTTCAGACCATGGAGACATATGCAAGTCAACGCATGCCTTATAGTCGTCGTCATTGGGGTTATTAAAGAAAGATAGATCTCCTACATAATCCATCTCAACATAGTGAGATATAATTCTTTTTATACTGTGCAATGGAGTTAACCCAAAATCCCTAGACCCCTCGCCGGCTCTGTAAAATCTAACATAACTTGGCAGTAATCCGGAAAGCAAGCGTGCTACACGTTCCCTACGTTCCATCAGAATACTTTTATCACCAAGTTCGATGGACTGCATAGAGTCAAACAAAGTCTCGACTCCAATAGTCCCGAATCTTGCCGACGAATCAATAAGATAACCCGCACCCGAATCATTTTTGCTTGATATACCCCTTAATGATATATCAAGCTGACCACTGCAGTAAGACCAATCATCGGGCACTGCTTCTACAAGCTGGGCGACCAAGTTTTTATTATTTGCTGGCAGTTGAAACGCATATTCTTGAGACATACAAATACGATACAATAATTTGGCATAATTGTCACTAGCATCTGATTTTTGAAAAGTCGTATACTGTGTGCATGGTTATACTTGTTTTGGCTGGCGGCAAATCAAATGAACGGGAGGTCTCACTTAGATCGGGCGAGGCTGTTTCTCAAGCATTAAAATCATCTGGATATGAGGTGATTCTTGCAGACCCCAAAGATAATATAGATCTGGAACAGTTAGCCAATGAGGCTGATGTAGCATTCTTGGCACTCCACGGCGCGGGCGGCGAGGATGGCAGCATTCAGGAGAAACTTGAACTGCTTGATTTGCCTTTTGTAGGCACGGGCAGTAAATCCTCTAGACTCTGTTTCAGCAAAAAGGCTTACAAAGAACTTCTCCTGGCAGAGGGATTGCCTGCAAGCGATGGAAAAGTTGTGACTGTTGACGATATTCAGTCTGAACTTTTTCAGCGAGCCTATGTATTAAAACCTATCGAAGGCGGTAGTAGTTTAGACACCCAGATAGTCAGGCATCCTGATGTGTCGACTCTAAATGCGGCAAACGATTTATTGCAAAAATACCCCGATATGCTACTAGAACCGCTTGTCGAAGGCGTGGAGATTACTGTTGGAATACTTGGCGACGAAGCCCTGCCAATTATCGAGATTATTCCACCTGAAGGCTCAGAGTTTGATTATGAGAACAAATATAACGGCTCTACTCAGGAAATATGCCCACCACTTCATGTAAGTGAATCGCAGCAGCATGAGGCCAAATTATTGGCCGAAAGAATTCACCAGATTACTGGCTGTAGGCAACTTTCTCGTACTGACATTATTATCGATAAATCTGGTGGTTTTCATGTCCTTGAGACAAACACTATTCCAGGTTTTACAGACCAGAGCTTATACCCTAAAATGGCCCGAGAGTCGGGGCTTGAGATGCCTAACCTAGTAGACCTACTTGTAAAACAAGCTACTAGCTGATTAGCTTTGTCCAGCTAGTGTAGTGGTCGTTCTTGCCATGTCGAACATCATGATAAAGTTGCTGTAATCTCTCTGTGATCGGCTTGTCACCATTTCCAATACTACGAGCATCTACCTCTGTGATTGGCGTCAAGTTAGCTGATGTTCCGCAGGCAAAAACCTCATCTGCAATATAGAGTTCCGTCAGGTCAACCGAGCGCTCGGTCACAGTCATACCAGCATCTCGTGCCAGCTGCAACACAGTCCGCCTAGTGATGCCCTCTAGTAAATCATTGGTGGTATCAGGTGTGATTAATTCACCTCCCCTAACAAGAAAGATGTTTGCGGCGCTTAATTCGCAGACATGTCCCTGCGCATCTAAGAAAATACAATCATCATAACCACTGTCGATAGCGTCTTGCTTGGCAAGTACCGAGTTAATGTAGGCGCCATTTACCTTTGCCCTTGAAGGAATTGCATAGTCGGGAATCCGTCGCCAGACACTGGTCTTGAGCCGAGCACCATTGGGTGAAAGTATTGGTACTGCCTCATACAAGAATATGCTAAGGCTAGTGTGCAAACCCCGTGATCTTGTTCCCGGAACAAGCTCATCTACATGCACTGTCGCTCTGACAAAAACAGTTTCATCCAAATTATTGACCTGCACCAAATTTTCGATAGCCTTTATAAATTTGCTCAAGCTCCACTTTTTCTCAAAGTCATCAATGCCGACAATCTTTGCCGAATCCTGAAGTCTACGGAAATGATCCTCTAGCCGAAAGGCTAGTAGGTCACCATCACCAGTCTTTGATATTGGGAAAACCGTATAAACACTGAGTCCGTATAAAACCGCCGAACTCGCGACACTGAGATTGGCTTTTTCGACTGGCACAATGCCATTCTCGAAAAACACTTTTTCATAAATTTTGGCCATATATTTAGCGTACCTTAAAACTAGCTTGTTTGCGACGTAACCAATAGTCAGACTGCCTAACGAGCTTGTTGGCATCTTCTGGATCGGCTAGGATTTTCTTGATTGCTTCTTCGGCAAATACGCCATTTTGCGATCCTTTCGCAAAAATCACCGCCTCGGGTTCTATCTTTGTCTGCAAAAATTCACCAATCGCATAAGGGTCATCGAATTTTTTGACTGTGCAACCCTTGGCTTCGGCAGCGGCCGCAAGGTATTTGTTAGCATCTGGCCCGATAGTAATAACCAGCGCTAATTTGGTTGGATCACACAGCTCACCAGCCAGCTTATGCGCATCGGCCGACATATTGCCAAGCTCATTCATATTGCCAAGTAACGCAATCCGCTGTGGTGCCTCTAGCTTGTATAGCGTATCCAGACCCGCCCGCACCGCTTCTGGGCTAGAGTTGTATGTATCATCAATAATCAGACTGTTATTTATGCCGCGTAGCCTTCGGAGCCGACCACTAACAGGAGTTATGGCAGATAATCCAGCCAGAATTTCTGTCTTTTTGAGTCCAACAAGATTACCAACAATTGAAGCTGCTATGACCGAATATAGCTGAGTTTCGGACACAACCTCGTGAGAAATATGCAGAAATATCTCGCCAGCGTGTTTAATATCTCCCTCGTAGCCACCGGCTGAATGAAAAATATTCGCCATATGAAAATCGGCTTCTGACGCGTGTAGCGAGTAAGAGATTGATCCAGCCGGCAGAAGTTCTAGGTACTTCTCTGGTATTAGATCTGAGTTATAGATTAGTTGTTTAGAGAATCCGGCGACAGACAGCTCTTCTTTTGCGACATTATCAAGCTCGCCGAAATATTCCATATGCTCAGGCGCAATTGCCGTCACCACTGCGTAGTCAACTTCTAGGTATTTCTTAAATGCTTCGATCTGTCCCGGACCATCAGTGCCTAACTCTAGGACTACTACGTCATATGGGTACTTGGAGCGAACCTGCTTGGAGTTACTAAAGAGAATCTTTGTCCAAGCAATTGGGTTAAACAGACTTGGCATTGCATGGCCAAAAAATACCAGCGGCACGCTGACGATATCGTTGTAATTGCCATGTTGATAGCGGACTCTGCGTGATTTGCTAAGTGTCTGAGCAATCGCCAGCTTGGTGCTGGTCTTGCCGATACTGCCAACAACTGCGATGACTTGAATCGAATGCTTCTTGCGTAGCTTTCGTACTTGCCGCGCCAGAATTGCAACGACAATACTTTTGAATGCTTTTTTCATTATCTATATTATAACGCTTTTGGCTTGATACTGGCAGCTTTATTTATCTGTTGTTATCTGTTAGAATTGCCCTTGTCTTAACCCAGTTTTTCAAACCAAGCAACTTGTTGCTGTTTGGGAAACCGAGGGGAGAGAGCTTGATGAGGGACTATAGCTCAGTTGGCTAGAGCGGTCGCCGTGGCGACAGGTCAGGATTATGTATTTTGTATATGTATTAAGAAGTCTGAAGAACGGTAGGTTATATACGGGATCAACTGATAATGTTGCTCGCCGAATTAGCGAACACAATTCAGGTAAGTCTAAGGCAACCCGTCACACACGGCCGTTTGAACTTCTTTACACGGAAAGCTATAATACGCGAACAGAAGCCTACCAGAGGGAAATGTTTCTAAAAACCGGTCATGGCAGGCAGGAACTTAAAGAGTTACTAGGTTAAATCAAACTGGAGGGGCATTGGCGCAGTTGGCTAGCGCGCCTCAATGGCATTGAGGAGGTCAAGGGTTCGAATCCCTTATGCTCCACCAGATTGGTTTAACAAAACAGAGCTAGAGCGGTCGTCTTGGCGAAAGGTCCGGGTGAGAACTGCCAGCGGCTTCGCTGAATAGCGAATCGCAAGGCAATCTTCAGATGGCAACTTGTTGCCAATATCGAAGTTGCGGGCCTGCCGAAGGTAGGTCGAGTCCCCGTAGCTCCACCATTCAGAATTTAAAACTCCCTTCACTTGAGGGAGTTTTTTAGTCCATGTTTGGCTTTTTGAGCCGGGCAGATGGGTTTAATATCTTCTGGCTGGCGTAGTTTAGCTCATCAGCAGCAATATTTAGCACAGTATGATCTATAATCTTGGCTTCATAAGAAGACTCTGGACCAAATCGTACGCTCAGACGCTTGTAGCGATCGTTACCCTGTCGACGCCAATTTGCTTCGCCACGTTCTAGCATTTCGGCCACACCCTCGACGATTGGTAGGTAGAAGTCTACGTGATCAAGACCAACAATGTCGCGAGAACCCTCACGACGCTCAATCACCTTAATAACCTGGATTCCACGAGCTAGCGGCTTCTCTAGTACAACGGTAGCAATCTTACGCTTGCCAACACTTACGCTATGAATCTGGACTGCAAAGTTATCCAGCACACTCATGGCGCGACGGTATTCAGCCCTAGAGCCGACCTTCCAACCAACAGCCACTGGGCGCATTTTTTCGGCAATACCAAAAAGACCCATGCGCGATACGTACTCGTCCCACTTGTAGAAGTACTTCTCGAGGCTCTGGCTCAGCGCTTCTTTTGCAACAGGATTAATCAAATCAATCATTGCGGTCTAAACAGTCGTTCCCTCTCTTTTGTCTTTATTGTACAGTATCAGCTATATATTATGATAGTAGTTCGGTGAGTTTTTGTTCGTCTATTACCTCAGTGCCGAGTTTGCGAGCCTTGTCAGCTTTTGAGCTGCCGGCTTTTGTACCCATCACAAGATAGGTTGTACCCTTAGCAACCGCGGTCTGAAAAGTACCGCCAAGTGCACGGATTTTTTCTGCTGCATGATCACGTCCCATTGTTTCTAGTGTACCGGTTATCACAAAACTTTTGCCGCTAAGTGACCCGCGGGTTTGCTTGGCTTCTTCTGGCCAGACATCAAGACCACGGAACTTTGCCAGTAGCTCAACATTGTCATCATCCACAAACCAGCCTAGGATTGATTCGGCAACAATCTCACCAACTCCATCAACAGATTTCAAATCTTGATAGGTCGCTTGGCCGATATTGTCGAGATTCTTAAACCTGGCCGCCAAATCTATCGCCGTCTGCACACCAACATGCCTGATTCCTAGACCGTAAACAAACCTATGCAATGGCACCTTTTTCTTGGCATCAATTGCAGCAACCAATTTACCGGCAGAAATATCGGCGAATCTATCAAGCTCTAGCAACTGATCTTTGGTTATCTTATAAATATCGGCAATGTCTTCGACTAGTCCGGCATCAACCAGCGCAACTACGTTTTTTTCACCCAGTCCATCGATGTCAAGCGCTGCTTTGCTGGCAAAATGTTCGAGGTTTTTCTTGAGTAAAATCGATCCGGTAGCACCCTTTACACGGTAAACCGCCTCGCCTTCAGGCCGCTCGAACTCAAGCTCTGGATATTGACGTTTTAGCTCACTCCACATTACATATGTCTTAGCGTCTTTTGGTCGTAGTTCGGTAATTACCGATTCTACTTGCGGAATAATATCACCAGCTTTGTAGATAACTACTGTGTCACCCACACGAATGTCTTTGCGTTTGATCTCATCTGCATTATGCAAGCTAGCATGCTGTACAGTTGTGCCGGCTACAGACACTGGGTCAAAAACCGCCACTGGTGTCGCTGCACCAGTACGGCCAATACTAATCACAATGTCTTTGACGATAGTCGTAGCTTGCTCTGCCTGATACTTGTAAGCCACAGCAGCTCTGGGCTGCTTGCCGACAATTCCTAGCTCTCGGTATTGATTTCTATCGTTCACTTTTACTACAAGACCATCGGTAATGAACGGCAGTTGGTTTCGCTTTTCGTCCCAAGTATCGATAAATTTCATGACCCCTTCTAACGAATCAAATATCGAGGCTTCTTTGTTTGCAGCCACACCAAGGTTACGTACCGTCTCGTAAACCTCTGCCCAAGAAACAATATCTTCGCCTTGTCTAACCAAATCATAAGCCCTAAATCTGAGCGGTCGCTCTGCCACCAGGCCCGGATCGAGTTGTCGGATTGTGCCGGCTGCGAGATTTCGAGGATTAGCATAGACAGGCTGCCCGTCTTGTTTCCGCTGCTTGTTTAGCTGCTCAAAGTCTTTGGTGTATAGAATTATCTCACCACGTATTTCGGTACGCCCGACCAGAAACCGTTCGTAACCTTTTGCTTCGCGCAGGCGCAGTGGAATATTAGCGATTGTTTTAACATTTGCAGTCACATCTTCGCCAATATAGCTATCGCCCCTTGTAATCGCCTGCACCAGCACACCGTCTTCATAAATAATCGCGCAAGCTAACCCATCCATTTTTAGATCAGCAAAAAATTCATGCCTGCGTCTAGGCAGTAATTTGTCCATTCGCTGCACCCAAGCCTCAACATCTTCGCGGCTAAAGACATCGTTCAAACTCAGCATTCGGCTAGAATGAGTGGCCTTTTTGAACCCGCCAAGTAGCTCGGATCCGACCCGCTGAGTTGGGCTATCTGGCGTAACAAGCTCCGGATGTTGCTGCTCAATTTGCTTGAGCTCGGACATCAAACCATCATAAATCGCATCTGTTACAGTCGGATTATCGAGCACATGATACTCGTAGGAATAATCACGTAATAAATTACGTAATTCTTTTGCACGCTCACTAGGATTCATCTACAGCATCTCCCTGTATAGAATGTACATATAGGTATGACTAAAGATAAGCAGCCCAAGCGAGAAAACCAGGAACAAAATTTCGGCAGCAACAGCAGCATACAGGACAAGTGGCACAAACAAAGCAATCATCACAACGACTATTACTAGCGGCAGGAAAAGCAGCTTCCGAATAATTAGAAATCGCCGAAACTTCACGAGCGCCCGAGCTTTGCGAAGCGCAAGCATCGGTGTTATATCAGGAAGAGTTACGATGTAGGTTGCGAACAATGATGAACTAACCAAGAATATTGTGGCAGCAAAAGACAGCAGCAATATTGTCAGCCACAGTATTTGTTCGAACCTACCGACTGCTATGCCGTTTGATATGACAATCGAATATATAAAACTACCGATCAGAGCCGGAAGTAGCTGCAAGACAACCACTAGCATAGTCAAAAGATATGGAATCAGTGGGGTGGTTGATTTATAAAAAGCCTGAGAAATCGTGATGTGCTTTTTGGACTCAAAGGTCTGCCTGAGGCTCCATATTACAACCAACGACATAATTACAAACAAGATTGATTGGTAGACAGCACCCGATTCACTTGGCGCGGTATTTGTAGTGCCGACAAGTGTTCCAAACAGTGCAAACCCGGTGCTGAGTGAATCGATGTTGCCTCCAGCGGCGTCTTCTATCGCCTGACGTGTCTCACCCAACTGAAAGTTTGTAGCCAGTCCCTTCACAAGCAATGCAAATAGCCCTACGTAAATTGCGAGTATTCCACCAAACAGTCTTTTGTTAGACCACAAATGCCGCAGTGTTAGGCGAAGAATCTTGAAACTACTTGGGATTGGTTCGTTCTGACGAACAGCCTTTTTCTTACTCTTATAATCAAGTTTCCGAACACGGCTAGTTTGCGTGTTCTTGTTTGCAGTTTTGGCAACCATTAGCTTTATGCCTTCACGCCCATTTCATGAATACGCTCAATACGATCCTGAATCGGCGGGTGGGTGCTAAATAAACTAGCGATGCCCTTTTTCTTTAGCGGATTAGCAAAGAATAGGTGCGCAGTCGATGAGTTCTGGTGACTTTTTAGAGCCGAACCGTGTTTGCCGATTTTTTCGAGTGCGCTTGCCAGACCCTCTGGGTAGCGTGTCGTCATGACACCGGTAGCATCAGCCAGATATTCACGTTGGCGAGATATAGCTAGCTGGATCATCGTTGCAGCAATCGGTGCTAGTATCGCGCCGGCAATGCCTAGGAATAGGCCAATTTGGCTATTATTGTTGTCATCACCCCTAAAGAAACTCATGCGCAGCAATATATCTGCAAGTAGGCCAATTACTGCCACCATTGCAAAGGCAATCATGCTGACACGAATATCATAGTTCTTGATGTGACCCATCTCATGTGCCATTACACCTTGTAGCTCACTGTCAGTCATAATGTCAAGCAAGCCCGTTGTTGCACAAACCGCTGCATGATTTGGGTCGCGTCCGGTAGCAAAAGCATTAGGTGCAGCATCTTCCATAATGTAAACCTTGGGCATCGGCATGCCCTCTGTGATGGCAATATTCTCTACAATTCGATAAAGTCTCGGGTTGTCGCTCTGCTCAATAGGTTGAGCACGATTAACAGCCAATGCAACCTTAGATGCGTTAAAGTAGCTAATCAATGCGTACAGCAGTGCGCCAATTAGCACACCAATGGTGATAGTCGGCACATCACCACCAAACATTTGGCTAAATACCCAACCAAGCGTGGCAATAATCACCACAAAAAGTGTCATGATTATATAAGTTTTGCGCTTGTTTGCAGCAATGGCGCTATACATTGGTCGCTAACGCTCCAATTCTCAGTTTACAATTTGCAATTTTCAAATCCTGCTCCAACCTTTTTTCCTAAATATGCACGCTACGGAGGTTTTCCGTTAGAACTTTACGTCAACTGGTTTATTGACCTCTGTACGTTCTGTGTCGTCTACATCAAAGAATTCTTTGTCTTGCTTGAAACCAAGGATTGAAGCAAAAATGTTTGTAGGGAATACTCGGCGCTTTGTATTGAAATCACGTACAACTCCGTTATAAAAACGTCGTGAAGCTTGGATTTTGTTTTCTGTATCGACAAGCTCAGCCTGCAAATCTAGGAAATTGGTATTTGCCTTCAGGTCTGGGTAGGCTTCTGCAACTGCAAAGATACTCTTGAGTGCGCCTTCTAGCATATTCTCGGCCTTGCCTGTTTCGGCAGGACCTTCAGCGTTTACCATTGCCGTGCGAGCTTTTGTTACTTCTTCGAATACACCTTTTTCGTGCTTGGCGTAGCCTTTGACTGTTTCGATAAGATTAGGGATTAGGTCAAGACGTCGTTTCATCTGGACGGTGATATCGCTCCAGGCTTCGTCAGCGCGAATATTGAGCTTGATAAGTCCGTTGTACATCGCACCAAATACGATGACTAGCAGTAGGACGATTCCTCCAATAATTAACCACATCATTTCAGATAATTCCCTTCGTTTAGCTTGTGTATTAAGTATAGCATTTTGCGCACCAAAAGACAGCAGTTTACCAGGGGTATTTGACCAAAGAAAAAAACCAGCGAAATGCTGGTTTCTTACTTTGGTGGGCGAGGTGGGACTTGTTCTGTCTTGCATCAGCAAAACTAAAGTTTTGTGATGGCCAAGCATAGAAAACATGCACTGCCACTGGCAGTGCATGACCAAAGGTTCAAGTCCCCTGCCCAATCAACCAATGAAAAAACCAGCGAAATGCTGGTTTCTTACATTGGTGGGCGAGGTGGGACTTGAACCCACAAGGCTTATTCAGCCAACGGATTTTAAGTCCGTCGCGTATACCAATTCCGCCACTCGCCCATGCATTATAAATGGAGGTGCGTACGGGTAACGCTCCCGTCTACTGGGTTTTGCAGACCCATGCCTAACTTCTCGGCCAACGCACCATACACTGGCTTGCACTGCTAAATTATATCTTATAACTTCTCTGACAGAAAACTAGCTTTGTTTCTTGTGTCGCCAGATGACAGCAATACCAGTAGCTACCCCAGCCGCAATGACTGTAGCGCCGCCAATCATAGCTATTTTTTTGCGAGTTTCATGATTGCCCTCATCCTCTTCGTGTCGTCTTTTTATCTTGAATGGCACGATTCCTTCGCTTGTACCCGTATCAATATCAATTTCTACTCCTGGTATGACCCTATTGCCACTTGGTAGATCAATTATAAGTGCATCTTCACCTTCCGGCTCTTTTCGCCTTAAAATGCGAAAGCGTGCATGGCGTACTTCATCTTCCGCAAGTCCAAGCTCCTCGGCACCTTTGAGGTGTTGCGCACCAAAAGAAATCATATCTGCTTCTCGTTCTTCTCTATTCATAGACTGAGTATTATAGCAGTACTCTGTGCCAACGCTAGTGTGATTGTTGTCACATGGCCTATAGCCTCGTCCCAGACAGCGGACTTCGTCTTCTTCCGCTCGCTTAACCAAGTGGCTCCTCCCAGCATACTCTCTCAGGCCGGGCAGCGAGATGCTGCTCGGCTTCAAGATATAGCCGTTTGGCTGGAAAACTAACCAGCCAAGCCGTTATCGAACTCGCTGACAAGCAGCGGTTCAAGTTGAGACTAACCACCAAATAAAAACCCCACTCTTCGGTGGGGTACTTATTTGGTGGCTCCTCCCAGACTCGAACTGGGGACACAAGGCTCTTCAGGCCTCTGCTCTACCAACTGAGCTAAAGAGCCACGCTATGCGCAATACTCGCATTCGTGTTTTTACGTAACAGGCCTTCATCGCTGGCTCTGACGCTCGGCAGTTTTTAATTTTACCGCCTTCGCTATTCCGGTCAAGCCAAATGGCTTGACTCTTACAGGCCTCTGCTCTACCAACTGAGCTAAAGAGCCGTTCGTTTAGCCACTATATTCTACCTTACAGAGGTAAATAACTCAACACTTACAAGGTTTTCATCTCTAAACTAAAGCTGCTTATTAGGCCAAATATCATTTTGCCCACGTATAGCCGCGAATCGTTTTTCACTGCTCTGCTCGTTAATTGGCTTGTCAGGAATTCATGTCCATCGTCTTCTGTTAATTTTTGGCTTAGCTCCTGCAATACCCGCACAAGCTCTACTGCACCGCGTGTTTCGATGAATTCGTTTAGCAGCTTTTCTGGCTCTTCTGAGCCCAGGAACTCTAGTAGCTCAATTACGCTCGCTCTTAGCTCATCGCTTAATTCAATCGTATCGACAAGTTCAATATCTACCACTAACTCCAGCTGGCTGGCAATATTCTGCACTAAATCTATTACTTTAGATTGATTTATGTCGCTTTTTAGCTCTGGCAATACTAATTCCAACTGCTGGAAGGTTTCTGATAGTGGCCTAGTGTCTATCTGTTCTTTTACGGTTTCTAGACTTTGTTGCTCTATTGTTGAGCCCGGAAGCTCGTAATCCTCGTATGTCTCGGGTTCATCAGTCAGATCTATTTCGATTGCTGAGATGTCTTGCTCACTGGTATCTTCGGTTTCGGTAATATCGACCTGTTCAAGGGCTAGTTCTGGTTCGATATCAGTCCTTGGAGATGCCACAATCTCGGTAGGCTCGTACACTTCTGGAATTTCTTGTAAATCAGTTGGTAGCTCTGGCTCTACGCTATATTCATCCGACTTTATTTCAGTTGTTTCTGTAGCTATCAGCTGCTCTTGGACTTGCTCAGTTGCGACCTCGTCAACCACGTGGCCTAGGTCTACTACTATTTCTGTAGGCTTCTCGTCATCGACAATTTGGGCAATTTCTTGTTCATAAATCACTTCATTTGTGGCTGGTTCACTACTGACAGTTTCCGGCTCGTCTTCCTCGTGCAAAATCACTTCTATTTGCTTTGCCGTGTCTTGATAATATTTTTCTGAGTCGCGTGATTGACTTTCTGATGCTGCTAGAACTTCTGTTTGTTCTACTTGCTTATCATCAATCACCTCTACGGGTTTTGGTTGTTCCTGAGTCTTTAGTATTTGATTTCCAACCGCAGCCAGTTCTAGCAAAATATTAGCCTGTTCGGGTGCCTCAATAGCCAGCCTACCCAGCACCGGACATTTTTCGAACACTTCTTCTGCACTTCTAGCGTGCTCTACCGTCCCGTCCGCGCGTTCGTAGGTATAATCCATTTCAATGCCAGTGTCACTAGCCAGTTCTACATCGATTGGACTAGCTTGAGCCTGTGATAGTTCATTCCCACTCATGATTTTCACACATCCAGGAGCTAGCTACTGGAGTTGCCTCCTGTAATGTAATATCCAACCACGCCACGGAGAGCATCTTTTGTAGCATCATACCTAGGGTCTTCTGGGCTCATAGACTCAAACCCTACCAGTACTGGTCGGGCGTGTTCGCCGCAAATATCTAAGAAATCTCTGGCTTGTACCGTGCCATTAGCCGTCAGTATCTCGGTATCTGCGAATTCCTCCAAGCCTAGCATACGAAGAAACTTTTCACCTTCGTGCTCTGGCTGACGTTCTCCAAATTGCTCTATACCCATATATGCACCCAATTATAGCAAAACATGAGCATATTGTTTTGTTTTTGCTGTGAATTTTTAGTTTATCTGTCTCTTAATTCAATAGCTCCGCGAATGCCGTCACGTACTCTTTCCGGCCTGGTTATGCCCCTACCAGGGTAAGCATCTAGATTAAAACAATCAGTTATTGTTAAACCACTTACTTCAACCTCCTTACCTGTGCGGAAGTTCAATAGAGAAATTTTGTTCAATTCCCCAACAGCAGTAATACCTTGTTCCTCAGTTTCACCAGCAAATTCTTTCACAAAGAGACCTAGCTGATACGCTTCGGCATAAGCATTATCTATTTCACTTTCACTGTTCAACAGTCTGTCGATAGTCGCTTTGTCTTCCTCTAATGGCTCCCACTCTGGTACTGGTCCGTGTACAAGTTCTGACATATAATCTCCTTTTGATAAGATTATAGGCTCAAAATATTTTAATCCGAAGCATAAGCAATTTCAGTCTTTGGCAGAACTCTTGATTTGGCCTGCTATTCGACTACTACTTCGAACCCGCCGCGTGCCATCTTTGTCATATCATTTGGCATCTCAAAACTATCCTGATCCCCAAAACTTTCACCCATCTCATCCATGACTATTTTGTTTATCTCGTCGCGCTTTTCTTTTGATTCAAAAACAATCCACGAAAACCACACGTTCTCTTCATCGTTTGCACCGGCCATCTCTTTGAAAGCGCGTGATTTTAGATCACCCATTTCATCTTGCTTGAGATCATCGCCCCTGCATTCAAAGTATTGAAGAGCCCCATGCTTCATCCAGGAGTCACGACCTTGCCTGGCCATTTCCTCGTACTCAGCTTCTTTACCTTTCGGTACTACCAACACAAATCCATCAACATATTTAGCCATTTCATTTCCCTCCTCGTTAGTTTGCCTACCTTCTAATTTTAACATTTGAGGTAAACCAAAAAGGACGCCTGAGCGTCCTTTTTGGTTAAATTTATGGCTGATTTTTAGGGAATCTGCTTTTATAGTACTGTCTTTTTGAGGTCTGCTTTGTCAAAGATTTCAATTCGTTTGGTCATTGAGCCTTCGACAGCTTTCTTTATGGTTTCTTTGTTTCCGACAAATTTAATAAGACGATCTTGCTCAGAGCTACTGTATATCTTTTGTCGAACTGTTTGGTAAAGAAGCTTCATCATAATTCCTTAATCTCGTCTATATTATAACCTTGATTTAAAATCGTGTCAATGATTTTCCTGTCACTTATTACCTTATAGTCCTTGTCCCTAAGCTCCTTCTGAACCACCACAGAAATATGAAAATTAGGGTTGTCGTTAAACTTGGATAGGGCATTATTTAAGTTTTCAACAACGCTTTTGCATGCTCTTTTGAAGCCATTTTGGTCAATTCCTCTCTTTGTTATCTTTTCCCTAGCCCTTGTGAATTTCCACGAGGTAGTAACCTTATCGTGCATGAAAAACATCTCCACCTTATATCCAGCTGCTAAAAGCCTATCCACATTCTGGATTGATGCACCTGAGCTACCAGAGAATGTGCCGTCTATCATCATGTTATACCTTCCTTTTTTTGCTGTATCAACAGCAGCGGCTACGACATGATTACCCTGGCTTCTAAATTGCGCATCAGTTTTAGGTGTGTAGCCTGGGTATATCTCTACAATTTCATCTAAGTCTATCCTTATAAAATCATCAAAGTCTCTTGCTTCAATAAGCTCGGAGAAAGTATCGAGGAACTCCGTCTTTCCGGCTCCAGGGACGCCTGCCATAACTATTGCTATAGGAGTTTTTGACTCCCTAACACTCTTGGCATCTGACCGTTTAATCAAAAGCTCGGCCACGTAACGCTTCTTTTTGGTTATGCTCATAGCTTCGAATTCTTCGTCATCTAAATCTCGCTTTAAGCTCATGAGGGTAATTATATACCCTAAGCACTACCTCTGCCGACGAATCTTCAAGTCATGATGGAAATAAGAAGACCGCATCCGGTGACAGACGCTGTTCATGTCGCACTAGGAATGACGTGTGGTACCTGTCGCATTAATAGTACGACAAAGGCTCATGACCGTGGTCACGGTTTCATGAGCCAAGCTCGACCGCTGTTTATATTTGAAGAGGTCGAGAGTTAGACTCAACTCAGACCATTTTAAAAGCCCCACTATCGTGAGGCATTCAAAATGGTGCGGGTGAAGAGACTCTAACTCTCGACCTCTTCCTTGGCAAGGAAGCGCTCTAAACAACTGAGCTACACCCGCTCGTCGACGTGTAATTGTTTGATAGCCGAACTGCCAACAAAACAAGTTTGCTTGGCAGTTCTAGCAATCAAATAAAGCCGTCTCCTCTCAATCGTCTAAACGGCAAACGAGTTGCCTGGTTTAGCCGATTGGTTATAAAAGTTCATTTACGATTCGCTATTCAGCGAAGCCGCAGGAGTTCTCACTCTAAACATCCGCTGTCCAGCGGAGAGCTACACCCGCTCGTCACAGTGTTATGGTTAGCCTGCTCCTCTCAAATTTGCGAATCCTCTCACAAATTTGGTAAGAACACACCTGTTAACAGGTTAAGATTATACATGAAGGCTCTTCTTTGCTCAAGGGTATTACTGCTTAGGCGGCAGATTCTAGCTCACGGGCTAGGCGTTCGTAGTCGGCCTTTTGGCGTGTCAGGTCTTGTTCGATCTTGCGAATATCGTCTTTTACCTTGAAAATATTTCTGTTCAACTCGTTGATTTCACGCTCTAGATCTTGGATTTTAGAGGTGTGAAGTGCTCTTTCCTGATCTGTTGTAGCATTAGCTGCAAGCGCTGTGAGGTTTCGTTCCTGTTGCTTGATGTCACTGATGCGCTTCTGCATATCTTGCACAGTTTTGTCATTCTGCGCCTTGTTCTGGTCTAATTGCAATTGGACATCCTGGATTGCCCGACGTAGGTTGTGTGCAGCTGTCTGCAAGTGTACATTTGTCATGTATAAACTCCTTACACTCTAAATTATAGCCGTGGAAGGCCAGAATAACTGTAAGCTAGCTCACAAAATGACTATTTGCCGAAGCTCTTCACGGCGTCAACAATATCTGACGGCAATACAAACACTGTTTTTTGTGATGGCTCGACAGATATCTTTTCTAGAGTCTGGAGCGTACGGACAGCCAAACCCCCTGGTACCTTAGACAAGATACCAGCCGCTTCTGAAACCTTCTGGGCCGCCGACATTTCACCCTCGGCGGTAATGATTACGG